>JBASAY010000028.1:0-43536 GCA_049650865.1 Tunicatimonas sp.
CTCAAGCGCCTTAATCAGACGAAAACTGTCCTCAAAATCTCTCGTTAATCTATATGTCAACACGCCCTAGGTAGTGAATACCAACCCTGACTGACCAATAGCTACTGACTTTCTTGAAGTGAAGCGATGGATAAGCGGGATTCATCTTCAGAATATCGTAGTTGCGATCAGCAAGATCTTGTATGTTACTTGGCAATGCTCTGTATGCTGACCAGAACGATAGGCTTGCGTAGTGATTCACAGTTTCTGGGATCGTCCCGCTTTATGGTCAGCTAATGCTGCTTTGGCGAGATCATCTAACCTTCCATTTTTAGCATCTTCTTTTATTTGTTGATCCCAAAGGTCGGCATCGAATTCTTCATACCACGCACGAAACTGCTTTAGCTGGTCGGGAGAGAGTCGCTTCACTGCGTTTTCAATGTCTTCTACGTTATCAGTCATCTTTGATCGTTTAATAAGTCTGCCTTAAAATTAGTAGTTTGGTAAAGTTACCACAACCAGGCTTGTCTCGGAAGTTTGCTCATGAGAAATTTCTACCGTGCGTTTTTGCTATTGTGCTTCGTTATCGGTTCTTATTCAACCGCTGCCCAACCCCGCTCCTACCCCGACACCCTGAACCCCGCCCGGCTGCGCACGGTGATCATTGCTGAATCAGCTTTTTACGCAGCGGGACTCTCGTACCTGCAGTTCGTGTGGTACCGCAACCACGAGCGGACGCCCTTCCACTGGTACAACGACAACGCGGGATGGTTGCAGCTCGATAAGGCCGGGCACGCCTACGCCGCCTACTTTGAGAGCGCCATCGGCTACCACGCCCTGCGCTGGGCTGGGGTGAGTCGCCGGAAGTCACTGTGGTACGGCGGTTTGCTCGGACTGGTGCTGCAGACTCCCATCGAGGTGTTCGATGGTTTGTACGAGGGCTACGGCTTTTCGTGGGGTGATATGGCGGCCAACGCGGCCGGTTCGTTGCTCTTCGCCGGACAACAGGCGGCCTGGGACGAGCAGCGGGTGCGGATGAAGTTCTCGTACGCCCCCTCGCCCTACGCGCCGTACCGCCCCTGGGTGCTGGGCGAAAGCCACGGAGAGCGCCTCTTCCAGGATTACAACGGCCACACCTACTGGCTATCGCTAAATCTTAATGCGGTGGCACCGAGTTGGGGTCTCCCCCCCTGGCTCAACGTGGCGGTGGGCTACAGTGGCAACGGTATGCTGTCGGAGTTTAGCAATCCGGCCTTCTCGCGCGGCATCCGAATGCCCGAACTAGACCGGCACCGGCAGTACATTCTATCCGTAGACCTGGACCTCACGCAGTTCAATCCACGCAGCCGCTTGTTGCGTAGTTTGTTCCAGGCCCTTAATCTGGTGAAGATTCCGGCTCCGGTTCTTGAGTATAACCGACTGGACGGACTGCGACTTCGGCCAGTGTACTTTTAGATACGGGCTGGTAGGACAAAATGCCTCATTTGATTGTGCGCATTCTTATCTTGTTCAGCGTGACCACAACAAATTTGCCGAAGAGTGCCTGACCTTGTTCTTGGATAAGATTCACCACAATAGAAGCCATTGCTTCTATATTTATATAATCATATCGGAGCAAAATCACGCTAATGTCACGTACGTTGTGAGCAAAAACCCATTCACCAAAGTCTTTATCCTCTGTCAAGATAACGCGCGGTGGATTGCGTGATAAACTGATAATTTCCTCATCGCTTAGTCCCCGGTTCAACTCAAAAATTGAATAGACTTGAATACCATGTTGCTTCAAAGCTTCCACGATAATACCATCCAGATTCTCATCAGTCAGGATCATGACCCAGCCGAGATGGACAAGGACAACTCTTCTTCGTTGGCAATTCGGGCCGATGCATAGGCCAAGACTGCATAGATATCTTCCTGACGTAGGCGAGGGTAAGAGCGTAACAAGTCGGCGTGACTGGCTCCTTGGGAGAGTTTGCTCAAAATTACTTCTACTGAGATGCGGGTATCTTTAATGACTGCTTTGCCTCTCAGCACATTTGGATCGGTGATGATTCGGTTTTGATAGCTCATAGGTTTTTTGTGAAGATAACGAGTTTTGTACATCTTTAGATTCAAACGCTCAACCTACTGAAGATTCCGGCCCCGGCCCGGCCCTGGAGTATAACCGACTAGACGGACTGCAACTGCGGCCGCTGTACTTCTAATTTTGCCATAAAGCGTACTTAACTATGGCGACTACGGCAGCCACCTGCCCTAACCAGAAAACAAACAAACGCCAAGTGAGCACGCTTTTAACATCAGTTAAGCCAGAGGCCAAATCTGCTTTTGTGGCAAGATTCTCTGGTTGCATTCTCTTCTGAAGCGCAACGAGTGTGCTAGCATCTTCCTCAGAAAAGTTCTTCTTCAAAATGTTATAAAAAGTAATTTCTGCTGCTTCTTCCATGATCTAAATATAAGATAAAGGGTTCTAGATGAATTTATGTGGTGTTGAATTGGGGTTCGATCTGACCAAAGACAAAAAGGATCATTTTCTTAAAGTTATCAGTATAGCGAAATCCTTTAGCTACTCGTTTGATAGTTTGAATCTTAGAATTAATTCCTTCTAAAACCCCATTGGTGAGTTGAGATTGGATGTGTTCTGCAATTCCTGCATAATGCTTGCGAACAGATTTGGAGAAGCTGTTTTTGCCGAAAACCTCTTCGGCTAGATCAGCGATGAAACACAACTGCGCTTTAGCAGTCTGTAGGCATGACTGCTGATAAAAAGCAACCAAATGCTCCTGGAGCAACATTGTATACGCTCGTTTATCAGGATGCTTCTTAGTGAGCTTTTCTAAATGTTTGCTCAGCAGTTTGAACACATGCCACTTATCATAGGTCACCTTAGCCCAGGGAAAGTAGTGCTGCACCCCTTTGGCAAAGGCCGGGGACATATCAGAAGAGATGTCTTGCACCACCGCTGGATTAGGGTGGTTAGCAAAGAAGCGTTCCAAAGTATCAGCACCCTTGCCATCTTCTAACGCTAGAATCTTATGGGTATCCATATCCACAAAAGCGGTGATATAGTGCTGGCCCTTGCGGGTAGATGTTTCGTCAATGCCTACTTGTCTACAGGCCGATATGCAGTGTGCCTGATAGGCCTCTTCGGTATAGTGGTCATAGATACTGGCGATGCGTTGCGGGTAGAGCTGCAACTGCTCGGCTACTTTAGTGATATTGTGATGCAAGCGCATCAGGTCCATGACCCGTTGCTCATATAAAAGCGTGAAGCGCGACTGTTCCCGACTAAAGCCTACCCGTAGAGCTTTAGTCTTACCACTGGCGGTGTCTTTGTAAACAGGCAAACAACAGTGGATGAAACAGCGGTATTGAAACAGAGCCAAGTGTTCCCATTGCCGATCATAGTACTGATGCAGCACTTGCCCGGTAGGGGGATGGTAGTCCTTAGCTATTTCTAGGTAGATATGAATTTCTCGCAAAGCATCGTCTTTTTCTACTCGTTTTACTCGCAGTGGATCAGCTAGGGGCAGTAAATCCCCCAACATTTTGCTAAGTTGCATAAGAGTTTTTACCCCAAAAATAACACATTCACATAAATTCATTTAGAACCAGATAAAGTGATATTCTCACCAACTGTAGCAGGGATTCGCTCTTGATAGTTCATAGTTTTTTTTGCAAAGATAAGGGGTTTTGAACACATCAAGATTCAAATGCCTAATGGAATAGAGACTCTGGTTCTGGAGTATAAACGGACGCGATAAGCTGCGACTTCGGCCGCTGTACTTTTAGGTGTGGCTTTTTCTTAGTATAATCGGATAATACTGCTTAGCATCAACTCAAGTTTTAAAAGAATACATCAACCATAAACACCTCACAATCAAACTGTAATGTACGAACTAAAAAGAATTGTTGTATCACTAGACCTCACCGCCCTGGACGAGGAAGTGGTGCGCTACACCTCGGTGATGGCTGAAATAATGGACGCCGATACGATTTATTTTCTGCACGTAGCGGCCAGCCTCAACTTGCCCGATACGCTCTCCGAAGAGTACGGGGCAGCGCTGGCCCCGGTCGACGAAACCATTAAGCACGAGACGCGCGCCACGGTGGACAAGCACTTCTCTAACCGGGATACGACCGATATTCACGTAGACGTGCTGGAAGGCAAACCTACTGAGACGGTGCTTAAGTACGCCAAGCGTAAGGAGGCCGACCTGATCGTACTGGGCAAACCCAACCAGTCGGTTCGTCCCCGCCTGCATCTGGGTAAGATCGCCGAACTGAGCTCCTGCTCGGTACTGTTTGTGCCCAAGGGAGCCGACATTCGGCTGGATGAGGTGGGCGTGGCGCTGGACTTTTCGGATCAGTCGTTTCGGGCGGTGCAGCAGGCGCTGCGCATTGCCGACGAGGGCAACCAGCGGATGCCGCCCGTGCGGGTGTACGGACTGCACGTGTACCGGGTGCCCAATGGGTTCTCCAAGACGGGCAAAAGCTACGAGGAATTTGCCCAGATTATGGAGCACAACGCCCGGGAAGAAGAAAAGAAATTCTTCAAGAAACATAAACTCGCTTTTGACCGCTGCGATGTGCGCTACCGGCTATCGCGCGACAACGAAGTGCACGATGAGTTGGAGGCTTTTGCCGAAGAGAAGAACCTGGACATGCTGGTAGTTGGTTCGCAGGGACGCACCGCCGCCGCCTCGCTCCTACTCGGTAGCGTGTCCGAACAAATGCTGCACTACGAGAACCACATTCCCCTGTTTGTGGTCAAAGAAAAAGGCGGTAACCTGGGCTTCTTCGAGGCACTGTTCAAGCTTTAGGCTCTGGCAGTTAGCAGCTCCATCCGTAAGTATCGCTTCAAAAAATACGTCGGTCGGCGGGGTGGTGCCCCCAAAATTTGTTGCTGATTTAGGCCCTTCATCTTGAAAGGCCGAGCGATATATTTCGTACTTTAGCCCACCGTTTCAAGAAAATCAACCTACCGCATGAGCATACCAAAGTTGGGAGGGGAGCGTCCCGGCGGGGACCGTCCCGGACAGGATCGTCCCGGCGGGGAGCGTCCACTCGGGGAGCGTCCGTACTCGGACAAGCCGGGGGACAAAACCCGCAACAAGATTCGCAACGTGCTGGGCAAGGCCAGCGTGAACACCGGTCTGGGCAAACTCCCCCCGCAGGCAATCGATCTGGAAGAAGCGGTGCTGGGTGCCCTGATGCTCGAGAAAGATGCCCTCACCACGGTAATTGAGATTCTTCAGGTGGATAGCTTCTACCGAGAGACCAACCAGAAGATTTACGAAGCGATCCTTCAGCTGTTCGACAATTCTGAGCCGGTAGACATTCTTACCGTTACCAACCAGTTGCGACAGAATGGCACCCTGGAGTTTGCCGGAGGGCCGTTCTACGTGAGTGGGCTCACGCAGCGGGTGAACTCGGCGGCCAACGTAGAGTACCACGCCCGCATTGTTTCCGAGAAAGCCATCAAGCGCCACCTCATTGCCATTGCTTCGGAGATTGAGAAAGAGGCCTACGAAGACACCACCGATACCTTTGCGTTGCTCGACCGGGTGGAACAGGATATCTTCAACGTATCGGAGGTGAACATCCGAAAGAATTACGCCGACATGCGCTCGATGATGCGCGAGGCCATCACCGAACTGGAGGCCAAAAAGCAGCATAAAGACGGTCTCACCGGCGTACCCACCGGCTTCACCAACCTGGACCGTCTTACTTCGGGCTGGCAGAAGTCGGACCTGGTAATCATTGCCGCGCGGCCCGCGATGGGAAAGTGTTTAGGCAAAGGCACTAAAGTAGTGATGTTTGACGGCTCGTTGAGAAAGGTAGAAGATGTTCAGGTAGGCGATCAGTTGATGGGTGACGACTCCACCCCCCGCCGGGTGTTATCGCTGGCCCGGGGAAGGGAGCGCATGTACTGGGTTCGTCAAAACCGGGGGATGGATTATCGGGTGAATGAGAGCCACATTTTGTCTTTAAAAAGAAGCCCCAGTGGATACTGTAGGACAGAGGGGCCTCACACCAACGGGGATGTTTTAAACTTATCAGTGCGTGACTATCTCACCAAAGCACCTAAGTTTAAGACAAATTACAAAGGATATAAGGTGGCCATTGAGTTCGATGAAAAGTCCGTGCCGGTTGATCCCTATTTTGTGGGTTTATGGCTAGGCGACGGAGACCGAAACTCCCCGAGAATAACAACGGATGATAAGGAGGTGGTTAGTTACTTGCAAGAGTACGCAATGGAACTTGCTCAGAAGGGTCATTTAACCACTGTGAGTACTTATGACTACTTAGATCGTTGTAATCAATACGCGATCACCAAAGGATTTCAGGGCGGGATAACCTGCTTCTCAATTAAGAATGAATTGAGGAAACTTAATTTATTAGGAAACAAACACATTCCTACTGACTATCTTAACAACACAACTTCACAACGTCTAGCACTTTTAGCAGGGCTGATTGATAGCGATGGTCATTACCTCAAGCAATCTAACGGGTACGAGATCACGCAAAAGAACCAGCGCCTGGCTCACCAGATTAAGTACTTATGTGATTCTTTGGGACTTCGCACTTCGTTGCGTAGAAAGAAAGCGGTTATTACTGCTATCGGTTACGAATCGGAGGTATATCGGGTTCGTATCTACGGTGACATTTGCCGAATCCCAGTACGTATTCCTCGTAAAAAAGCTTTACCCTGGACAAACCGTACCAACTGGCAGGTAACCGGCATCACGGTCGAATATGATAAAGTAGACGACTACTATGGTTTTGAAATAGACGGGAACCACTTGTTCTTGCTGGAGGACATGACCGTTACGCATAACACTGCCTTTGTGCTCTCGGCGCTGCGCAACGCGGCGGTAGACTTTAAGCACAGCGTAGCGATCTTTTCGCTCGAGATGTCTTCCATCCAACTGGTCAATCGGCTTATCTCAGCCGAAGCAGAACTAGAAAGTGAGAAGATTAAGAAGGGTAGCCTGCGCGAGGACGAGTGGCAGCAGTTGTACGCCAAAACCAGCCGCCTCACCGAAGCGCCTATCTTCATTGATGATACCCCGGCCTTATCCATCCGCGAGCTACGCTCGAAGTGCCGTCGCCTGAAGGCCCAGCACAATATTGAACTCATCATCATCGATTACTTACAGCTGATGACTGGCGACGCTTCGCGCACCGGGGGCGGCAACCGCGAGCAGGAGATTGCCTCTATCTCGCGCGCCCTGAAGAATATCGCCAAGGAGCTGGAGGTACCCGTCATCGCCCTATCGCAGCTCAGCCGGGCGGTAGAAACCCGCGGCGGCGATAAGCGCCCGCAACTGTCGGACCTTCGAGAAAGTGGTAGCATCGAGCAGGACGCGGATATGGTGATGTTCTTATACCGGCCCGAGTACTACGGATTGACCGAGAGCGAAGACGGGCAGCCGGTGCAGGGCGTGGGCGAGATCATTATTTCTAAGCACCGCAACGGTGCGCTGGATACCGTGCAGCTGAAGTTCATTGGGAAGTTTACGAAGTTTACCAACCTCCACGAGGTAACGCCCGGCGACAACTACGGCAGCTCGTTGCAGAGCGCCAGCATAGATGATTCTTTCAAAGACCCCGGCATTGTAACCTTCGCCAGCAAGGCCAACGACCGACCGAATGATCCGGGTGAGCGTACTTCTGGATCGGATGGTTCCAGACCGGATGGTTCCAGACTAGGAGCACCGCCGGAAGATGAAGCGCCGTTTTGACGGGCTGTTTTTTAGATGACTAATAGCAGCTTGGTTAGACTAACATAGTCTCTTACTGTGGAATAGAAAGAAATACCAGTTTGTAACTATACGCGATGAACTTAGATAGATATGAACTTCAATCCGGTGAAGCACTCAAAACGTTTGAGTTCGTAAGTGAAGGTCCAAAAGGACGCATTACCAAAATCGTACAGTATTTTCCAACTAATTACAAAGACCTTTATCACCTGGGGTTTGGTGATAAGAATCTAATAACCGGTGAGATTGATGACACAACTGTATCCAACAATAACGATAGCGAAAAAGTATTAGCGACGGTCATTGCCACGCTTTACGCATTTACTGATCAACATCGGAGCGCTCAGGTCTATGCTACCGGCAGTACGGACGTAAGAACAAGGCTGTACAGAATGGGCATTTCAAAATATCTTGATAAAGCACTAGAGGGTTTTTTGAGATTTTTGGCGAACTTCAGGGCTCATGGGAACCGTTCAGAACAGAAGGAGAGTATAGAGGGTTCTTAGTTAGAGGAAGATAGTTATGAAGCCAACGAAGATTGACTTAAGTAAGAAACCGATCGTCAAAATTAATAAATCGCTTGATTTTTTTAACGATAAACCACTTTTTCCAGAAAAACTGGAAAAGGCCAATGATATGCTGAAGCGAATTGGATTACCTGAACCAGAGGTAACCAACAGACGGTAAGCTCACTTTGGAAAGTCTATCAAGTTTGCCAACCTGCACGAGGTAACGCCCGGCGACAACTACGGCAGTTCATTACAGAGCGCCAGCATGACCGGAGGCGGCCCCGACGATTCGTTCAAAGACCCCGGCATTGTGAACTTGGCTAGCAAGGCCAACGACCGACCAAATAATCCGGGTGAGCGTACTTCTGGATCGGATGGTTCCAGACCGGATGGTTCCAGACCGGATGGTTCCGGACTAGGAGCACCGCCGGAAGACGAAGCGCCGTTTTGACGGGCTGTCTCCTGATGCTATAAGACAAATAAAGGAGACGAGTCTCTGTTATCAGGTTGATAGCGGGTATAGAGTGGAAAAGAGCAAACATTACAAACGACCCCTGAAAACAGAATTGGGATCTAACTTTGTGCCTTAGAAGGTTTTGACTTTCTTATCGGAATGTTAAAATCAATAATTTCTAAGATGAATGACTAATGAGAGAATTCGGGAAAACGCCACGAAAATCCAAAATCAGGATAATTTTAGAGTTTATCTTCCCGTTTTGGTTTGGGAATCATGACGGGGAATACTGGACCTTCAGAGGACATAATAATCGATCTGATTCAAGAAGGAGAAAATCAATGTTTGACCGATGGAATAGATAAAATACACCCGCTAACAGCGCTCAGCCCTAACCCTGACGAAATTTCAATTTGGGTGTTTATTGCGCCAACTAGCTAAGATTATAAACGAAAGTAAAACAGCTAACAAACCGGGCGACGGCTGCCCTAGTCGTCAGGCTGCAAAGAGTCAGCTAGAGCGCGGAGTCAATCCACCCCCACCGAAAACTGCAAAGTAGTATAAAACGAGCGCGGCTCCGCGGGGATAATCCCCGGCCCCGGATAGCCGGTGGCCCGCCGCGTGAAGTAGTGCGCGTCCAGTAGGTTGTTCACCCCTGCTTCTAATTTCCACCGCCGGTAGGTGTACGAAGCGGATAGGTCCATCACCCCGTAGGCGGGAATGGTACCGATCACCCCTTCCCGGCGGTTGCCCGCTTCGGGAGCCCGTGAGTTCTCAACGTCGGTAAACTGCTCGGAGAGGTACGTAAACTGCACGCTGGCCAGCAGATTTCGGTATCCTCCGCGCAGCCCGGTCTTCAAATTTACGAACGGAATAAATTCTACCTGCTTGCCCACCACGTTGTTCTCTTCCGAACGCAGGTACTCAGACTGCGTAAAGGCAGCATTGACAAAGTAGCGCAGTTGGTACTTTTCGGGGTTGAGTGACAGCCAGCCGCCCACGTTGGCGTCCAGCGATGTTTCCAGCCCCATAATCAGGGCTTGCCCAATGTTCTTGCGCACCCGGTTGGCCCGATCATCCAGAATAATACCGATGCGGTCGTCATAGAGCAGTCCGAAGGCACTCACGTCGTACGACCCCTTCCCTTCCCACTGCCCGCGCACCCCCAGGTCAGCCGTAAAACCGGTTTCGTCCGAGATATCCGGATCAATAATAAACGTTGGACTCACCACCCGAATGTCGCTAAAGGTCACTGAACGGTAGTTCTGCGATACATTGGCGTACACCTCCAGGTGCGTGGTAGGTTCGTAGCTCGCCCCTACCCCAAACAATGCAAAGGAACGGTCGAGGGTGCGGTTGTCGGTCAGCATCAGGTTGGCAATGGGGTTGCCCGCGTTGTCGAAGTTCACCTGCTGGTAGGTGCCCTGGCTTCCGGTGATGATGCGCTCCCAACGTACACCGGGCGTGAGCGAAAAGTGATCGGACAAGTACAGAATATGTTCGGCGAAGAAGGCCAGGTTGCGGTTCGGAAAGGTAAAGCTCGACTGGCTGGCGTAGTCGGGGAACCGATCAGTAGCCAGTCGAAAGCTGGCATCGGCACCCCGGGTGCCCGGCCCCTGCAACGCCCGGTTGTTGGCGCGGTAGTATTTGCTGCCTACCAGCGCTACGGCGTCTTTGCCAAATAGCTGATAGCGGGTGAGCAGGCGCGCTTCGGCTCCCCAGTTGTTGTAGTTACCCCGAATCAAATCACGCGGCAAGAGGTAGTTGCCCTCAGCATCCGTTTCGTCTACTTCGTTCACTGGATTGGCGTTCAGGTTCACCGGATTCCCCCGAAAGCCGACCGCATTGCGCTCAGCATCTAGCCCGAACACGTTCACCGAAATATCCGTGGCGTTGCCCACCCGGTGCTTAAACTTAAGGGCGGCCAGTCGCCAGTCTACGTTAAACCAGTTGCGGGCCCGCAGACTAACCGTAGGGTCTTGGGCAAACTGGGTGTCGGTGAGCCCGCCAGCCTGCTGGGCCAGATAGTCCAGATACGTCACCTCGAGCGCCACCGAAGTGCGGTCGCCTAGGTCGTAACCCAGATGCAGGTAGGCATTCTGCGCCGAATAATCAGAATTGGGCCGAAATCCGTTGCCCCGCTTGTGGTGGAAGTAGCCGTAGTAGCTCGCCCGCCCCAGGGTGCCGCCCACGCTGTTGAAGCTGGTGAACAACCCAAACGAACCCACCGACTGCCGCGATATCCCCTCCAGCTTCTTGGTAGGGTGCGGCTGCTTCATCCGAAAGTTGATCAGCCCGCCGAACTGCGTGCCGTACTGCAAAGAAGCGGCCCCCCGCACCACCTGGATTTCGCGCAGCGCCTCGGCGGGCGGGGTGTAGTAGCTTTCGGGATAGCCCAGCACGTCGGCACTGATGTCGTAGCCATTTTGGCGGGTGTTGAAGTTGGCCGTGCGGTTGGGGTCCAGCCCCCGCCCCCCAATGCTGAGTTGCAAGCCACCGTCGTTGTTGTCGTAGATATTGAGCCCGGTCACCTGGGCGTACACCTGCCGCGCGTTATTAGCAGCTAGGTTGCCCACCACCTGGTCTAGCACTACCACCTCGGTCTTTTTTCCAGCGTAGATAGCGGTACCCTCCACCGGCCGGAGGCGCCGCAGACTGTACAGCGCCGCCCGCTGCTGCTGAATGGTCACCTCCGATAGTTCCTGACTCAGCGGCTTCAGGGCAACCGTCACGATGGTATCGCGGGTGATCGTGATCTGCTTCTCCTGGGTTTGGTACTGGTACGAAAAGATAATCAGTTCGTACGAGCCCTCGGGTAGTGAGGCTCGGTAGGCGCCGCGGTTATTGGTGACGGCGAGTTCGCCGGTAGTTTTGTTGTATACTTCGGCCCCGGCAATGGGCTGTTGATTCTCAGCGTCTACCACCGTACCGCTCATCTGATACTGCGCTAGCAGGGAAGACCCGCTCAGGAGCATCCCAATTGCTAATAGCAACCCTCTTCTACAGTCCCCCAATGGTATCATCAAACGGCACTAGCCAGGTTTGGCGGTGAAACGACTCATCAATTTTAGTAAGATCAACCGACGGGTCAGCGTAGCGACGACTGGCTCGCCCGTTTAGGGCTACGTAGCTATCCACAAACACCTGTACGTTGGCGTGTCCCTGCTGCTGAAAGTGGTGGGCTAAGTAGTGGGCGTACTGCAGGATAAAGTCGGGCTGCGTCGCCATTTGCTTTTCCTGCAGCGGCGTCAGAAAGTCGGAGTTGTTGACGTAAAAATGCTTACCCGTGGCGGCATCTACCACCCGGAAGTGAGCGTAACCGGCTTTTTCCATCAGCATCACCCGCCACGAAAAGCGGTAGCCCTCTTCGGTCCAGAACAGCTCGCCGGGATAAGCCCAGTAGCGCCACGGCAGCAGCAGTTGCAGCAGCAGCAGTCCTCCCACCACCCAACGGGCAAGCTGGCTATCCCGAACCGACCGGTTATCGTTAGTGCTTGCGGTTTGCCGGAACCCCAGTAGTCTGCTTCCCACCCTAAGCAGGCGGCGGTGCACCGAGGCATCTAAAAAGATCAGCGAGCTGGCGATCATCAGGTAGGGGAACATGCCGATGGGAAACAGCAGCGCGGTGAGTGCGTGGAAGATGACCACTAACCCCAGGGCCAGCGTTCGGGTGGGCCGGTAGAGCAACAGAAACGGAATACTCAAATCGTAGAGCATCCCGCCCCAGCTAAAGGCGTAGGGTGCCCACGCCTGTTGCAGCAGATCACCCAGCAGCGGCAACTCATAATGCTTGGACAGCCAAATCTTGAGCGGCATCGCGTGCAGCAGCCAGTCGGAATTGATTTTGGCCAACCCAGCGTAGCAGTAGACGATGCCCAGCAGCACTTTGAGGGCGTCGATGGTCCAGCGGGGCACGCGCGATGAAGCTCGGTGCGGACGGCGTCGGGCGTCCAGAGAGAAGCAGGCGTGGGCGGGTAAGAAGATCAGCATCAGGCTCAGCACACTCACGAAGTAGTAGTGGTTGAGGTAAGTGGTTTTGTCCATCAGCTCGATGTAGGTGAAGCTGAGAAAGAACAGCACAATGGCCAGACGATAGTAGTAACCCAGGGCAACGAACAGCGCCGCAGTAGCGCACAGTGCGAAGATCAGGTAAGTGAATTGCCCCAGCGGTTGGACAAACTCCAGGCCCGCGTAAGGAAAGAAAAACTGGGGTTCAATGTAAAACTTCTCGATCCAACCGTTGGCCCAAAAGCGCAGCATGCTAACGAACATCAGGGCGCCGAAAAGCATGCGGAAGACGGCCAGCGGGGCCGCGTCGGTGGTTCGCTGGAAGTAAGGAAGTGCTAAGTGGGAAGTCGGGGAAGCGGCCGACTGCTCAGCGGTAGGCGGGGGGTTACGAAGTACCTTGGTGAAAAGAATATCGAATGACGAATACGGAACAAGGAATGATGAAATGCTTTGGCGGGTGAAACGTGCCTTCTGTGTTCCTTCGGCGTCCATCGAGTTTGGGTTCTAAGCCTTGTTAGTCGCCGTCGGCATCCACAAAATCGACCTGCACGTTAAGGGCCTGGAACATGTCCACCTTCATCAGCACCACATTTTTTTGCAAAGCATCGTAGGTTGCCAGCATCGCCGGGTTGTCATCCGTAATCTGCTGCGCCAGGTTGGGCTGGAGTTGCTGCGCGGCCGCCCGTGCTTTATCAAACTGGGCGTTGATCTGCGCACTGAGCGGCTCCGCCTCACGATCGACCTCCACCTGATCAAGGTAGGCCGCCAATCCCAGCGCCGACGATTCGCTGCCGATGGCCCGTCCGTTGAAGAAGTATTGCACCGCATCGATGGACTCCAGCAGCAACGCCCGAGAAATGTCACCGGCGTATCGGCCCTCTACGGTGTGCGGCAGGGGCGCTCCGGAAAACACTCCGGCCGGAATGCCCACCTTGCCCGCTCGCAGGGCCTTTTCGTAGAAAAACAGATAGTCGTTCACCAGCGTGTTTAACGCCCCGGTGGCTGATATGCTGGTGTTGCCTACGAAACTATCGCGGTAAGCACCCTCCCACTCGGCAATCACGGGCGCGGTCAATTCGTTCAGGCGGTTCACCACCGCTTGCAGGTAGCCCCGGTAAGCATCTCCCCATTCGGCGTCGGTGTACCGGGACAACAGTTCGTCGTCGGTTGACGCGAGTCCGTACAAGAGATAATCCAGGGCCGGAAAACCCTGTTCGTCGTACTTAGAGGGCAGGTTGAAGGTATAGTTTTTTGCGGCTACGTTTTCTTCGATGGCTTCCGGATCGGTGGGGTAAATATTGGTGAAGTTACGCAACGTGGCGGCTTCGGCCGGACCGATCTCGTACATACTCACCCATTGCCACGCGCGGTACGCCTCGCGCCAAGTGGTGCGCAGTTCGGCCAGCGAAGCCTCGTCGGGGGCCTGGCTAAACCGCTCGGTAGCGCTTAGCATCGACTCCAGGGTTTGTCCGTACGATCGGTAGGCTGGAAGAATCAGGTTGTCGGCCCAGTGCGTGAGCAGGGCTGCCCGGTCGGGAGTGTTATTTTCAGTGGTTAGGTCCGGCTCATCACCGGGAACGCAGGCTGCCGTGGTTAACGCGATGAGTGCGGCGAAGAAAAATCTTTTCATACTTATAGTTCGTTGTTGGCGGCTTGGGCTACGGTGAAATCAAAGGGGGCCGCTATCGCTTCGGATAGCGCATCCAGCGTCTCGGCGGTTACGTCCCACAGGCCGTTTTCGCCATCGCTCATCAAGTCGGTAAGGAAACCGTCTACCTCCGGCCGACCGAAGTAAGGAAGCGTCGTGCCGGGCTGCCGGGTGAAGCGCAGACTATATATAAAGCCGTAGCCCTCGGACAGGTCGTGAAAGGCCGATCCGTAGTCAGGAGTAGCCTGAGTAATTGAATTCTTGGCCTGCTGCAGGTAGTACACCGCCCGAATCCCAATGAGGGCGGACAACTGCCCCTGCAGGGTAGCGATCTCTTCGTCGCGCAGGGCGTATTCGTTCTCAACAATGGCCGTCCGACCCCGCAAAAATGACTGATAGATGGCATCGGCAATCCCCACGAAGCTCTCGTCGCCCTCTACCCGCCCAATATACTTAAACAGAAAAGCATCGTTCTCACCTAAGTTGGTATTCGGATCGGCCAGGTTGGGGGCGGTGCCGTACACGTAGCCGTAGGCTTCGTCCCAGCGGTGCTCCATGTAGGTATAGGCTTCGCCGTCTTCTAAAGTTTTTGCCGTGTTCTCGGCCCGGCGGTCGCCCTGGTCGAGCACCGCGGGACTCAGATAGTTGTTGAGCACCTGGTCCAGTACCATCGCACCGATCAGCCCTTTGGTAACGAGTTGATCGTACTCCAGTCCCTGCGCATTGACGTAGCGCACGGAGCTGCCATCGGCAATCTGCCCGGCCACCCCGGGTGCGGCGATCACTTCTTCGTTGGGAAATACTTCGTTCACCTGCCGGGTCATCCAGTCCTCGAACTGAAGCTTAATTTCGGCTGCCTCGGCGGTGTTGGCCGAAAAGTAATCCTGTGAGGCCGCCACCTTGCTACGCACGCTTTGCTCGGCTTGGTTTAGGTCTGCTGCCGAAAAAGGATCAATATCACTGCCGTCGGGTGCTTCGTTGCGGTAACGGGCCAGCAGCAGATCGGTAGTGGTAGCATCAAAGTCCATCATGGCACTCATCAGTTCGGTCGCCATGCGCAAGCGCGTGGTTTGTCCCGTAAACGATACCGTGCTTTGCCCATCGCGCTCAAAAGAATAGGTGTCAGGTACCGTCAGTTCCGGACCATCCGGTTCGTCGTCCGTGACGCAGGCGGTGAACAGTAGGAGAGCCATTGGTAGGTAAAGACGTGACATAGCAGCAGGTGATCGGTTGGTTGTTGCGCAAAGATAGGGAGGCCCAGTAGGGATATCAAGCTTAATTGGAATAAATCTAAATAAAATTTACACCGTCAGAAATTTGTCTTTGTACCACGATGGTTTGCTATTGATCGTCGCCCCAAATGGAGCTACCTTGCCCGCTTAATCGTCCGGCAAACCGGAGCAAATCCTTTACGACCATGCAGTCAACTACCATTCTTGTTACCGGCGGGGCCGGGTACATCGGTTCGCACACCGTGGTCGCCCTTATTGAGGCGGGCTACTCGGTGGTAATCATCGACGACCTGTCTAACTCCCGCTCCGAAATGCTCGGCGGCATTGAGCAGATCACCGGCACCCGGCCAGAACTTGCTTCTTTTGATCTGTGCGATGCGGCAGCTCTGCACGAATTCTTTCAGCAGCATTCTAATATTGGCGCGGTTATTCACTTTGCCGCTTCCAAGGCGGTGGGCGAGTCGGTGGCGGATCCGCTGAAGTACTACCGCAACAATTTGTACTCGCTTATCAACCTGCTGGGGCAGATGAAGGAGCACGGCGTTTCTAACCTAATTTTTTCTTCCTCCTGCACGGTCTACGGGCAGCCCGACCAGCTGCCCGTCACCGAGGCTACGCCGGTGAAGCCCGCCGAGTCGCCCTACGGCAACACCAAGCAGATTGCCGAAGAGATCATCCGCGACACGGTTGCCGCCGAAGAGTCGCTCCAGGCCATTAGCCTGCGTTACTTCAATCCGGTGGGGGCGCACGCTTCGGGACTGCTGGGTGAGTTGCCCCTGGGCACTCCAGCCAACCTGGTGCCCTTTATCACCCAAACCGCCGCGGGCATCCGAGAAAAACTACGGGTGTTCGGCGACGACTATGATACCGCCGACGGCTCCTGCGTGCGCGACTACATCCACGTGGTGGACCTGGCCGAGGCGCACCTGGCGGCCCTGCGGCGCTTGCTGGACGGAAAAAACGAAGCGCGCTACGAATGCTTTAACGTGGGCACCGGCGCGGGTCAATCGGTCCTGGAGGTGATCAACACCTTTGAGCGGGTTAACGAAGTAAAACTAAACTACGAGATTGCTCCCCGCCGCGTGGGCGACATCGAGCAGATTTACGCCGATACCACCCTGGCCAACCAGGCCCTAGGCTGGCGCGCCGAGCGCTCGCTGGAAGATATGATGCGCTCGGCCTGGCGATGGCAGCAAAATCTGCTGCGGGAGGATTTTTATCTCCATGATAAGTAGCGCGTCGTTTATTTTCATGAAGGGCAGCACCCTAACTCAAAGACTTATTCGTCTCACAACTACTCAAACTGGTCTTCTTTTATCCGCGGGTCAAAAGCAAAAGGGCGTCGGTCAATGATTTTGATCTCACCGTAGGCGCGGTGCACAGCGTTGAGTACAAAGTTGTGTTCCTGATGAATAATAGCCGACGGCACCTTCAGCACCGGCGAACGTTGGGATGCATACCACTGGCTGCCCAGCAGTTGGCACGCCGGGTGGCGGGCCCGGGCAAACCAATCGTCCGTAAGCTGACGCCGGACGATAGTTTCCAAATCCAGTTCGTCCGGAACGTGAATGACCATGATGGTAAAACGATCTAACAGTGATTCTCCACTGGAATGAACTACGTTCTCCAAACAGGCTAACGAGCGAGAGGCGGCTGTGTAGATTACTTTTTCTCCCTTGTTGTTCCAACGGTTGGCCCGACCCGAAGCAAAGAGCGTATCAGCGTATTGCTCTTTAACGATGCGATAAATTTCCATGTAGATAATTCGCCTAGGCGAACTCACCGTTGGCGATTCGCTCTACCTCGTCGCTCACTAAGTTAATTCCTTCCGAGGTAACTAGACACTCTAGGGGAACGTCGTTATCCAATCCGTAGGCGGGTTTACGCAGCCATCGGTTGAAAGCTTCATCTGATCCAAACACTTCTTTACCGCGGCGGAGCAAACGATTGTATTTAAGTAACTGCTCAGACTGCTGCGGTGATAAGTTACTGGCTTCCCGTTGGTAGGTGCGAACGGTACGTTCATTCACCCCAAGCACGTGGGCTACGTGTTTGATCGTAGCCAGCTTCTTATCAACCATATACTGAATCACCTCTCCCGAGATACCATGACGAGCGGTCCGAGATATCTCTTCGGTAGTAATTTCGTCGAAAGTAAGCATACCCTTTAGCCTCTTCCTGGAAGGAGTCGAGGTCTTTCTATTGGTAGTCTGCTTGCTTACCTTTTGCGGGCTAGTGCCCTGCTTCTTTGATGATTGCATAAAGCGAGTCAATTAGTGCTGCTTTAGTATACGGATGTTTTTCCAATAAGGAGGTAAAAATTTCTAAGACTGAAAAAGTAGCTGCCATAATACAACTAAATTTTTAACTAGAACAATCTTCGCTTACTCAATCACAAAGGGCGCCGGACTAGCGCAGAGCACGAAGATCACCAGTGCCAGCCAGCCCAGCACCTTCCGGGTAGTTCCCAAGGGTGCTTCCATCGGGGCCGCCGGATGGTACACTCCCAGCACCCGCCCGATCAGAAACCCGAAGAACAGCCACTCCTGAAAGCCCTCTACGCCTGGAATAATCACCGTGAGGGCAAACTGCAAGCTAAACACGCTTACCGCCACCAGCAGGTTGGTCAGCGGAACGGGCGTGAGGCGCGAAAAGGTGAGATACAAGAATCCCAGGTACAACCCGATGCCCCACAACAGCTCGTTGGTGCCCATGTCGGGAGTAATTACGCCCAGTCCGGCGTAGCCCACAAAAGCGATAAACAACACTGCTGACACCCGCCGGTGGTTCTCGTAACCAATGAGTCCGTACAAAATGTGCCCCCCGTCGAGCTGTCCGATGGGAATCAGGTTGAGGGCGGTGAAGAACAGCGCCAGAAAGCCCGCCAGTAGCCACGGATAGTGAATGATCTCGTAGGCATTGGGCAACCGCTCGGCGGGGGCCACGTAGGTGGCAAACCACTCAAACAGCAACGGAGGATTCACCCGCAGACTCAGCGGCTGGTCGTACACGTGCCGGGCGTAGTCCAGGCCGTACTGTTCGTACTCGGGATGAACCTCAAAAATATACTCGGGCGGGGGCAAATGCGTGAAGCCGTAGAACAGCACGCCCAGCGCCACCACGAAGCCCGCTAACGGTCCGGCAATGCCAATATCGAAGTACTGCTGCCGGGTCCGAATCGCCTCCTTGATGCGGATAAAGGCTCCCATCGTGCCAATCGAGGGCAGCCCGATGAAGCCCAGCCACAACGGAATGTAGTAGGGCAGCGTAACGCGCACCCGGTGCCGCCGGGCGGTGAGGTAATGCCCGAACTCGTGCACGGTAAGGATGCCCAGGAAGGGCAGCGAGAACCACAGCCCCCCCCAGAAGTGCTCGAGCATGAGCGGACGCTCCACCGACCCCACGTAGCGATTAAATTGCCACTCGGCTCCTGCCAGGGTGGTGGTGGCCAGCGTAACCAGCAAGAGCACTAGTTGGATGAGGCGTTGCCGGGTAGGACTCATGTAGCAAACAATTCTAAGATTCCGCGTGTCGGGGTAACCAACTGCGTGCGGAGGCCCTCGGCGCGGGCGGCCGCCAGGTTGTCTTCCCGGTCGTCGAGAAACAGCGTCTCGGCGGGCTCCAGTCCCTGCTCGCGCAGCACGTGCTGGTAAATTTGGGCCTCAGGCTTGCGCATCTTCAGGTTGTGCGAGAAGTAGACTTTCTCGAAGTAAGGGTCCAGCGATGATTGTCCACCTACAGAGGCAACAATGCGGTTAAAGGCATCGACGTGAATTTGGTTGGTATTGCTCAGCACAAAGGTTCGGTACTGGGCTTTTAACCGCTTCAGCAGTTCCAGTCGCTCGGGGGGAATATCCAGCAGCATGCTGCACCAGGCTTCGTCGATCACCGCATTACTCAGGCCGGGGCGCTGGATAAGGTCCCGAATGCCCTGCCGAAAGGCTGCGTCATCGATGAGTCCTTTTTCGTAGTCCAGAAACACCGCGTGGTGCTCTAAAAAAGCGTCGGTAACTGAAACCGTAGGAGCAGCGAGCCGCTGTAGCGCTGCAAACGTCCGGGGCGGATCAATATTAATAACAACGCCCCCCAAATCGAAAATAAGGGCGCGGATAGCAGTCAATTGCATGGACAAAAAGCAAGGAATATAATAATTCTTACGGGCGGCAATTTATGGGATTATCCTTCACCATGCCTACTTATTTTTATATGTTTGCCAACCACGTTACCCAAGCATCGTCCTCGGGTTGCGGTAGGCACCAACCGACCACCATGGCCCGTATAGCCGGTATCCTCAAGGATTTTTTCGCCACTTACCAGCAGAAGGTAACCCAAGCCACCGCGTCGGGACGTCTGGACGTGATGGGGGGCATCACCGACGTGGCGGGTAGCCTGTTGCTCCAGAGGGCTCTAGCGCCGGTGGCCACCGCCTACGTTGCCAACCGAGATGACCAGAGCGTCACCCTAAAAATAGTGCACCAGGGCACGGCTACCCACGACATTGTCTGTAGTTACCCCGAACTGATCGGCTCCTTTCCCACCGTCCAGTACGACTACATCCGGCAGCAGGTTCGTAACGTACACCCCGACCCTCTGGTTATGGTGCTGCTGGGGTGTCTGGTGGTGCTGTTTGCCGAGCGGAAACTTAAGTTTGAAGGGCTTGCCGTAGTGCTGGTTAGCGACCTTCCTTGGGAAGCGGGCGTGGGCGCCTTTGCGGCGCTAGAGATGGCCCTGCTCAAGGCGGTAAGCAACAGTCTCAACCTAACGGTAGCTCCGTACGAGTTACCCCTGGCTGCCCACCACGCCGAAAACTGGGTGGGGGGCTTCAGCACCGGGCCGAGCCGCCACCTGGTTGCATCCCTGGGCGACCTGCAGCAACTCACTCCCCTGCGGTGCCAACCGGCCGAGGTGTTTCATCCGATTCCCCTACCCGACACACTGTCGTTCGTGGGGCTGGGCACCGGCGGTGCGGTTAGGCTTGACGACCCCGCTCCCGCTCGATTGCGGGTAGCCATGTTTATGGGATACAGCATCGTGGCCCTGGCCGACGGCGCTACCGTCCGCGACCTGGAGGTAGCCAAAGAGACCGGCGACTGGTCGGCCCTGCCCTACGGCGGATACCTGGGCAATATTCCTCCATCAGAGTTTGAGGATAAGTACCTCTCCTTGCTTCCGGAAGGACTTACCGGACAAGACTTCGTGGAGAAGTTTCGGACGAGCATCGATGTTGTCTCTTTTATCGACCGCGATGAAGAATATCCGGTTCGCAAGGCAGCGCGGCTGGCGGTGTACGAGAACTTCCGGGCGCAACTCTTCGTTCAGGTTGTTAAGAACTACAGTCCGGAGTTCCAGAACTACGCCAACCGCTTAACCCTGATGGGCGAACTGATGTACCAATCTCACCAAAGCTACACCGACTGCGGCATCGGATACCCGGGGGCCGACGATATTGTGGCGCGGGTGAAAGCTGCTGGTCCACGCAAAGGACTTTACGGCGCTCGGATCACCGCCCCCGGCAGCGGGGGTATGGTCTGCATTCTGTGCGGGGGCTTGTCGGGCTACGATAACGTAGTGGCTATCCAGCAAGCCTACGAGCAACAACTAGGTAAACCCGTAGCCCTGTTTCAATGAGCCGATTCAAGCGTGAGTACTCTACCTGGGAGATCAGCCTGGTGCTGGTGAAGGGCCAGCGTGACCCCAACGACCCGTTCTCGCAACGGGTGTGCCAGATTCTGCTCGATATGCGCCTGCAGCAGGAAAGCCTGGAGTCACTGCTCCGCTTGGTGTCCAAGTCTTTTAAGAAGTATCCCTCTGCCGGGCAGCGGCAGTTCTTCACCAACCTCGAGCGCGTTGCCTTCGACGCGACGCTGCCGACCCATTACACCAATCCCATGGTTGAGTTCCTCAAAGAGCATCAGTCCTACGTTGGTGCGCCGGAGCCGGTTCAGCAGTCGTAGAAGTCTTCATCGATGCCCGCCCGGTTGCGCGAGTGGAGCTCTACCGGAAATTCCCACAGCTGCTGCACGTAACGCAGGGTTTCCTGGGCTTCGCCTTCCTCGAGTAGTCGCTCGTTCTGGATTTTATGGATGAGGGTAAGCTTGCTGGTCTGGTGGGTGTCTACCTGTTCTACCTGGATGTCGGGCACCCGCGTCGCGCGGTCGTACTGGGCACTCAGCAGCTGCCGTAGCCGTCGGTAGCCCCGTTCGTTATGGATGGAGTCGATCTCAAAGTAGTCTTCTTCGTCATCGTCGTAGACGCTGAAGAGGCGCATGTCCCGAATTACCTGGGGCGACAGGTACTGGGCGATAAAGCTGTCGTCGCGGAAGTTCTCCATGGCGTACAGCACCTCGTCTAGCCAGGGGCGGCCTACCAAGTTCGGAAACCACCGCCGGTCTTCTTCGGTTGGCGCCTCGCAGATGCGCTTGATATCCATAAAGATGTTGAACCCCAGGGTGTAGGGGTTAAGTCCCGAAAAGTGCTTGCTAGAGTAAGCAGGCTGGTAGATCACCCCGCTGTGGCTCTTGATAAACTCCAGCATAAAGCCGTCGCTCAGGTAGCCCTCCTCAAACATCTGGTTGATGATGTGGTAGTGCATAAAGGTGGCGAAGCCTTCGTTCATCACCTTGGTCATGGTTTGCGGGTAGTAGTACTGCGCCACCTTACGCACGATACGGATAATCTCTCGCTTCCAGATGGGTAACTTGGGGGCGTTTTTCTCGATGAAGTACAGAATGTTCTCCTCGGGCTCCTTCGGAAACCGCTCTTGCTTGTTTTTAAACTTAGCGTTGTCCCTGACCGACTGCGGCAGGGTGCGCAAGATTTCGTTGTAGTTTTCGGTCTTCACCTTGGCCAGGCGCTTCAGGCGTTCTTGCTCCTTTTTGCTCGATAGCTTGGGCGGTTTCTTGTAACGGTCTACGCCGTGGTTCATCAGGGCGTGGCAGGCGTCCAGGGTCGCTTCTACCTCCTCTTCTCCAAACTCCTCTTCGCACTTCAGGATAAAATCGCGGGCAAACACCATGTAGTCGATGATCGAGTCGGCCGACGTCCAGTCTTTAAACATGTAGTTGTTTTTGAAGAAGGCGTTGTGGCCCTGGCAGGCGTGCGCGATCACCAGCAGCATCATGCAGGTGGAGTTGTTCTCCATGTTGTAGCTGATGCAGGGGTCGGAGTTGATCACCATCTCGTAGGACAAGCCCATCCGGCCCTGGCGGTAGTTGCCCTGGTTAAGCACGAAGTCTTTTCCGAACTTCCAGTGCGGATACGAAGTGGGCAGACCGATCAGCGCGTAGGCGTCCAGCATCTGCTCGGAGGTAACTATTTCTATTTGATTGGGGTAGGTATCGAGACGAAAGTGCTCCTGCCCCACCCGGCTCGTAAGTTCATCAGCCACCCGAATGGTCTCAAAGTCCCAGTTGGGGGCACTAAACATTTTTCGTATTTTCTCCTTGTCGTGCATTAATTTATCACTGGTTTTTAAGGGTAATGTTCGTTGCTGAATTATAGTAAGGTTCGATGGCTCTATTGTTCGATTGTTATCATCTGCTTTAAACGGCCTGGCTAGATGTTATACCAGGCCTTGTTAGCATTTTTCTTCCAAGTTATAGTTTCCTACCGCTGGTGCAACGAGCTTTCATGATCTCATTTCCGTCTGGTTGAGGCTATCTTTTGTTAGGCGTCTGTTTCATCTTTTTAGGTTTTGAATCAAAGCATCCGGTTTTTTCGTGATAAGAACTACCTGTTTATCTTCTTCTGCCTTGGTTTGGAAGTCAATCTGAACTTTTCTCCCTATCTTCTCCACTTTGACAATCTTATTGAGAGGTATTTTATGCAACAAATCGTATTGCTGTCCAATACCTGCAAATAATACCATACTTTTTAACCACAGTTCAGTGTCAGTGACAACGATATCCAGTACGTTTCTAGCACCGCCCATTTTAGTAACGAGGGATGTAGTTGAGTATCCTGAAGCTGCTAAATCTCTGTACTTGACGTTGACAGTCTTAATATCTGGAAAGACCGACAAGGCTGCTTTTCCCATTATATAGAAGCCAACCAAAATGATGATTGCGAATACAATAAAAATTAAAATGAGTATAGATTCTGCTTTCATCTAAGTTTAATTACGCCTAACAATAGAGCAATCGAACCAACCTATCACCATCTACCAAAAATCACCCTAACAAACACCCCACCTCCTCACTTCCCCTGCTCCACCAAATCCTTCTTTTTAAACAACGCTTTGAACACCGGCCAGATTTGGCTTACGTCGTTGATGTTGCGCATGGCGAAGTTGTCGTTGCTGCGCAGGCGCTTGTAGGCGTGCCACAGGTAGCCCTCCAGCCCCCGGTTCTTAATTTCGATGTAGGCCATGTACTGCACGTTGGGTAGCACCTCCTCACGCAGCAGCTGGCAGCACTCCACCGCGTCGCCGTTCGACCACACGTCCCCGTCCGACGCCTGGCAGCAGTAGATGTTCCAGGCGCTGCTGGGGTAACGGTCGTCCATAATTTTTTTCATCAGCTTCAGGGAGGGAGCCACCACGGTGCCCCCGCTCTCGCGGGAGTTAAAGAACTCTTCCTCGCCCACCTCCTTGGCTTCGGTATGGTGCCGAATAAACACCAGCTCCACGTTCTGGTACTGCTTGGTTAGGAAAATGTAAAGCAGGGTAAAGAAGCGCTTCGCAATGTCTTTCTCGTGAAAGCCCATTGAGGCCGACACGTCCATCACGCAGAACATCACCGCCGAGGTGATGGGCTCCGGTACGCGCTCGAAGTTGTTATAACGCAGGTCGATATCGTCGAAGAAGGGGATGCTTCGTTGCAGCTTTTCGTAGCGCTCGATCTCAGCAAGCAACGCCTCCCGCTTCGCTCCTTCGGTGTTCTCCAGCGACGCGCGCAGGGCTTTGAGTTGCTTGTCGTAGAAGCCGCGCACCGATATCTGGCGCGCCAGCGACTGCCGGTAGCTGGTGGTGATGTTGAGCCGGGCGGGCACGCTGTGGTTGGTGTAGCCCGCCCGCCGCAGTCGGTAGCTCACCGTGCTTTCCATGTACTTCTTGAGCAAGTTGGGCAGCTCGAGGTCCTCGAAAAAATATTTTAAGAACTCCTCCCGGGTAAGCACCACCGTGAACTCGTCTTCGGAGGTGCCCGGACTGTTGGAGCCGCGGCCCTGCCCGGAGCCGCCCCCCTCTTCGTCGGGCTTGGCCACCTGATCGCCTTCGTTAAACTTGTCGTTGCCCGGCCGCACGTAGTGCTTCTTGCCCGAGCGGGGGTCGTGCCGAAAGCTGGGCTCCTTCACCCCGCGCACCGGCACCTTCACCTTACCGCCGCCGCTAGCGTCTTTAATGCGCTCCTGACTGATAATATCCGGAATGGCCCGCCGAATCTGGTCCTCGACGCGGCGCAGGAACTTCTGCCGGTTGTTGATCGACTTGCCCTTGGTATTTTTCCGACGGTCAATGATGTTGCTCATGGTGGTGGTAGTTGGTGGCAATGACGGTGGGGACGCGATTAATCGCGTCCTTACGATAATTGGTTACCCCATCGTCTTACGCACGCGCATAAACCAGTCGACCAGGATGCGGATTTGCTTGTAGGTGTAGCCCCGGTCCATCATGCGCTTGGTGAAATCGCGGTGTTTGCCTTCGTCCTCTTCGTTGGTTTTGGCATTGAACGAGATGACGGGCAGCAGGTCTTCGGTGTTGGTGAAGATCTTCTTCTCGATCACGGTTTTGATCTTCTCGTACGAGTCCCAGCGCGGACTCTTGCCGCCGTTGTTGGCTTTGTAACGCAGCGTAAAGTTGGTCACCTCCGAGCGGAAGTCCTTCGGATTGGCGATGCCCGCGGGTTTCTCGATCTTCTCCAGCTCGTCATTCAGCACGCTGCGGTCGAGCACCTCGCCCGAGTCGGGATCGCGGTAGTCGTTGTTCTGAATCCAGTAGTCAGAGTAGATGATGTACTTCTCGAAGATGTTCTGTCCGTAGGTGCTGTACGACTCGATGTAGGCCTTCTGAATTTCGTCGGCGATGAACTCCGCGTAGCGGTTGGCCAGAATCGACTTCACAATGTTGAGGTAGCGCTCCTCGGTTTCGGGGTCGGCTTCCAGCTTCACCACCTCCTGCTCCAGCACGTAGAGCAGGTGCACCGGATTGGCGGCCAGTTCCTCGTTATCGAAGTTGAATACCTTAGACAGTATCTTGAACGCGAAGCGGGTGGACAGGCCCGTCATGCCCTCGTTGATGCCCGCGTCGTCGCGGTACTCCTGAATGGACTTGGCGTTGGGGTCGGTCTCCTTGAGCGTTTCGCCGTTGTAGACCCGCATTTTAGAGAACAGACTCGAGTTCTCGGGCGGGCGTAGCCGCGTCATCACCGAAAACTGGGCCAGCAGTTGCAGCGTCATGGGGGCGCACGGGGCCATATCCAGCGAGCTCTCCCGAATCAGCTTCTTGTAGATATTGATCTCCTCATCCACCCGCAGGCAGTAAGGTACTTGCACCTTGTAGATTCGGTCTAAAAACGCTTCGTTCTTCTTGTCGTTGGCAAACTTGGCCCACTCCGACTCGTTGGAGTGCGCCAGGATGATACCGTCGAAGGGGATGGCGCCAATGGGCTCGGTGCCCTTGTAGTTATTCTCCTGGGTGGCGGTGAGCAGGGGATTGAGTACTTTGATAGGGGCTTTGAACATCTCCACAAACTCCATTACCCCCTGGTTGGCCAGGCACAGCCCGCCCGAGTAGCTGTAGGCGTCCGGATCGCTCTGCTGGTACTCGGCCAGGCGGCGGATGTCTACCTTGCCCACCAGCGTTGAAATGTCCTGATTATTCTCGTCACCGGGCTCGGTTTTGGAGATTGCGATCTGGTTCTGCACCGAAGGGTAGAGCTTCACCACCGAGAAGTGGTTCACGTCGCCGTCGTACTGCCGCAGCCGTTTGCTGGCCCACGGACTCATGCAGGCCGGAATGTAGCGCGACGGAATGCCGTACTCCTGCTCCAGCTCGTCTCGGTAGTCGGCAAACAGGCCCAGCGGACTCTCGTACACCGGACTAAGCTCGTCGCCCGCCTTGAGCACGTAGATGGGGTTTACCTGAATGAGTTGCTTTACCTTTTCGGCCAGCGAGCTCTTGCCCCCGCCCACCGGGCCCATCAGGTACAGAATCTGTTTCTTCTCTTCCAGTCCCTGGGCCGAGTAGCGAAAGAAGGAAACGATCTGCTCGATGGTTTCTTCCATGCCGTAGAACTCCCGAAAGGCGGGGTAGAGCCGGATGACCTTATTAGCAAAGATTCGGCTTAGTTTGGGATCGTGGCGGGTATCCACCGTTTCGGGGTCGCCGATCGCCTGCAGGATTCGCTCGGCAGGTTTGGCGTACATCAGGGCGTCTTTCTTACACGCCTTGAGGTATTCGGCCAGGCTCATTTCACTGGACGCCGCACTGTAATTCGTTTTAATCTTATCGAGTACGCTCATATCTTCGTAGTTAAACGAGGTGAATAATCAATAGGAATAAGCAGAAGGAAGCACCAACGACTTCGGTGCCGGGGGAAGAGTACTGTAATTGTATAAGAAAAGGAGTGGGTATATTAGTTCACTCCCGGATGTTGTAGAAACCGGTTTTGGTTTGGATAGTCGTTGAGCACGCTTCCTACCGGGCAGACTGTGACGAAAGCAAATCGCTCACGCACGTTACTTCTGCTATTTTATAAACAACTTAATATAACATATTCAACGTACTTACGCCACTATTGCAAGCACATTTCTGAAAATAGCCGCTTCTTAAGGAAGCTGATTTACAATTGATAATTACTTATCGTAGCTAAGCAAAGAACGTACGGAATAGGGTTTTAGTCGATTACGCCCCGATAAGAACGCCAGTTCTACCAAAAAAGAAACTTGCACCACCCGGCCCCCGCCCGCCTCTACCAGCTGGCAGGCGGCCCGGGCGGTGCCTCCGGTAGCCAGCAGATCGTCGTGCACCAGCACCGCCTCGCCGGGGGCAATCGCGTCGCGGTGCATAAATAGTTGGTCGGTGCCGTACTCCAGGTCGTACGACACCGCGTGGGTGGGGGCGGGTAGCTTCCCCGCCTTGCGCACCGGCACCCACCCTACCGACAGCCGGTCGGCAATTAATGGACCGAGCCAAAATCCGCGCGCCTCAACGGCAACCACCTTGTGCACCCCCGCCGCTCGGGCCAGAGCCGCCAGCGCGTCGGCAGCCTGCTTAACCGCCCCCGGATGCTGTAACAACGGCGTGATATCCTTGAACTGAATCCCCTCCTTTGGGAAGTCGGGAATAGTACGAACGTAGTCAGATAATGCTAATTTCATAATTATTTAAAGATTTCTTATGGTTGTTTTCTTTAAGCGGATACATACCCGGTAACAAACAGGCGATGGTGTAAGGTATTGGCTTAGTCTACCATTGAATCCCCCGGCAATACCGTTATGTTTACGTGCAAAAGCCCTATGTACCAAGGAAATACCACGAAGGAAAAGAGCATTTATGACAATGCCAAGTCTCATTTTTTGGGCAACTTTCCGGCCGACCTTCCCATCGAGCAGGCGTACGTGCACATCGGCATGTACCTGGGGTGGGTGATCGACAACGAACTCTACTCAGAATACTTTGAGGACGAGGCCGACATCCAAATCTACCGCTTCCGGAACCGACAGATCAGCTGCACTATCTTGAGTGAAATTTGGGACGGCTACCTGGGCTTCGAGCTGTTTAATGACCCGGGCAACCTGTTTGCCTACTACTACTACGGCAGCGGCATCTACCGCAAGGACTACGAAACCCTGTTGGCCAAAACGCTCCCCTCACTCTACCACGTTACCGACTCCTGGGACAACTACGATATCATAGCGAAACGCATCAGCGAGCGTTTCACCGAGTGGCAGCAGATCGTTCGTTAGCAATATTTTACTACCTTCGCCCGCTCACGCTCACCCCGCTAACCTACCAGCCTTTGGAAGTTATTGAGTATACCCTTGCCCAGTTCAGTGCGTACGCCTGGGGCATTCCGTTGCTAATTTTGTTACTAGGTGGCGGACTGTTTTTTATGATCTACTCCGGGTTTCTGCCCTTCCGCCATCTGGGGCACGCCATCAAGGTACTACAGGGCAAGTACGACGACCCGAACGATCCCGGAGATATCAGTCACTTCGAGGCCCTGTCTAGCGCGCTGGCCGCCACCGTGGGGATGGGCAACATCAGCGGCGTGGCGGTGGCCATCACCATGGGCGGACCGGGCGCATTATTCTGGATGTGGGTAAGCGCCTTCGTAGGGATGGCCACCAAGTTTTTCACCTGCACGCTGGCCATTCTGTACCGAGGACGTGACAGCGCCGGACGCCCCCAGGGTGGGCCGATGTACGTGATCGAAGAAGGGCTCGGCAAGAAGTGGAAGCCCCTGGCGGTGTTCTTCTGCGTAGCCGGTCTGTTAGGCCCCTTGCCCATGTTTAACGCCAACCAGCTTACCCGCACCATCAAAGACGTGGTGCTGCTCCCCGCCGGTTTTCAGGAGTCGTTTGGACTTAATCTGGTACTCGGCATGCTAGTGGCGGCACTTGTCGCCCTGGTGATCTTCGGGGGAATTCAACGGATTGCCAAGGTGGCTAGTCGGCTGGTGCCCACCATGGTGGGCGTGTACGTGCTGGCGGTACTGTATATCCTTATCAAGAACTACGAACGGGTGCTGCCGTGCCTGCAGCTGGTGCTGGAAGACGCCTTTACGGGCAACTCGGTGCTCGGTGGGGCGGTGGGCAGCGTAATCGTGATCGGCGCCAAGCGGGCGGCCTTCTCTAACGAGGCGGGCATTGGCACCGCGCCCATGGCCCACGGGGCAGCCCGCACCACCGAGCCGGTGCGCGAGGGCCTGGTAGCGATGCTCGGGCCGTTTATCGATACCATCGTCGTGTGTACCATGACCGCCCTGGCCCTGCTGGTCACGGATGTATGGCAGATAACCGGCATCGGGGGCATTATCCTTACCATCGACGCGTTCAATACGGCTTTTCCGGGAGCGCACACCGGGGGTTACCTGGTGCTGCTGTGCGTGCTGTTCTTTTCGTTTTCTTCGCTCTTTACCCTGTCTTACTACGGTACCAAGTCATTTTCTTACCTCGTGGGAGCTCACCGCGCGCACTACTTCAATTACTTCTACGTATTCACCATCGTGCTGGCCAGCGTCACTTCGCTCACTGCGGTCATCAACCTGGTTGATGGAATGTACGCCCTGATGGCTATTCCTACCATGCTCTCGGCGCTGCTGCTCGCCCCCCGGGTGAAGGAGGCTACCCGCACCTACTTTAGTAAGATTTCCACCTGATTGATTCTGCCGGCCAACCGCAGGGCTGTACCTTATTGTTTTGTTTCGTTGCGCGAAGAGGGGGGCAAGTAGAGAAGATTCTTTACCTTCATCCCGCTAACGTTCACCTTACCTCAACTCTCTATGCGATCTGCCTGGTGCTGCCTTTTCACCCTCTGCGCGCTGTCCTCGCTCAGCGCGGCCCCCGACCCGGGCATCGACGTCCTCCACTACGCTTTTCGCCTGAACCTCAACGACCAAAATGACCAGATTGACGGTACTGCCGAGGTGGTGGTTAAGTTTGTTACGGCGAACCAGCGGGAGATTCACCTGGACCTGGCGAGTGCTTCGCCGCAGGACGACACCGGAATGACGGTGTTGGAAGTTCGCCAGAACGATGCCCCTACCACCTACCAACACCAGGGCGACGAGCTGCGCATTCGGCTGCTGGCCCCCGCCCGGCTTAACGATGTGGCTACCTTCCGGATTCGCTACCGCGGGGTGCCCGACGACGGCCTGATCATCTCCAAAAATAAGTACGGCGACCGCACCTTCTTCGGCGACAACTGGCCCAACCGGGCGCACCGCTGGCTGCCCACCAAAGACCATCCCTCCGACAAAGCCACCTGCGAGTTCATTATCCGGGCCCCCGAACACTACGAGGTGATCGCCAACGGCACCAAGCGAGAGGAGAGCGACCTGCCTCCGGAGCAGGAGAAAAACCTAAAGCTCACCCACTGGGCCACCCTCCACCCCATCGCCACCAAAGTAATGGTGTTCGGCGCGGCCCGCTTCGCGATCCGCTACCACCCCCTGACCACCGCTACCCCCCTGGAAGACTGGGTGTTTCCCGAGGACCGCGACGTAGGCTTTAAGAACTTCGAAACCACCGCCAACGTGCTGAAGTACCTAGAGCAGCAACTGGGCGACTATCCCTACGAAAAGCTGGCCAACGTACAGTCGTGCACCCGCTACGGCGGCATGGAAAATGCCAGCAACATCTTTTACAACCAGGATGCTATCGCCAACGAAGCTACCATTGAGAGTCTGATTGCCCACGAGGTGGCCCACCAGTGGTTCGGCAATGCGGTCACCGAAAAGAGCTGGCCGGACGTGTGGCTCAGCGAAGGGTTCTCTACCTACCTGGCGCACCTATATTTGGCACACACGTATGGTGCCGATACGCTAACGGCTCGCCTTCGTAAAGACAAGGAGCGCATCTTTTCGTTCTACGTGAAGTCGCCGGAGTCTACGGTAGTAGATGCCAACGAGACCAACTTGTTCAAGCTGCTCAACGCCAATACCTACCAGAAGGGAGCCTGGTTTCTGCACATGCTGCGCCAGCGTATCGGCGACCCGGCATTTTTTAAAGCGCTGCGGGAGTTCTACCAGAAATACCGCCACCAGAACGCTTCTACGGAAGACTTTCGGCGGGTGGCCGAGCGCGTATCCGGACAGTCGCTGGCCACCTTCTTTCGCACCTGGCTGCAGCAGGCGGGCCATCCGGTGGTAAAGGGCACCTGGAAGTACAGCCGGTCGGGCCGAAAGCTCACCCTCGACCTCCGGCAGGTTCAGCCCAGCGGCAACTTCTTTCCGATGGAGCTGCAGTTTGCCATCTACTACGACAAGGGCAAACCCTCCGAAACGAAGGCACTCACCTTTACAAAGATGAACGAAACCTTTACGTTTAAGCTAGACGGTAAGCCTACCCAGGTGGTGCTCGACCCGAACCAGCGCTTACTGATGGAGCAGTTTTTCACCAAGAAGTAGCCCCAGGGCGGTGAGCGCTCCGGCTAGCGTAGCCAGAAAGTTAACAGCGTGGTTGCCGAGTCTTCCTTGTCGCTCCAGGGTAGCACCCAGCAGCGAATCGGTTACGTTTCCCACCAGACCGGCTACGCCGATCACCACGACCGCGCTTCCCCACTCCTTAAACATTCCGTACAGGACGGCGATCAATCCGCTGCCGATGAGTCCGGCCAGGCTGCCCTCGCTACTCACCACCCCGTCGTTTCCTCGCTGGCCGGGCTTTCCGCTGAGCACCTCGTAAAACCGGGACCCGTGCGCGTTGCCCAACTCCGACGACCAGGTGTCGGACAGGGCGGCCGCAAAGCAGGCGGCGATCAGCACGCTGCCGACGGGGGCACTCTCGGGCCACCCGATTACCATAAGGGACAGGGCGAGCGGGACGCCGGCGTTTCCGAGCACGTTGGGCCAACTACGCCGTCCCGCTCGTTCTTCGGCCACGCCGTACTGCGCCTTGCGGTGCATTTTCCACCGGGAGGCGGCTGTTCCGAGCACGAAAAACCCACCGATCAGAAATATTCCCAGCCAACCCAGCGCTACGTAGAGGGCGTACGCGATGCAGCCCCCCGCAATCCCGCCCAATGCATCTATCTTTCTTGACCAGACGCTGACTACGATGGCGATGGCCAGAAAGAGCACTACGTACGGATCAGTGCTTACCAGAACGTGATCGGAGATTTAGCTGCGTACAAACTTACCGAGGGAGTCATCATGCAATGCTATCAATCGGCCGCTACGCTCGGAAATTGTCGACCTGCTTGTAGGCGTCGATGAGTTTTTGCTCCCCGGCCTTCCCCTCTTCCGAGTTGCCGTGCTCCATGCCGCAGATGCCCTTGAAGCCCTTGTCGTACAGGTAGGCAAACACATTGCGGTAGTTGATCTCGCCCGTGGTAGGTTCCTTCCGACCCGGGTTGTCCCCAATCTGGATGTAGTCGATCTCGTCCCAGGTGGCTTCCATGTTGGTGATCAGGTTGCCCTCGTTCTTCTGCATGTGGTAGATGTCGTACAGGATTTTACACGACGGACTGTCTACCGCTTTGCAGATCAGGTAAGTTTGGTCGGAGGTGCGCAGGAAGAGGTTGGGAGAATCGCTGAGTGGCTCGAGCACCATCACCAGGTTGTGGGGCTCAAAAATTTCGGCACCCCGCCGCAGGGCGTCCACCACATTGGCAGTCTGGATATTGATGGGGATATCGCGCTGAAAGTCGCCCGGCACCACCGTCATCCACTTGGCGTTCACCCGTTTGGCCACCTCGACGGCCCGCTTACAGCCGTCCAGAAAGATATCCAGGTACTCCTGCTTACCCGCCGCCAGGGTGTTGGCCCCGTTGCCGCCCTTGTCAATGACGAACACGCCCATTTCCATGTTTCGGTCCTGCATCGTCTTGGCCACTTTGTTTTGCAGGGCTACGTCGCGGCCCATCATACCGTTATCTTCCAGGGCGGTGAAGCCCACGTCGGCCATAAAATTAATTTGGTCGATGAAGTCGTTGCCCGCGTGGTGCTTAAACATGCCCGCGTGCGGGGCGTACTTCAGGTTAAAGGCGTGCTTCTCGAAGGGCGGGGCAGCGGTTGCCAGGTAGGGAGTAGCCGTAAGCAGGGCGCCGAGGCTCGCTCCGGACTTTACAAAGTTTCTTCTTTTCATCAGATTGGTTGCTTGGTGAACTATTCGGTTTTCGCTTAAATATATCGGTTTTTTTAGAATTTGAGCCCAGACTACGTATTTTCGCCGCAGTAAAAATCCCGCCATGCCCCCAATCGATTTTAAGAAGCAAGTACTTCCCCACGGGCTTGCCCTCCTTACCTTTTTGCTGGTTACCCTGATCTTTTTCGGGCCGCTGTTCTTCGAGAATCAGACCCTGCGGCAGGAGGATATTGTGCAGGGAAAGGGCCTCACGCGGCTTACCACCGAGTACAACGAAACGCACGACGACGTGGCCTTGTGGAACCCCCGCCTGTTCGGAGGCATGCCCACCTATCTGGTAGGGCTCAACTACAGCGGTGATAAAGTGCTTAACGTCTTTCAGCAGGTGTTTTCGTTCTGGTTGCCCCGCCCCAGCAGCATCTTTTTTAAATCGATGCTGTGCTTCTACATCCTGCTGCTGGTCTTTAGGGTTCGTCCGTACCTGGCGATTGCCGGAGCGTTGGCCTACGGCCTGTCCACCTTTGCGGTGATTAGTCTGGGGGCAGGGCACAACTGGAAGGTGGAGGCCATGGCCTACATGCCGCTGGTGCTCGCCGGGGTGCATACTACCTTCCGGGGCCAGCTGCTGTGGGGGTTTACGCTCACCGCCCTGGCCATGGCGCTGGAGATCGACAGCAACCACCCGCAGATTGCCTACTACCTGATGTTCGTGGTGATCTTCTACGGTGCGTCGGCCCTGGTGTACGCTGTACGCGAAAAGCAGCTACCGCAGTTTTTTCGAATAATCGGGGTGCTGGTATTGGCGGTGCTGCTGGCGGTGGGCGCTAACCTGGGTCGGCTGTGGACCACCCTGGAGTACAGCACCTACTCGCAGCGCGGACCCTCCGAACTCACCCCCCTCACCGTCGATGGCACCGAGGCGACCAACGCCGACCGAGATTATGTATTTCTATGGAGCATCTGGAAGACGGAAGCGCTGACTCTGCTGATACCTAATATGTTCGGCGGGGCTAGTGCCCTCGACGTCGGCACCGACTCGGAGCTGGGCGAGGTGCTTCAGGCCAACAACGTGCCCCGGCAGCAGGTGCAGCAGTACACCGCCAACGCTCCCACCTACTGGGGCGGCAAGGCCCCTACCGGCGGGCCGGTGTACGTGGGGGCCATTGTGTTCTTTCTGTTCGTGCTGGGCTGCTTCGTGGTGGAGGGCCGCCACCGCTACTGGATGATCGCCATCACGGTTTTCTCCGTGATGCTGGCCTGGGGGAAGTACTTTCCGGCCCTCAACTATTTGATGTACGATTACTTTCCGCTTTACAACAAGTTTAGAACGGTAGAGATGACCCTGGTGATGGCCATGCTGGTGATGCCGCTGCTGGGCTTTTTGGCCCTGGAGAAGGTCGTGTCCAATCCCAAAGCCTCCCAACTGCCCAAGCAGCTGCTGTACGCGGGCGGCGGAGTGCTGGGCCTGCTGGTGCTGGTGGCTGTGTTCGGTGGCATCGCTGACTTCTCTTCGGCGCGTGATGCGGGGCAGCCCGACTGGTTTGTGGAGGCGCTGCGCCAGGACCGCGAAGCGCTGATGCGGGGCGATGCCTTCCGTTCGCTCTTCTTCGTAGGGGCCTACCTGGCTCTCTTGTTTTTCTACCTGAAAGACCGCGTCTCCTATCCCCTGCTCAACGGACTGGTGGCAATCCTCATCCTGCTCGACCTGGGGCTGGTCGACCGGCGGCACTTCAACTACGATAATTTCGTGCGCAATCCGGCCCGCAGCGTAGTGACGGCCACCGAGGCCGACACCTACATTATGGAGCAGCGAGAGCCCCACGACCGGGTGCTTAATTTGCAGGTGAGCCCGTTCCAGAACGGCACCACCTCCTACTTCCACGCTTCGGTGGGCGGTTACCACGCCGCCAAAATCAAGCGCTACCAAGACATCATCGACCGGCGGCTGTCGCCGGAGATCAACGCGCTGGTTACGAATCTGCAGAGTGGGCAAAAGGACTTTTCGGGCACCGCCGCCCTGAATATGCTCAATACGCGTTTCGTGCTGGCGGGCCCCACCCCCAACGCGGTCATCGAAAACCCCCGGGCGCTGGGGTCCGCCTGGTTGGTGCAGCGCGTACTGCCGGTAACGAGTGCCGACGAGGAAATCGCGGCCCTCGACGGTACCGACCTGGCCACCACCGCCGTGGTAGACGCTTCCCGGTTTGAGGTGGGCGACACCTACGACGCCACCGGTACGCTGCGGCTGGTGAGCGCCGAGCCCAATGAGATGGTGTACGAAGCCCAGGTGCCGGACCAGAGTCTGGCGGTGTTTTCGGAAGTGTACTATCCCGAGGGGTGGACGGCCACCATCGACGAGCAGGAGGTACCGATCCTGCGGGCCAACTACATCCTACGGGCGCTGGAAATCCCCGCCGGAGAGCACACCATCCGCTTCCAGTTCGCACCGCGCTCCTACCGCATTGGCAATGCGGTGACCGTCTTCGCCAGTGGCTTACTGGTCGTCAGCGTACTGCTCACGCTGGGCCTGACCTTCCGAAGCCTGAAGCGATGAAGCGCGTGCTGATCATCACCTACTACTGGCCGCCCATGGGAGGGTCGGGCGTGCAGCGCTGGCTGAAGTTTGCGAAGTATTTGCGTGCGTTTGGGTGGGAGCCGGTGATCTATACTCCCGAGAATCCTAGCTTTCAGCTGCACGACGACTCGCTCCTCAGCGACGTCCACCCCGACCAGGTAGTTTGGCGGCACCCCATCCGGGAGCCCCACCATCTGTTTTACCGGGCGAAGGGAAAGAAAGACCTGGCCAAGGTGAACCAGGGGGATATCCTGGACAAGAAGAACCAGTCGTGGTTCGAGAAGCTGGGACTGTGGGTGCGGGGCAACCTGTTTATTCCCGACCCCCGCCTTTTTTGGATTCGGCCGTCGGTGAAGTACCTCCTGCGCCGACTGCCTACCGAGCGCATCGACGCTATTGTGACCTCGGGGCCGCCCCACAGCCTGCACTACATCGGCCGTAGGCTTCACCAACGCAGCGGCCTACCGTGGCTGGCTGACTTTCGGGACCCCTGGACCCGCTGGGTTTTCCTGCGCAGCTTTCGGGTGTCGGGGTGGGCCATGCGCCTGCATCAGCGGCAGGAGAGGCAAATCTTACAATCCGCTTCGGCGGTAACCACCGTGAGTCAAGGTCTTCAGGAGGACTTCGAAGTGCTGGGTGGTCGTCCGGTGCACGTGCTCACCAACGGCTACGATGAGGCCGACTTTGCTGACTTTGCCGCTGCTCCCTCCGAGCAGTTCCTGATCAGCTACATCGGCACGCTCGACTATTTGCGCGACCCGCGTCCCTTCTTGCGCGCGCTGCGCGATTTGTGCGGCGAGCATCCGGATTTTGCCCAACAGGTGCGCGTGCGCTTCGTGGGTTACCTGAGTGGAGTCATCCTTAAGGAGATTGAAAACGACGCGGTGCTTGCCAACAAGCTAACGATTACGCACTACGTGCCGCACGAAGAGGTGCTGCGGCTACTACAAAGCTCCTACGTGCAGTTGCTGCTGCTAAGCGCCGGACCGGAAGCCCGGGGCATTCTGACCGGTAAGTTTTTCGAGTATTTAGCCTCCGGCAAACGTATTCTGGCCCTGGGAAGAAAGGACAGTGAAATCGACCAAATTCTGCGGCGCACCGGGGCCGGGGTACTGCACGATCCGCGGGATGCCGATGGAATTAAAACTACCTTGCTGGCCTACTTCAATGATTTCAAGGCTGGGGTTCCCTTGAGTACCACCGGCATAGACCAGTACCGCCGGTATAACCTCACCCAGTCGCTGGCCAAAATTTTAGACGCAATAACCGACGTATGAAACCCATTCAGATGGTGGACTTGCACCAGCAGTACCTGAACCTTCGCCCTGAAATTGATGCGGGTATGGCCCGCGTGATCGCCGACACCGCCTTCATCAACGGTCCGGCGGTGCGGGAGTTCGCCGAGCAGTTGGCGCACTACTGCTCAGTGAAGCACGTGATCCCCTGCGCCAATGGCACCGACGCGCTGCAGCTGGCCATGATGGGGCTCCGGCTGCCGCCGGGCGGCGAGATCATCATGCCGACCTTTACCTACGTGGCGGTGGTAGAAGTGGCTTGTCTGCTGGGCTTTCGCCCGGTGCTAGTCGACGTTGATCCTGGCAATTTCAACCTGGACGTAGCCCTGGTAGAACAGGCCATCACGGACGACACGGTCGCCATTGCGGTGGTGCACCTGTTCGGGCAGTGCGCTCCGATGGAGGAGATCAAGGCGCTGGCCGAGCGGCATGGTTTACCCGTGATCGAAGACGCCGCCCAGAGCATTGGCAGTCACTACCGCTTTAGCGACGGCTCATCGGCCGCCGCCGGCACCATCGGCACGGTGGGCACCACCTCGTTCTTCCCGTCTAAGAACCTAGGTTGCTACGGCGACGGGGGGGCGGTGATGACCAACAACGACGCCCTGGCCGAAATAATCCGCAGGATAGCCAACCACGGACAGCGCACTAAGTATACCTACGAGCGGGTAGGGATTAATTCTCGGCTGGACACCCTGCAGGCGGCGGTGCTGCTGGCCAAATTACCCCACCTCGACGAATTCAGCGCGCGGCGGCGGGCGGCGGCTGACAACTATGATGCTGCCCTGCGCGAACTACCCGAATTGAGCACCCCTTCGCGGATGCCCTACTCCGAGCATGTGTTCCATCAGTATACGCTGCGGGTATCCGACGGCCAACGCGACGCCCTGCGAGTCTACTTGCGCGAGCACCAGATTCCGTCCATGATCTACTACCCCTCTTCTATGCACCAGCAGCAGGCCTACGCTGATCTGGGCTATGAAGCCGAGGACTTTCCGGTGGCTGAAATACTGGGCGAAGAGGTACTGTCACTGCCCATGCATCCCGAACTCACTAATGAGCAGTTAACCTATATTACCGATCATATTCTTAACTTCTACCAACGTGGCTAAGCTTCCCTACTTCGCGCACGAGACCGCCGTTATCGACCAGCCCTGCACCATCGGCGCGGGCACCAAAATATGGCATTTCTCGCACATCATGGCCGACTGCGTTATCGGAGAAGGGTGTAACCTCGGGCAGAACGTGGTGATCTCGCCCGGGGTGGTGCTGGGCGACCGGGTAAAGGTGCAAAACAACGTATCGGTGTACAGTGGCGTGACCTGCGGTGATGAGGTCTTTCTGGGTCCTTCGGTGGTGTTCACCAACGTAACCAATCCCCGCAGCGCGGTGAACCGCCGGGGGGCGTACGTGCCCACGCCCGTAGCCCGGGGCGCCACCGTGGGCGCCAACGCCACGATTATCTGCGGCAACCCGATTGGTGCCTACGGATTTGTGGGAGCGGGCTCGGTGGTGACGCGCGAGGTGCGGCCCTACGCCCTGGTGGTGGGCAATCCGGCGCGGCAGGTGGGCTGGATGAGTGCCTACGGCCACCGCCTGACCTTTGACGAACAGGGCGAAGCCGTTTGTCCGGAAAGTGGCCAACGGTATCAGTTGCGCGACGGCTACGTTCGAAACTTAGCAGAAGACAATAATTAGTTAGATTGGGAATACGGGCTTTCCGTCGTACCTTTCGTCCCTTTATTGATTATTTATGTCCGTTACTAAAGAACGCGTAAGGTTCGCCGTGGTCGGTTGCGGCCGGATCGGCAAACGACACGCGGAGATGATTGTCCGCCACCCCGAGGCCGAATTGGTGGCGCTGTGCGACGTGGCTCCTTATGAGACGTTGCAACCGGAAAGCTACTCAGCCCCGTTTTACGCGAGTCTGACGGAGCTGCTATCGGCCGATTTGGCCCCGGACGTAATAAGCGTGTGCACGCCCAACGGAACGCACGCCGAACTGTCGCTGCAGGCCCTGGAGGCGCGGGCCCACGTGGTGTGCGAGAAACCGATGGCGCTTACGAAAGCCAACTGCGAAGCCGTAATTTTCAAGGCCCTGCAGGTGTCGCGGCAGGTGTTCTGTGTGATGCAAAACCGCTACTCTCCCCCTTCGGTGTGGATCAAAGACATGATCAGCCAGCGCCGACTGGGTGATATTTATATGGTACAGATCGACTGCTTCTGGAACCGCGACGACCGCTACTACCAGCCCGGCACCTGGAAGGGCACCGCCGCCCTGGACGGGGGCACGCTGTTTACGCAGTTTTCGCACTTTATCGATATTATGTACTGGCTCTTCGGCGACATCACCAACATTCACTCCGCCCTGCGGGACTTTGCCCACCAAACCACCACTGAGTTTGAAGATTCGGGGGTGGTTACCTTTGACTTTGTGAACGGAGGCGTAGGGTGCCTTAACTACTCCACGGCCGTGTGGGACCAGAACATGGAGAGCAGCCTCACGGTGGTGGGAAGCCAGGGGAGCGTGAAAGTAGGAGGGCAGTACATGAACGAAGTGGTGTACTGCCACGTAAAAGACTACCAGATGCCCACCCTGCCTCCGGCGAATCCGGCCAACGACTACGGACCCTACAAGGGCTCAGCGGCCAACCATCACTTTGTAATCGAGAATGTGGTAGACACGCTCAAGGGCCGAAGCAGTGCCACCACCAACGCCCTGGAGGGCCTTAAGGTAGTAGAGATCATCGAGCGCGTTTATCAGGCGGGCAACCGGCACTTAAAGCGCTGATTCCGATGATCGTCTGCCCGTAAGTGCCCCTATCTATTCAACCAACGTCTATGTTGCTCGTCCGTTCGTCCAATGCGTTTATGCTGGAGAAGTCCTACGTCTGGAGGGTACTACTGGATGAGTTTTTAGGCGTTCCGTACCAGTGCCGCTACGATGAGACCGCCTCCGGCTACCAGCTGGAGTTAGAAAACGGTGCGGTGCTCACGCTGGAAGATGCTTTCTTCGGCCAACGGAACGAGGGAGACTACGTGAACGAAGCGATGATTCCGGCCGAGGTTGCCACCTTGAAGCACGCACTCACCGACCACCAAGCCGTTCCGGTGATCTACGGAACCCCCCGGTGCGAAGTGGAAGAAGCGCGGATTATGTGCGGGCTCGACGTGGTGGGGGCAAGCTTTTTTATGCTTACCCGCTGGGAGGAATACGTGGTGGAGCAGCGCGACGAGTACGGACGCTTTCCCCTACAGGCCTCGCTGGCGCACCGGGCGGGCTTTTACCAGCAGCCGGTGGTTAACCAGTACATCGAACTGCTGTGGCAGATGCTGCACCACCTCGACCCCAGCCTTACCCGCAAGAAGCGCGCCTTCCGGATGATCCCTACCCACAACGTAGAGCGCATCCGAAAGTGGCGCGGCGCCCACCTATTTAGCGCTTCGGAATCTTCATTGGGTCCTCAGGCTGCCTGGCGCCGCCTGCGCTGCGTAGTTGAAGTGAAGCTAGGCATGAAAGACGACCCCTACGACACCTTTGACTACCTGATGCGAGCCTCGGAGAAATTTGGCCTGCAGTCGCGCTTTTACTTTATGGCGGGCGGCGAAACCGAGCACGACAACCACTACCGCATTCAGCAGCGCAACGTGCAGGAGCTGCTAGAGGCGATTAACAACCGGGGGCACCGCATTGGGTTTCTGCCCAGCTACAACGCGGCTACCCGTCCGTTGCTGTGGCAGCAGGAGCGCGATACCCTACGTGATTTAGCCCCGCAGCGCATCACCAAGGGACGGCAGCACCTGCTGCGCTTCGAGGTGCCCACCACCTGGCAGACCTGGGACGATGCCGGGATGCTGGTAGACTCCAGTATGGGCTACCCTGAGCAGCCGGGTTTTCGCTGCGGCACGTGCTACGCCTTCCCCACGTTTAACTTCATCACCCGACAAACGTTATCGCTGTACGAGTCGCCGTTGGTCTGTTCCGACAGTTTGATCGATCACCAGCGGCTGTCGCCGGAGGCGGCCGAGCTGGAGGTGCGTCGCGTGTACGCGGAGGTGCAACGCTACCGGGGCAACTTCGTGCTTCAGTGGCGCAACGCGGCGCTGTTTACTCAGCAGCACGCCCCCTACCGGCCGTTGTACGAAAAAATACTGCGGGGCTGGTAGGCAGGGCACCTGCTAAGCCGCCGGGCGGCAGGTAAATTAGGGCGGGGCCTTTTCATTTAGTAAAAAAACGTGAATCTTTGCCGACAAGCGAGACTATGAAAAAAATAGCGGTATTGACTTCGGGAGGTGATGCTCCGGGCATGAACGCCTGCCTGCGGGCGGTGATACGGGGTGCCATTTACCACGGGGTGGAAGCCTACGGAATTAAGTACGGTTACAACGGGCTTATTGAGGGCGACATCTACAAGATGAAGTCCTACTCGGTGAGCAACATCATCCAACGGGGCGGCACCATTCTGAAATCGGCCCGCAGTCAGGAATTTCGGACGCCCGAAGGAAGAAAAAAGGCCTACTACCAGCTGCAGCGCCGGGGCATCGAGGGGGTTATTGTGATCGGCGGTGACGGCACCTTTACCGGGGCCAACGTTTTTTTTCAGGAGTACGGCGTGCCCATTATTGGCGCGCCGGGAACCATCGACAACGACCTGTACGGCACCGACCTGACCATCGGCTTCGACACGGCGGTGAACACCGCCCTGGTGGCCATCGACAACATTCGGGACACGGCCAACTCCCACGACCGGATCTTTTTTATTGAGGTGATGGGCCGTGATGCGGGTTACATTGCCATTCAGTCGGGCATTGGCGGGGGGGCCGAGATGATTATGGTTCCGGAAACCAGCACCACCATCGACGACGTGATTCACACCCTGGGACAGGGACGCAACCACGAAAAAACCTCCTCAATTGTGGTGGTTGCCGAAGGAGACGAAGAAGGAGGAGCCATGGAGGTAGTTAATAAAGTGCGTAAGAAGCTTAAGGGCAAAGATTTAAAGGTATCCATTTTGGGACACATCCAGCGAGGGGGCGCCCCCACCGCCATGGACCGCATTCTGGCGAGTCGGTTGGGACTAGCAGCCGTTGAGGGTCTGTTGAGTGGAAAAAAGAACATGATGGTAGGCGTGGTAAACAACCGAATCGTTTACACTGATTTTAAGGAGTGCATCAACACCTCCAAGCCGCTGGACCAGGATTTGCTACGGATGGTAAAGATTCTAAGCATTTAGCGTCTGAGTTTTTGGCTTGATAGGTTTAGGCTGTCCCCTTTTCTAGGTCATTTCCTTGCAAAGTGCTCGCTAGAGTTATGATTGTTTATTAACATAGTTTTAGTTACAACACATTGATGTTTTTCTTGTAGAATGGTGGAAATTAATGTTTAAGTATGTCAAGAGATGGTATAACAAGCAAAGAAAGCACTCCTGTATTGGGTACTTAAGTCCAGTAGACTATGAGGTACGATGGAAGAAATATATCGCTAAAGCTGCTCGCTCTCCTGTCCATTAAAATAGCGGAAACCTACGTATAATATCTTCACCTTTTAAGATCACTGGGGGTTATTTTCATAATTTATTTAGGCACCATTTTAATATCTAATAACTGGCTTTTGGTAGACTTTTCACTGGTCGGGCCAGTGGCTATATCTGTTTACCCATCCGGCTGTGCCTCGGTACAACGTGACACTGTCTCCATGCAGGAAGAGATAAATGTAGCGACACTTGATTCTACGCCTAAACCGTTCAATATAAATATTATTTACTGCTCGGCCTTTGCCTTCACACTGATCTTGATCTTTCTTTCCTGAGGTACTCGACCTACTCTTTGCAGGTGAACTGGCTGCTACGGCAATGTCCATGGTGAGTGCTCCCGGGGTGGCGCTTGGGTTGGCTTTGCCTACGGCAGCCGCTTCACTCACTTGCAGGAAGCCCTGGTCTACCAACTGGTAGTTCTCATCGTACAACAGATAGTTGAGGTAGGCTTTGGGCACGGCTTGTTCTTGGCCCGTAGCCAAAGCACCCCCGGCGGCCAGCCCATTGGTTCCCGAAGCGGCTCCGGCACTTTCCAGTCCGGCGGCGCTTTGCTGCAACGCTCCGGCTACCTGGGTGGCGATGCCTTCCAGACCCTGCACCTCACCGGGCAGAGTCTCGTAGCGGGCGTTCACTTCCAGGTGCACTTCATCCCCAGCGTGCACCAGCAAGCTCTTGGCCGGGCCTTGTTGTCCCGGTAGCAGCGTGGCTACTTTGTTGGGGTTGAGTTCCTCGCTGCTGGCATCCGTGGTGTTGTGGAAGGCCAGTGTGTGCCTGCTTTGGGCCACTCCCACAAA
>JBASAY010000029.1:0-2990 GCA_049650865.1 Tunicatimonas sp.
AAGAAGCCACCCAGGAGCAACTGCGCTTCATCCGACGCATCAAGCGCCTGGCCGACCACCTGCCCGACCTGGAGGCCAGCCTGCTGGAAGAACCCAACGAAACCGCCGAGGCTTACCTGGCGCGGCAACCGCTGGCCGTTCCGGAAAAGTTCAAACACGTGGACATCAACGAGCTGGCCGTGGCCGAGCAGCACAGCGAAGAGCTGAAGGCCGTGCTGCAGCGGGTGCACCCTTTTTCGTCGCTGCACTGGGGCTACTCGGCGGTGGCAATGGTGGAGAAGCTCTACCGCGAGATTATCCCCAAGTACTACGGCGCCGACACGGAGGTGCAAATTTTGAGTCCGATGACCAAGGGCAGCCTGGGCACGCATCACCTCAACGACACCATTCAGCAGGCGGTGAACCCAGCGCAGGCGGGCAAGGCGCAGCTGCAGATCGGCGGCCGCCTGTTTCGCGAGGGCGACCGGGTGATTCAGCGGCGCAATAATTATACGCTCAACGTGTTCAACGGCGACATTGGCCGGATTATCCGGCTGGACAATGAAAGCATGAGCGGGGTGGTGGCCTTTGCTGACGACAAAGAGGTGGCCTACGAGCGCGAGCATCTGCCGGAGTTGGAGTTGGCCTACGCGATCACCATTCATAAGTCGCAGGGCAGCGAGTTTGGCGCGGTGATTCTGCCGCTGCTCCCGCAGCACTTCACCATGCTGTACCGCAACCTGATCTACACCGGCCTCACCCGGGCCCGCAAGGTGGCCGTGCTGGTAGGCAGTCGCTGGGCGCTGCGCCGGGCGGTGGACCAGCAAAACACAGCGCTGCGGCAGACGGCGCTGAAGGAGTTATTGCGTGCGTGATTCATTTTCTAAGTTGTACAGCTGTGCTCCGTGAGTAATCAAATCATCTTTATAGAAATCATAAATTTTTTGCTTTTCTTTTGTTCTTATCATTTAAATTTTATAGTATCACCGATACTACCCCTTCTAAGTATTATATAGTATGAGACGTATCGTTGAAATAGATTGCCACAAAGTAGAAATATCCAAACCTAACCTACGCGCTCATGCAAAAAAGTCACTCGATCACCCTAGAAGACAATTTGGCGAGTTTGAACCGCCAGTTATTTAACCTGAGGAAACAGTTGCCGTCTCACGCAGCTTTCACCCTCGTTCCTCAAAAAGATGGTTGTCAGGAACTAACCGTTCGGGTGACACCTGAATCAGCAGGCACCAACGACCGGAAGCTCGCTCACCTCTCGGAGGAAAGCATTTTGATTGGTCAATACCTTGAAGCTTTCCGGCGACTGACCCAGCGGGAGAAGGAGATTGTTACCTGGATGGTTTACGACCATTCCAATGCGCACATTGCCGATAAGCTCTGCATTGCCCGCAGCACGGTGGAGACGCACCGCAAAAACATCAAACGCAAGTTGGGCATCCGTTCGCACTACCGATTGGTGCGCTTTGCTCAAGCGTTTGACTTGGTGTAGATATGCTTGGTATGGATATACCCAAGCTTGGGTATTGTCTGAGGGTATAAATGAATTTATTTTGCCGAGGATTTTAGAAAAACTATGTTCCTTTTGCCAACACTATTGAAGTAGCCATACGTGGGTACAACTAGAAATAGACGTCGACAGAAAGATACTCCAGAATTAGCATCTATGATAGACTCTGTAGAGGACAAAATATTAGAAAAGATCGTTGTGTCTTTTCTAGCTGTCAATGCTTTTGGAGTAGTGATTCCGATTACAATTTATTGGATTTCTGAGCTTTTTGCTTCTGATCAATGGGAATCTTCTACTAATGTCACTGGCTTTCTCTTTTACGCGGTTATTTCAACGTTTTCAATAATCTACTTTACAGCTCCGTTAATCACGTTTTACCTAATAAACTATAATAAGAAAGACGCTCTAAAGAAGGCAGTTACTAGCAGTAAGGAATTGTTCTTATGGGATGCTATATTAGTCTTTAGGATGCCATTTATCTTCGTTTCTGTATGTATCTTATCTATCATTGTTGCTCTTGGATTCAAAGAAGTATGTATCACTTTGGTGATAGGGTTAGGGTTATTGGTTTTTACCCTACTTAATGCGTATTTGATTGAGCGATTTAGACACAGATCCTACTACTGGATTTTACTGATTCCAGGTTTTCTTGGTCTGTTACCTCTTATACTTCTGAGTGGTAAGATTGAAAGCGAGAAATTTAATTTGGGCGCTGTCAAAGAATACTATGCGCTTGAGGACAAGATCAAAGGTTTTGAAAAAGACTTACACGCCAGCATAGAAAAAGATTATACAATGAGCAAAGCAGAGGCTATTGGTCGATTTAATGATTTGTTCGGAAACGGAAAAGAGCTTTATCGAACAATCTCTCCGCTAGAACGGAGCGCCGCTATTGAATTTCAAAAAGGGCGTAATGAATTGATACAAAAATTTAGAACCAAACTTAGAAACTCTTCCTCTAAGGATATCAAAGACTTAGTAATCGGTCTTTCTCAAGTCGGAGACAAATCTGTTAAAAATGACAAAATAGTGAAACTAAGACAAACTGAAACTATCTACTACCTGGTAAAAGACCTTATCTCTAATGTAAAGCTACAGTTATTTGAAAGTCAGCAAGTTGCCAAGAAAGCAATCGCGCAGAAGCTAAAGATTATGCAGTTGCTGGGCTTATTTGTTTTTTCTAATAGCTTGGTATTGATACTGATAAGCAGAAAAATTGCCAACGCTCACCTAGACGATGACGAGAAGATTAGCACCAACTTCGCCTGGATATTCATCCTTTTGATAATTCCTTTGTTTCAGAAGATTGAGATGGAGAACATCAGTTTACAATCGCCCTATAGCTATCTTACTACGGCTAACTGGTACTTTCCGGCTGCAATACCAAAGCTAGTCTCCCCCAAAGAAGAGACTATTATTACTACTACAAATACAGATTTCGGAACAGAAAAAGACTCTGTGTTTGAGGAGATGTTAGACGAGCTTG
>JBASAY010000030.1:0-6640 GCA_049650865.1 Tunicatimonas sp.
TCACCGACATGGACGGCGTGCTGCGCGGCAAGGTAATGCACCGCGACAAGTTTTTGTCGGCCCTCGACGGAGGCTTTGGCTTCTGTAGCGTGGTATTTGGCTGGGACGCCATCGATACCGCCTACGACAACGCGAAGTTCACCGGCTGGCACACTGGCTACCCCGACGTAGACGCTCAGCTTGATCCGACCACCTACCGCAAAATTCCCTGGGAAGATGATCTGCCCTTTTTCCTGGGCGACTTCGGTGGCGGATCAGGCGAGACGATCTGTCCGCGCAGTCTGCTTAAGCGCGTTCGGCAGCAGACCATAGATGCGGGCTACGCTCCGCAGTTCTCGCAGGAGTTCGAGTGGTTCAACTTCGCCGAAAGCGCCGAAAGCCTGGAAGAAAAGACGTTCACCAACATTCAGCCCCTCACGCCCGGCATGTTTGGCTACTCGCTGCTGCGCAGCTCCATGAACAGTCCCTACTTCAACGACCTGTTCGACCTGATGCGCAACTTCGACGTGCCACTGGAGGGTTTGCACACCGAAACCGGGCCGGGCGTCTACGAGGTGGCGATCCTGTACGGCGACATCCTGAAGTCGGCCGACCGGGCGGTGCTGTTTAAAGCGGGGGCTAAAGAAATTGCCCAGCAGCACGGCATTATGGCCAGCTTTATGGCCAAGTGGGACGCTAAGTTGCCCGGATGCAGCGGCCACGTGCACCAGAGTTTATGGGATGAAAAGAAAGAACAGAATCTCTTCTACGACGAGCAAGCTGACGATGGCATGTCGGAGCTGATGCGCAGCTACGTGGCCGGGCAACTGCACTGCCTGCCGCACATTTTGCCGATGTACGCGCCCACCGTCAACAGCTACAAACGCCTCACCGAAGGAGCCTGGGCGCCCACCACCGCCACCTGGGGCGCCGACAACCGCACCACCGCCCTGCGCACGCTGGCCGGAGGCAAAAAATCGACCCGCCTGGAGACCCGCGTACCCGGCTCCGACGTGAACCCCTACCTGGCCATGGCCGCCTGCCTGGCCAGCGGATTATACGGCATCCAAAACCAGCTCACGCTCGACCAGCCGCCCACTACCGGCAGCGGTTACGAGGACAAGCAGGCCGAAGCGCTGCCGCCCGACCTGCACGCCGCCACAGAGGCGATGAAAAATTCAGAACTGCCCGCCCAACTCTTCGGAGCCGACTTCGTTGATCACTTTGTGCGCACCCGCGAGTGGGAGTGGCGGCAGTTCTCGCAGGCCGTCACCAGTTGGGAAGTGAAGCGCTATTTTGAGGTAATCTAATTCGTTCCCTTTACCTGAACCTAACCCCATGAACCTAAAGTATGCCCTTGGATTAGGAGTGGCCGTTCCCCTGTTACCGCTGATGTATTACCAAGGTAAAAAAATCCGAGCTAGCGTTCCAAAGTTACCGGAAGCTACTGATCCGGAGGGAGTATGCCCAGCCGATACGAAAGAAGTGCTGAACTTACTAGTGATCGGAGAGAGCACGATTGCTGGAGTAGGCGTGCGAACGCACCAGGAAGGCTTTGCCGGAACCCTGGCTAGCGAATTAGCTACGCTTATCAACGTTAACGTGCACTGGAAGGTATACGCCCGGAGTGGTTACACGGTGGAGCGAGTTCGAAGAAAGCTTGTACCGGTTATTACCGAGCCTTCGGCAGACTTGATTGTAATTGGGGTCGGGGGCAACGATGCTTTTACGCTGAATACCCCCCGGAGGTGGCGGAAGCAGGTTCAGGCCTTAATTGCCGACGTGCAGCACAAGTACAAAGGCGTGCCGATTGTTTTCATAAATATGCCTCCCATCAAGGAGTTTCCGGCCTTCACCAAACCCATAAAGGTAGTGGTCGGCAACTTGGTAGAGATGCTAGGCCAAGAACTTCAAAAGATTGTGCGCGCCTTAGACAACGTATTCTACTACGCACGGGTAATTACCGTAGACGATTGGGTGGAGCGACTCAACATCAACGCATTGCCCTCGGAGTTCTTCAGCGATGGCGTCCACCCCTCTAAACTCACTTATCAGGCATGGGCCAAAGACGTAGCCCAGTACCTCAATCGCCTGGTCGATAGTGGCGCTTTGCGATTAGTAAAAGTGCCAAACCCCGTAGCTAGTCAGCCAACAACCAAACAAGATGCACCATGATCCACCAATTTAACTTCCCCACCGTAATCCGCTTCGGCGAAGGAGCCGTTCGGGAGCTCGGCCCCTACCTCAAAGCCCAGGGATGCCAGCGTCCGCTGCTGGTCACCGACGCCCAGGTGGCCGACCTGGACTTCTTCCGTAAGATAGCCGAAGACCTGCTGCTCGATGGCTTGCAACCCGAGGTGTTTGCGCATATCTCTAAAAATCCGGTAAAGTCTGACGTGCTCAAGGGCAACGAAGCCTACCAGCAGTACGACAGCGACGCCATCGTTGGCATCGGGGGTGGAGCGGCCATGGACGTGGCCCGCGCCATTGCGCTAAGCATCAACAACCGCCGCGACCTGTTTGACTACGACGACTTGCAGGGCGGCGACCAGTACGTGACCGAACCTATTCCGTTGTTCGTGACCGTGCCCACCACCGCGGGCACCGGCAGCGAGGTGGGGCGCAGCGCCGTGATCTCGGAAGACGACACCAAGAAAAAGCGTATCCTGTTTCATCCCACGCTCATGGCCCCCATCGTGTTCGCCGATCCCGAACTTACCTACGGCCTTCCCCCAGCCATCACCGCAGCCACCGGGATGGATGCCCTGACGCACAATCTGGAGGCATTTCTGGCCAAGAACTACCACCCCATGGCCAACGGCATCGCCCTGGAAGGTATCCGCCTGATCGTCCGAGCGCTGGAGCCCGCCGTGAACCGGCCCGACCCCGTGTCGCGCGCCGATATGCTGTTGGCCTCACTCATGGGGGCGGTGGCCTTTCAGAAGGGACTGGGAGTGGTGCACTCGCTGGCGCACCCGTTGTCGACCTTACTTGATATGCACCACGGGCTAGCCAATGCCATCTGCCTGCCCTACGGCTTGCAGTTTAACCGGCGGGGCAGCGAGTACCGCTTCGTGGAGATCGCCAAGGCAATGGAACTAAAGGAACACACCGGCGAAGCGGTGGTGCAACTAGTGCAGCGCCTGAACAAGCAAATCGGACTGCCCGCCCGCCTGAGTGAAGCGGGAGTAAGCGCGGAGCACATCGATGCCCTGACCGACCTGGCGGTCGCCGACTTTGCCCACCCCAACAATCCCAAGCCGGTAACGCGGGCCGACTTCCATCGACTCTACACCGAAGCACTATGATCAAGCTGGGAGTAACCGCCTGCCTGATGTATCCGGATCCGAAGCGGACCTACTTTTCGGCCAAGCACCTGTGCTACCTGGAGCGCGACATGGCCCGCTACCTGTACCGCCCCCACGTGCTGCCGGTGCTCATTCCTGACCTAGAAGGTGAAATGCTAGACGAATTGCTGGCCCAATTCGACGGCTTTGTGTTTCAGGGCGGGGCCGACTTGGCTCCCCAAACCTACGGAGAAGAACCCATCGGCCGCTGGCTGGGCGATCCATTTCGGGATGCCTACGAGCTGCGCATTATGGAGTACGCCATGAAGCACGAGAAACCGGTGTTCGGCATTTGCCGGGGCTTCCAGTTGATGAACGCCTACTTCGGCGGTACGCTGTACCAGGATATTGCTACCCAGCAGCCCAACGCCCGCCCCCATCGCGACGCGGTGTTGTACGATCAGTTAAATCACGAAATTGTGCTTACCGAAGGAGGCTTGCTAGACCGTCTGCAGGGCGAAGAAGTAGTGCGTACCGTCAACTCGGTGCACCACCAGGCAGTGAAGGATTTGGGAAATGATTTGGAGGTGCTGGCTACCTCGGCTGAAGACGACTTGGTAGAAGCTTTCGGGTGGAACCGCGCCGAAGCGGGCAAGGTGATGGGCGTGCAGTGGCATCCGGAGTTCTTTGCCAATTCCCAAACGCCTTTGATGGACGGGAGCAAGGTGTACGAGTGGTTCTTGCGGTTTTGCGCTTTGGGCAACGGTCGATAATTTATAGTCCAGGGATTAATCCCTGGGCTATGGTAGTTGGGGACGAAAGTTATATATCAAAAACACGTACTGAGTTTCATCGTTTGTATCGTAAACTCTACCACAGCCTTATGAACATCACCAACCCCGCCACCGGCGCCCCTATCAACACCGTTGAGGAAGACACCTCCGACACCATTGAGAAAAAGTATACCCAGGTACGGCAGGGGCAGATCGAGTGGGCCGCTACTCCGCTGTCCGAACGACTGGCCGCTCTCCGGCAATTTTCGGAGCTGCTCGCTTCCGAGGCTGATGAACTAGCCCTAACACTCACCCGCGAGATGGGCAAACCCCTCGATCAGTCGCATAATGAACTGCGCGGAGCACAGGGGCGCATTGCGTACTTCCTGGAGAACGCCGAACGCTGGCTGGCCGACGAAACTGTGCAGCAAACCGACGACCTTACCGAGAAGATCGTCTACGAACCACTGGGCGTGGTGGCCAACATCTCGGCCTGGAACTATCCCTATCTGGTGGGCGTCAACGTGTTCGTGCCAGCCCTGCTGGCGGGCAACGGGGTGCTCTATAAACCCTCGGAGTATACTACCCTTACCGGAATCAAGATTGGCGAGCTACTGCGTCAGTCGGGTGTGCTTCAGGATGCCTTTCAGGTGGTGGTCGGCGGAGCCGAGGCCGGAAAAACTCTGCTGGAACTGCCGCTCGACGGCTACTTCTTCACGGGTTCCTACCGCACGGGCCGTAGCATCTACGAGGCCGTGGCCCCCCGCATGGTGCCCTGCCAACTGGAACTAGGCGGCAAAGACCCGTTGTACGTTTCGGCCGACAACCAGAACATCGCGAAGGTGGCTCAAGCCGCAGCCGAAGGGGCCTTTTATAATAACGGACAGAGCTGCTGCGCCGTAGAGCGCATCTATGTGCACCAGGAAGTATACCCAGCATTCATTGAAGCGTTTGTGGCCGAGGTGAAGCAGTTCCAAGTAGGCAATCCCGAAGAAGAAGGCACTTTTATCGGTCCGCTAGCCCGGCAAGAGCAGATCGACACGCTCCGGCAGCAGGTGCAGGATGCCGTAGACCAGGGGGCGGAGCTACTCACCGGCGGCCAACCGCTCGACCGAAACGGTTACTACTTTGCGCCTACGGTACTCGCCAACGTGCACCACGAGATGCAGGTGATGCGTGAAGAATCGTTCGGTCCTATTATCGGGGTGCAGTCCGTGACTGATGATGAGGAAGCCGTGTTTTTAATGCAGGACACCGACTACGGGCTCACCGCCGCCGTGTACTGCGACCACCAGGAAACCGCCGAGGAAATTCTGGCCCAGATCAACAGCGGCTCCGCCTACTGGAACTGCTGCGACCGGGTGAGCGCCACGCTGCCGTGGTCGGGCCGGGGCCACTCGGGCATCGGCACCACGCTGTCGTACCAGGGCATTCGCACGTTCACCAAGCCCAAGGCGTACCACCTGCGTCACGGCTGATCAACCTCCCCGTAGTTCTGCCGCTACTGCCACTGCAACACCACCCCGAAGTAAATCGTCCGCTGCGAAAACAGTTCGTAAAACTCCGTTGAGTAATCCTGACTGTGGTTCACCGTCCGCACGTTGCGGTTGTTCAGCAGGTTGTTGACGCTGCCGAACGCCACCGCCGACAGCTTCTCCGACAGCGGCCACACCCGGGCCAGATTGATGTCCACCGTGTTATAATCAGGCAGGCGCAGCGACTGATCCGCGGGGGAGTACTGCGGCGCGTACACCTGCAAGTCATCGTCCCAACCGCGACCCGTTACCGGGGCGTAGTAGGTGCCCTGCCGGTGCAAGAAGATGGCGCTGAGCGTCCACGGCGGAGCAAATTGGTACGAAGCACTACCGCGCACGAAATAGTTCAAATCGTAGGGCGACGTGTGCGACCCGCCATCGTCCTGCACCATGGCGTTTAAATAAGTATACGACACCTGCGTGCGCAGCTTCGACGACCAACGCACGTCGGCCGCCACCTCGGCTCCGTAGATACGGTCCCTTCCACTTTCTCGCTGAGTGTTTTTGCCAAACAGTGCGGCCGATAGGGTTTTCCCTTTCTTCTCGTAGGCGTAGTCCAGCGAAAGCTGATTACTGCGGTAGAAACTGTTCGTGCTTTCCCCCTGAGGAATCACGTACTGGTAGTAGCGCCCGGCCGACAGCGTGAGGCGCTGGCGATCATCAAGCGGTAGTTGGTGTTGAGCTGGTAGCTCACGTAGCTTTTCTGACCCGCCAGCGGCAGGTTCTTGCGCACCCCGCCGCCGAACGTCCAGCGCTCGCCAAGCAGGTATTTGCCGTAGGCGTAGGCTTCGGGCACCCGCGCGGTTTGCGTGGCCCGGTAGGAGTAGGCGGGGTGCTGGGGCGCAATGGCGTAGTCGAACACCGGCACCTGTTCGTTACTGGTGGCCTGGCGGGCGTCGTAGGTGAGTCCGGTTTTAAGCGTCCACACTTCCCAGCGGCGGGTGTAGTTGGCTGATAAATAAAGGTCGCGGTTGCGCAGGTTCACGTCCAGGTTGCCCACCGCGAAGCGCATCCGGCTGGCGCTAAAACCGCCGTTGAGGGCCAGCGTGGCATGCGCGTACTGCGT
>JBASAY010000031.1:0-61575 GCA_049650865.1 Tunicatimonas sp.
GTCATCATACTTTCTGAAGCACCACCTAAAAAGTTAATGAAAGCTACGAAATTGTATCAGTAGCGTTTGGTGTCAATTTATGGATGACACCTACCACTTTTATCACTATTCGCAAATAAATATCACTCACTATACGCCTCATTATACTTCACCCCGCCGAAGCCGTGCAGGTACAGCGTGCGGGAGTAACGAAACACTACCGGGGTAAGCAATATTACCGTACCGATTACCGCAATAATGTAAACTTCCAGGGCCGGGTCGTTGAAGAAGTAGTACAGAATGAAGGTGAACCCTACGAAGATGGCCATGGTAAGGGCGTAGCTCACGTACATCGCTCCGAAAAAGAAACCGGGCTCTCGCTCGTATATCAAACCGCAGTGCGGACACTCTTTGTTGGTTGCAATAAACTTGGTGGGCTTCTTGAGCAACGAATACGTAAAAATGTCACCTTCGCGGCAACGCGGACACTTATGGTCGAGAATGGCGGACCAGGCGGATTTTCTTGCCATGTTCTTTCTTACTGTTACGGTACCAAAAATACGCGATGACCCCAATAACCAGGTAGGGCGCAAAAAATAGGTACATAATGCCCAAGTTGAGTCCCGATGCCAACGAGGTGTCACCCGCGCTCACGTTGTTCTCTACCGTAGTGCGGCACATCGCGCACTGGGCCATGCCCTGTCCTACGGTTGCTACGGTTAGAAGTACGGTAACTAGCAATAATCGAATCCTGTTTTTCATAACCAGCTTATTTAGCATCATACAGTAAGATACGCGTCTCCGCTACTAAACGATCTACTTCTTTTTCTTGGGTACCATCGTAAAAGCCGCGCACCTTCGCTGCCTGGCCTATCAACACCAATGTGGCGGCGTTGGTGCCCTGCGGTAGCACTCCGGCCGAGGCATAGGCGTGCGTTGTATCTCCTAGAAACATCCACCGGCCCGGCTGTCCGCGATATTGTTGCGTAAGTTGCAAGAGCGTGTCTAACTGCTTGGTAGGCACTACCGTAAGCAAAAGCACTAGGGTGTCTTGTTCAAAAACGTTCTGCACCCGAGTTAGCTTCTCCAGTACTAGCTTGGTTGTATCAGGATAAGATAGTGACGAAAAGTAGGCGATGAGAATACCGCCAAGTATATCTTCGCTTGACTGCGCCTTAGATTTGGCGTTAAGAAGTGGTACGGGTAAGCGGAAAGCTTGGCCTAGCGCTCCGGCTGGAACTTCGGCACTTAGCCCTTCGGCTTCCGCCGGATCGGTGGGGATGGTGTAGTGCTGCTCACCAAACTGTTCCAAAAAGAGTAGGATAAATAAAGGTACGGCCAGGATCAGCACCAACCCTCCGAGTTTCTTCCGATTGCTCATGGTACGCCAACAGTGGTAAATTATACCTGCTCAACCAAGAAGGCAAGGGCTTTTGTTCCGCTGCTAGAAGCGGAGTTCCATCACCGAACTGCCTTCGGCAATGAGGGCAATAACCAGCCAAACCACAAAGATGGAGGGAATAAGAATGGACCAGATGAGCGTCTTCACTTCGCCCTTGAGGTGCATAAACTCACCCACAATATAGAACGCCTTCACGATGGTCATGATTACGAACGTAGCGTACAGCAGTGGGCCACGCGGCAAGAATATAGCGAACACAAACTCAATAATGGTTAAAACCGCCATGATGCCCGCGATGCGCCACAGCTTGTTGGTTTTTTTTCTATCAACCGGTTCGTATTGAACCGCAGTGTTTTCGTCTAACTGTGCCATAGTTGCTTGATCAGATAAGATAGAAGAATGTGAATACGAAAACCCACACCAAATCCACAAAGTGCCAGTAAAGCCCAACCTTCTCCACCATTTCGTAGTGGCCGCGCCGCTCGAACACGCCGGTAGCGGCCTGATAAAAGATCAGGAAGTTAAGCATCACCCCGCTAAACACGTGGAAACCATGGAAGCCGGTGATAAAGAAGAACAGATCGGCAAACAGGGGCGGGCCGTACTGGTTTTGCACCAGGTTGGCTCCAAAGAAAATCGAGCCATCATCTAGCAGACCGCCCTGGTCGGTGCCGTGGATAAAGTGCGACCATTCCCAAGCTTGGCAGCTTAGAAAAACAATCCCTCCGATGATGGTCCACAACATCCATTTCACCACCGCCTTCTTCTCCATGCGGTGGCCCGCCTCTACGGCGAGTACCATCGTCACGCTGCTCAGGATCAGGATAAAGGTCATGAGCCCTACGAATACCAGCGGTAGCTCCCAGCCGTGCAGGAAAGGAACTGCTTCAAATACTTTCTCGGGAATGGGCCAGTAGTCTTGTGAAAAGGCGAAATCGTCCGGATCGCCCTGGTAGCCAGGATACGAAAAGCGGATCATCCCATAGGAAACCAACAGCGCAGAAAAGGTAAAGGCATCCGACAGCAGGAAGAACCACATCATCAGCTTGCCGTAGCTCGCCTTGAAGGGTGAAATGCCCCCACCCCACAAACTGCGCGGAGCTTCAGGTTCGGTTTTATGCCCCGAAGGTTCTTTTACGATTGTCGCCATAACCAGAAATAAATACTGACGAGCGGCCTGGTAATCAGCCACCCTCCAGTGTGGTTTCGTTTAATTAAGCAGCAAAAATACGAATAAATAGAGCCAAAGTCCACCTAAAAAATGCCAATATGTGGCGCACATCTCCATCTGATCCATGCTCTTGGCGTGCACGCGGTAGCGAAATACGCTCACCAGCGTGATCAGCAGGAACACTACCCCACCGATGAGGTGGGCAGCGTGCAGGCCACTAAGCACGTATACGAACGAACCGCCCGGGTTACCCACAAAGTAGACGTCCATTGCCACTAACTCGCCCCACGCCAGGTACTGACCTACCAGAAACGCAATACCCAGCACGGTGGTGATCGCCATCACAATGCGCAAGCCCTTTAAGTTGTCTCGTTTTGCCGCCAGATAAGCCAGATGCATCGTAACGCTGCTTAGCAGGATAATGCCGGTGGTGATCCAGAATGCCGGAGGCAGCTCAAACTCCAGCCAGTTGCCTTCGGACTGGCGCACGATATAGGCACTCGTCATCGAGGCGAAGATCATAACCACCGTAGTGATAAACAGCCACAGCGCAAACTTCTTCGGGTGCATCGAGAGGGTCGCCTTGGACTCTCTTACTACCTCAACAGATTCGGTACCGGTATTGATAATTGATGCCATGATACGCTAAATTTTATCTAATAAATAGGCTATCTGCACCACCGGCAGATAGATAAACGAACTGAACATAATACGCAGTGCCGCCCGCCGACTGCCCTGAATCATCAGGCTAAACGTCTGCCCCAAGAACAACACCCCGCACACGGTGGCCACGATGGCCGAGTCCACTCCGGTGATGCCCAGCTTCAAAGGAAGCAGTCCCAGCGGAATCAGGAACAGGGTATACGTCATAATCTGCACCGCCGTGCGCATGTCTTTGCCACCGCCCGAGGGCAGCAGTTTAAAGCCCGCCCGCTTGTAGTCATCGTCCGCTACCCAGGCAATGGCCCAGAAGTGCGGGAATTGCCAAATAAACTGGATACCAAAGATCACCAGCGCCTCCTGACTAATCGCTCCGGTAGCGGCTACCCAACCCAGCAGCGGTGGCATGGCCCCCGGAAAAGCCCCTACCAGCACCGCAATCGGACTCACTTTTTTCAGAGGAGTGTACACGAAACTATAGAGCACCAACGACAATAGCGCCAGCGCCGCGGTAAGTAGATTTGTGTAAATTAGTAATAGCGCGAGTGCCGTAGTGGCACTGATCAGGGCCAACCACCCAGCCTCCTGGGGTAGCACACGTTGCGTGGGCAGGGGTCGGTTCTGGGTACGCTTCATGAGTTTGTCCACGTCCCGCTCCTGAATTTGATTGATCGTGGTGGATGCCCCTGACAACAGGAAGCCGCTCACGCAGAGTACGGCCAATTCTATCACGTTTACCGGACCCGGTACCGCCAAGACGTAACCAAAGGCAGCCGAAAACGCAACGAGCAACGACAGCCGAAGCTTCATAAGCTCGGCGTAAGCGCGTACCCGTTCGCCTACGCTGGGTTGATCTACGGATTTAGTAGCTAGCATACTGACTTGAGTGAAGTTTATTCTTCTGTGCCGCCCGTGAATAAATTTTAAGTAAAAGCAGACTCTGAATGCCAAACGCGCCGGTCGCTAAAATAAGGTGCAACGGCTGGGCAAACCGCGGGATCGCGAAGTAAGCCATCACCGCGCCGCTGGCTATTTCGGCGACAATTACTACTACTAATACCCCCACCCAGCGGGTTAAGTTTCCATTTATGCCAAATTTTTGGTACGCCAGGTAGGCCAAGTAGAGGTGCCCGAGCAGCACGACAATTGAGTAGGACCGGTGCACATAAAACACCCAGTCTAGCCCGGCAATCCACTGGTCGCGGTTTCTTTCGCCCAGGGTTTGCGATACTTCGTTCACCGATTCGCGCACCTGCGTACCCATAACAATCTGAACAAGGGTAAGCACCAGCAGTACTCCTAGCGTTGCACCGATCTGAGTTCGGTATGTCTGCACCGTCACGGCCCTGATGCCCCCCGCCCAGAGTGCGACCAGGGTTAGCAGTACAACAATGAGCAAGGCCAGCAACATATGGATCGTAATCATCCAGGGGAGCAGGTTGGTAGACACCACCACCGAGCCAATCCACCCCTGAATGGCCACCGCCAGCACGGTTGCGCCAGCAGCAATTACCAGCGGCTTGTCTTTTTTCCAGTACGATAAAGATGCGGCGAAGGTGGCTAAGATGAATAGCCCTACCAGTGCCCCGATCAGTCGGTTGACGTATTCTACCCAGGTTTTGGTAGCGTTGAAATCTTCTTCCTCACCGATAGATGAGTCGTTCTGAAGTTGATCGGCCAGTTGGGCGAACCCTAGCGCTCCCAGGTAATTGGCTAAGCGCTCATTTTTGGCCAAGCGCTGCTGAGCATACGCTTCCTTATAATCTAGCGGAAGCTGGCTTTCCTCGGTAGGAGGAACCCAGCTTCCAAAACACTTGGGCCAATCGGGGCAGCCCATGCCCGAACCCGTGCTGCGGACGATCCCTCCTACCAGAATAAGGAAATAAACCGACCAGAGGGTAAGTACGCTGAGACTACTTAGCGTTGGCCTCATCCACTTTTTCTACCTTCTCACCCTCGCGCTCAATAGCCGTGCTGCTGTTCTCGTGCGGCAGATTAGATTCTGGCGTTTCAGAGAAAGGAACAGTTTGCGGAATGTAATCTTCCTTTGCGTGGGGCTTGCTGTAGTCGTAGGGCCAACGGTGTACCTCCGGAATCTCTCCTACCCAGTTGCCGTGTCCGGGGATACGGGGTGTCGTCCATTCCAGGGTGTTCGACTTCCAGGGGTTGGCCGGGGCGAGGCGCCCGCGGAACATGCTGTAGAAGAAGTTATAAGCAAAGATAATCTGCGCACCGAAGGTCAGGATCGCTGCGATACTGATAAACATGTTCAGGTCGGTAAACGCACCAAACGAATCAAAGGTGGTGAACGAGTAGTACCGACGGGGGAAGCCCGCAATACCAATGTAGTGCATGGGGAAGAACACCAGATACACCCCAAAGAAGGTCATCCAAAAGTGCACGTAGCCCAACGACTTATCCATCATACGGCCGTACATTTTCGGGAACCAGTGGTACACCCCGGCCATCAACCCGAAGAACGAAGCGCTACCCATCACCAGGTGGAAGTGGGCTACCACAAAGTAGGTGTCGTGCAACTGGATATCAATAGCTGCATTCCCTAAGAAGATACCGGTTAGTCCGCCAGAGATAAACACGGATACCAGTCCGATAGAAAACATCATGGCGGTGGTAAAGCGCAGATTTCCTTTCCAGAGCGTGGTGAGGTAGTTAAACACCTTCACCGCCGAGGGCACCGCAATAATCAGCGTTAGGAACATGAAGATAGATCCCAGGAATGGGTTCAGTCCGGATATGAACATGTGGTGCGCCCATACTACGAACGATAGAATCGCAATGGCTAGCATCGATCCAATCATCGCCCGGTAGCCGAAGATAGGCTTGCGCGCGTTGGTGGCGATCACCTCAGAAGTAATCCCTAGCGCGGGCAGCAGTACGATGTACACCTCAGGGTGACCCAAGAACCAGAACAAGTGCTGGTACAAAATCGGGCTACCGCCAACGTTAGGCAGCGCCTCACCCGCAATGTAAATTTCAGACAGGTAGAAACTAGTACCGAAGCTACGGTCGAAGATCAGCAACAGGGCGGCAGAAAACAGTACCGGGAATGACAATAGTCCAATCACTGCGGTTAAGAAGAACGCCCAGATGGTGAGCGGCAGGCGAGCAAAGGACATTCCCTTGGTGCGCAAGTTGATTACGGTGGTGATGTAGTTAATACCGCCGAGCAACGAAGAGGCAATGAAGAAGGTCATGGATACCAGCCACAGCGTCATCCCTAGTTGAGAACCCTGAATGGCCTGCGGCAGTGCGCTTAGCGGCGGGTACACAACCCATCCTCCGGCAGCCGGGCCGGTTTCAATAAAGAGCGAGTAGAACATGATCACACTGGCAATAAAGAAGAACCAGTACGACAGCATGTTCATAAAGCCTGAGGCCATATCGCGCGCGCCAATCTGTAACGGAATTAAGTAGTTACTAAACGTTCCGCTGAGTCCGGCAGTAAGCACGAAGAATACCATGATGGTACCGTGCATGGTGACCAACGCCAGGTAGAACTCAGCGTCTAGGCTACCGGTTTCGGTAATCCATTCCCCCAGTAAGGGGCGCAAGAATCCCAGGTTCATATCTGGGAAGCCTAGTTGCAAGCGAAAAATTACTGACAACAGCCCCCCGATGAACGCCCACAGGATACCCGTGAGCAGGTACTGCTTGGCGATCATCTTGTGATCGGTGCTAAAAATGTATTTGGTGATAAAATTATCCTCGTGGTGGTGATCGTCGTGCGCGGCGTGCGCATGTCCGTCTACTGCGTGTGCTGTCGCCATAACTGAGTTGACTAATGAGTGACTACTAACTAATTGATACCTGCTTCTTCTGTTTGTACTTCTTCCGCATCCAGTCCGGCGCTAATCATCGCCAGCTCGCGAAGGTCCTGCGGCACCTTGGCCAGGTAATCTTGGTTCTGCTGCAACCAGGGCTTCTGCTCGGCCTTCCAGGCAAGGTAATCTTCGGGTTCGTCTACTACCAAGCGCAAGCGCATCGAGAAGTGACCGCGGCCGCACACCTCGGTGCAGTAAATATTGTAATTATAATCAGGGTTGCCCGTTTCCTCGCGCATCTCGGCGGTCGTTTTAGTAGGAACGAACCAGAAGCGCGTGGGCATGCCCGGCACTGCATCCTGCTTCAGACGAAACTCCGGTACGTATACGCTATGCAGAACGTCACGGGCGCGAATCTTAAAGAGCACGGGCTTGCCCTTTGGTACGTGCACTTCCATCGGAGTCACATCGTCAAAGGCCGAACGGTCCGTAAAGTCGAGTCCGCGGGAGTTCACCGCGTCGATCAGTCGGTAGTCGTACTCACCCAGTTGATTGTCGTTACCGGGGTAGCGGGGCAGCCAGCCGAACTGATAGCCCAGTAGTTCAATCTCTTCGGCATCGTCGGGAGCTTTTTGGGTAATATCCGTCCACACCTTCCAACCGGAGAATACCAGCACGGCCATCACCACAGCGGGCACGATCGTCCACACCACCTCCAGCTTGGTGTTATCAGGATAAAACAGCGCTTTTTTATCTTCTTCGTACTGATAGCGGTACGAGAAGTAGAACAACAGAATGTGGGTTAGAATAAAGATAAACCCGGTACAGCCCATTGTAATCCAGAAGATATTATCTACTTCTACTCCGTGTAGCGAAGCCACCGGCGGATCGTACTTATCGAACTCCCCAACCGAATACCAAACCATCAGTCCGCCCATCACCACCAGGAAGACCATGAACAGCATGGCATTAATTTTATTTCCGGTAGAAGCGGTCTTTTTATCGGCGCCTCGGGCCACGCCCACCAACCGCAGAACGCGGAGAATGGTGAAAACGATAATCAGCAGCAGAACAACCCCAATGGCAATTACAACACTAAGCATAGCGATCGAATCAAGTGTGATGGTGAATACTCTCTTGTAACATCGGATGGTTCTTGGCGACCAGCGGGGCCTTGGCTAAGCTGCCAAAAACGACCCACAAAAACGCGGTCAGATAGATCATTGCGCATCCAATTTCTAATACTCCAAACCCCCCGTTCTCCCACAAAGTTCCGGGGGTAATCATTAAGTAAAAATCAAACCAGTGACCCACCAAAACGATGGTACAGACCAGTTTTAAGAAGATTGTCAGGCGCTTCGCATCGCGCGTCATAAGCAGTAAAAAGGGCAGCAAGAAGTTCAGCGCTAAGATCATGTAGAAGATCGGAGCATAGTAGCTGCTGCTCATCCGCTCCACGAAGTACACCGACTCTTCGGGGATGTTCGCGTAGTAGATCAGCAGAAACTGTCCCAGCCAGATGTAGGCCCAGAAGATACTAAAGGCAAATACGAACTTGCCCAGGTCGTGCAGGTGCTCGGAGCCAACGTTAAGGAGGTAACCGCTCTCGCGCAGTCGAACCACCATCAGGGTAATGGCAGCCAGCCCGGCTACGAACCAACTGGCAAACACGTACCAGCCGAACATCGTGCTAAACCAGTGGGTGTCAATAGACAGTACCCAGTCCCAGGCCGAGGTAGATGAAGTTACCGCGAAGATGATAATGAAGATAGTAGAGTACTTTACCATCTTATAGAAGTGCTTGGTGCCGCCGTTCAGATCTTCGGCTAGTGACTCCCGGCGCAGCAGCCGCCACATCCAGAACCACAACCCAAAGTAGGCGACCATACGGATTAGGTAGAAGGGAGTATTCAGGTACGCCTGCTTGCCAGCGATGATGGCATCGTAGCGCGGGTCGGCTTCGTCGTACAGGTAATCGTGCGTCCAGTGGAAGATGCTGTGGCTACCGAACAGAAACACCACCAGCATAAGCACCCCGGCAACCGGCAACCACGCTCCGAAGGCTTCGGGTACGCGTTTAATCCCGGCCGACCAGCCCGCCTGCGCGGCATAATTGAAGGCTACGAAAAACACTCCGATGATCGACAGCCCGGTGAAGTACACATTGTTGATCCACAGATTGGCGAACAAGCGCTGGTACCAGTGAAATTCGGCGTGTCCTGCTTCGCCCAGTTCGGCCGAGGCGTGTCCGGCTTCGGCTTCGTGCCCGCCGCCAAATAGAAGCGACACAATACCAATAATAAACAGCAGGAGGCCAACCCCACCGATGATCATTAATGTCTTCTTCGTGGCCGAAAAATCGAAGTGCTCTTTTCCGATCTCAACGTCGGTGGTGTGGTGCGCGGTGCTGCTCATAATTTATTCGCCTTGTTGTTGTAAGGTTTGAACGTAGCGGACGATCTTCCAGCGATCGGCAATTTCCATCTGCGAGCCGTGGGCGTTCATCCGTCCTTTTCCCCAGGTAATCACGTGAAAGACGTGCCCTTCGGTCATGTCGCGGTAGCGCCCTTTGTTGTAAGCGGGCACCCCCTTATACACCACCCCGACCGGGCCATTGCCCTGCCCGGCCCCGCCGTGGCAGGGATAACAGAACTGGGTGTACAATCGCTGCCCCTCGGCTACTACCGCATCGGTAGAGTCCAGTGGATTTTCCAGGGTCCGCGCGGCTAGCTCCAGACTGTCAAAGGGAAGCTCGTAGGGCAGGTACAGCGCCAGTTCTTTTTTGGCCTCTTCTGAGTTAGGCGTGGTTTGCTTGGCTCCGTAGGCATCGTAGCTCGCCGCGTTGCGCCGCACCGTGTTGGCCGGTGGGGTGCGCGAGTTCATGCCGTAGGGGTTGTAGGGATTGGAATTATAGTACTCTCCCAGGTCGTCTTCCCGAGAAGATAACCAAGTACCCTGCTTCTCATCGGTGATCTGCGTGAGTGGTTCATACGGAGTGGTGTGGTACATTTGGGGGGCGTACTCTAATCCGGTAAAATCGCCCTGTGCTTCACAGCCGACCAGTGCGATCCCTCCCGCTAAGCAGCCGTACAGTACGTAATTGCGCATAGTGCTAATAATTTTTTTCGTTGACTTCTATCGCTCCGGCATTGCTGAGGATAGACTTCATCTCATCCAACTGGATTGAGTTCTTAGAAAGGTCGATAACCATAATGTGCTTATCGTCGGTGGCCCGCAGGTCGAAGATTTTGGCTTTACCGTAGGGCCGCAGATCGCTCACCAGCATAAATACCGCTACCATTCCTAAGGCAGACAGCAGCACGGTAAGCTCGAACGACACGGGCACAAAGGTGATGGAGGCAAAATTCTTTCCTCCAATAATCATCGGCCAGTCGATCTTCATCATGTAGAATTGCATCAGCAGCGCCAGCCCCAACCCCAGCGTGCCGAACAGAAAGGCAGCGATGGGTAGCTTGGATCGCTTATAGCCCAGGGCGTGCCCCAACCCGTGCACGGGGAACGGGGTGTAGCAGTCATGGATGCGAACTCCCTGGCTGCGGGCGGTTTCTACCGCTTCAATCAGTACGTCTTCGTCGTCGAATACCCCTAACAGGTACTTACTTCCGGGCTTCATCATTGCTTGTCCATATTACGTTGGGGGGCGGTTTCGGTAGGGGTGGCCTGCGTGGTGGTTCCGGCCGCCCGCATGGCGGGCACCTCTTCCGAAGTACTCTTGATAATACTCTTCACCTCAGCCATATTGATCACGGGGAAAAACTTAGCGAACAAAAAGAACAGGGTAAAGAACAGTCCGAAAGTAAACAGGTAGATACCTACGTCGTAGAGTGTTGGCTGGAACATCGCCCAGCTAGAGGGGATATAATCGCGGTGCAGCGAGGTAACGATAATTACGAAGCGCTCGAACCACATGCCGATGTTCACTACTATAGAAAGAATGAAGGTAGCGACCAGGCTGGTACGGATCTTCTTGAACCAGAACAGCTGGGGAGAGATCACGTTGCAGGTCATCATCGTCCAGTACGCCCACCAGTAAGGACCAGTAGCCCGGTTCAGGAACGCGTACTGCTCGTATTCTACTCCCGAGTACCACGCCATAAACAGCTCGGTGATGTAGGCAACCCCCACAATCGAGCCCGTTACGATGATAATGATGTTCATCAGCTCAATGTGGTAAATTGTAATGTAGTCTTCCAGCTTATACACCTTGCGGGTGATGAGCATCAGCGTGAGCACCATCGCGAAGCCCGAGAAGATGGCCCCCGCCACAAAGTAGGGCGGAAAGATAGTGGTGTGCCAGCCGGGAATCACCGAGGTGGCAAAGTCAAACGATACAATGGTGTGTACCGAGAGTACCAGCGGCGTGGCTAGACCCGCTAAGATCAGCGCCACTGACTCGTAACGCTCCCAGGTGCGGGCCGAACCGTTCCAGCCGAAGCTTAACGCTCCATAGATCGCCCGTGATATCTTGTTCTGCGCCCGGTCGCGGATGGTGGCAAAGTCGGGAATCAGACCGATGTACCAGAATACCAACGACACGGTGAAGTAGGTACTAATCGCGAATACGTCCCACAGCAAGGGCGAGTTGAAGTTTACCCACAGCGAACCGAAGGTGTTCGGCAGCGGCAGCGCCCAGTAGGCTCCCAGCCACGGCCGTCCCATGTGAATCACGGGGAACAGCAGGGCGCAAATTACCGCGAAAATCGTCATCGCTTCCGCCGCCCGGTTGATCGACATGCGCCAGCGCTGGCGGAACAGCAGCAGTACCGCCGAGATCAACGTTCCGGCGTGGCCGATGCCCACCCACCACACGAAGTTGGTAATATCCCAGGCCCAGCCTACCGTTTTGTTCAGTCCCCACATACCAATACCGTCCCACAGGGTGCGGAACATGGCGTAGGCCCCGATGGTTAAGAAGCCCAGCGAAGTGGCCAGCGCCAGCAGCCACAGAACGTTAGGCTTGGCTTCTACCGGACGGCAGATGTCAACCGTTACGTCATGGACGGTCTTGCGGTTGGTAACGAGGGGCGGTCTAACGGAAGCAACATGATTCATAATCGGTCCTTTATATTTACGCAGTAACTTCTTCTTCGTCTTTGTTTCTAATCTTGGTGAGATACCAAATGTTTGGACTCACCCCAATTTCGTTCAGCACCCGGTAGGCACGCTCTTCGTACTCCTGGCTCACGATCCGGGTAATGGCGCTGCTGGGGTCATTCGCATCGCCAAAGGTGATGGCCCGGGTGGGGCATGCCTCAGCACAGGCCGACACAATTTCTCCGTCGATGGGGCGGCGCTTCTGCTTCTTGGCCTCCAGCTTGCCGAGTTGGATGCGCTGGATGCAGAACGTACACTTTTCCATCACTCCCCGAGATCGTACGGTCACGTCGGGGTTCAGCACCATCTTGGCTAGGTCGTCGTTACCCGGAATGTTCACTCCGGCGAACTGCTCGTTGTCGTGGTACTTGAACCAGTTGAAGCGGCGCACTTTGTAGGGACAGTTGTTGGCGCAGTAGCGCGTGCCAATGCAGCGGTTGTAGGTCATCTGGTTCAGCCCTTCGGTGCTGTGGGTGGTGGCCAGTACGGGGCACACCGTTTCGCAGGGTGCGTTGTTGCACTGCTGGCACAGCATGGGCTGGAAGGTCACCTCCGGATTGGCCGAGGCTACTTCCATTTCCTTTAGGTCTTCTACCGCGTCGCTGCTGTAGTAGCGGTCGATGCGAATCCAGTGCATCTCGCGGCGGTTGATCACCTCCTGTCGCCCCACCACGGGCACGTTGTTTTCTACCTGACAGGCCACCGTACAAGCACCGCAACCGATGCAGCTGTTCATATCGATAGCCATCATCCAGTGGTGGTTGGGGTAGGTGTGTCCCTTCCACAGCGAGATGCTATTGGGTTCTTTTGGTCCGTCGTAGGTTTCTATTTCTACGTGGAAGCGGCCCGCCGCCGGGTTCTCCTGGTACTCGCTCAGTAGCGCATCCTGGATTACGGTTTCGCGGCCCATGTAGGTTTCGTGGGTCTGCGTTTGCGCGATACGGTACTTATCGGCCAGCACCTCAACTTGCACATCGGTGTTAAAGTAAGATACGAAGCCGTTGGTGGTGCTCATCAGCGGGTAAGCGTTGGCTCCTACCCCGTCGGCCACCTTGCCCGCCTTGGTGCGTCCGTAGCCCAGGGCAAGCCCTACGGTGCCTTCGGCCTGACCGGGCTGCACCAGCACCGGCACCGTCACGCTGGTTCCGTTGGCGGTTACCTTGGCCATCCTGGTCTTCATTTCGTTCATCTCCACGCCCAGCGCGTCGGCGGTCTTCTGCGACACGGTAAGGTAGTTGTCCCAGCAAGCTTTAGAGATCGGATCGGGCATTTCTTGCAACCAGGGGTTATTGGCCTGCCGTCCGTTGCCGATGCCCACCTTTTGGTACAGCACCAGCTCCAATCCTTCGCGCTGCGCGGGGTAGGCATTGTTGATCGCCGTTGCCAAACCGCTAACGTTTGCCGGAGTAGCGCTGCCATCCGCTTCGTCGGTTGTTGCACCAGCGGCTTCAATCACTCCGTTGTAGAGCGTGGTATTCCAGAAGTTCTCAAAGAGGCCTTCTTCAGACTGCGCCGCAAATGCAGTGGTGCGCCAGCGGTCGCGCAAGAACTGATAGTAATCGGTTTTTTCGCTACCCGCCCAGGTTAAAAAACTACTCTGCGCCTGCCGGGTATCGAAGATAGGAGTGATGGTCGGCTGCGACAGGCTAAGGTGCCCTGCCTGCGGTTGCGCGTCGTTCCACGACTCCAGATAGTGGCTGTCAGGTGCGATGTAATCGCTTAGTGCCGTGGTTTCGTCCAGCCGATCGCTGGTAGACACCTTTAGCTTTACTTTTCCCAATGCTTCGCCCAGCGCGACTCCGTTGTGGTAGTCGTATACGGGGTTACAGTTGTAAAAGATGATCCCGTCGAGCGAGCCCTGGCTGGCCTGCTTTGCCAGTTGATCCATCGCGCGGGTGCTTCCCTGCCGAAAGTACGCCGGATTCTGAATATCAATGGTGGTGCCGTAGTTACGCAGCAGCCCGTTGATGGCGTTCACCATGCCCTGCACGGCGGGGTCGTTAGAACCGGACACCACCAGCGACTTGCCCCGGCTGGTCCACAGGTCGTTCGCTGCTTTGGACAAGAAAGGCACCTCGGCGGTTTTGTTGATCTTGGCGGTGGGCGACCCGGCGCGGGCGGCCAGCAAATTGTACAGATGCCCGACCAGCAATCCCTCCTGCGAAGCGCGAATCTGCGCACGGTAGTCGGCGTTGGCGCCCGTCATCGACAGGTTGCTCTCGAACTGGTAGTGGCGTGACATCCTTTTCTTATCCCGGCCCAGCTTGCGGGTTTCGCCGTACTGGCGGGCGTACACGATGGGAGCGATCCAGGTACCCAGAAAATCAGCGCCGAAGCTCACAATGGTTTCGGCCTGACTAAAGTCGTAAGCGGGAATCACCGCCTTCCCGAAGCTTTGTCGGTTGGCTTCCAGGATTCCGTCCGATGAGATCGGATCGTACACGACGTGCCGCAGGTTCGGGTAAGCCGACCGCAGTCGGTCGATGCTGGCCTGCGTGGAGGGACTCAGAATGGTGTAGCTTACCAGCGCGACGTTAGCGGCTCCCCGCAGTCGCTTGGTCACTTCTTCGTCCAGCACTCCCCAGGTGGCGGGTTCCCGATTGATCATCGGCCCCTGCAATCGCTGGGTGTCGTACAACGACAGCACCGAAGCTTCTACCTGCGCGTTTACGCGGCCCTGGGTAATGGGCGAGCGCTCGTTGCCCTTCACCTTGATAGGGCGCCCCTCGCGGGTTTTCACCACCACGCTGCAGTAATCGCCTCCATCGAGGTAGGTAGAGGCGTAGTAGTTAGGAATAGACGGATCAACGTCGACCGGCTTCACCACGTAGGGGATGGCCTTGCGGATGGGTGCTTCGCAGGCCGCCAGGGTGGCCGCGCTGATGCCGAAACCCATCGTTTTCAGAAAGTCGCGGCGTGAATCGCCCTTCTTGGGTGCCGCCGCCGGAAACTCCTTGTCAGCGTGCTTTACAAATTCGGGGTCGTTGCGTAGCTCTTCAAGCCCTTTCCAGTATCGCTTCTCTTTTTTCATGTTGTGTGTGGTAGCCGCTTGCTTAGTAATGGCACTTAGAACATTCCAGTCCGCCGATGTCTTCCACCTTCATGGGTTCGCCGGAGGCTGACTCGTCGTGCAACTCAAGTAATTTGTCGTAGTAGGCGTTGTCTTTGGCGTTCACCTCGGTTTCGCGGTGGCAGTTAATACACCAGCCCATCGTCAGCTTCGAGTACTGGTACACCACCGGCATCTCCTGGATGGGTCCGTGACAGGTCTGGCACTCCAGTCCGCCTACGTTTACGTGCTGCGAGTGGTTAAAGTAGGCCAAATCGGGCAGGTTATGGATGCGTACCCACTCGATGGGCTGCTTGTTATTGCCGTAGGTCTGCGAATCGGGATCGAAGTCGATGGCCGCGTAGATCTTCTGGATTTCTTCCGACTCTACCGCGATCTGCTGGTGGCAGTTCATACAGATGTTAGCGGAGGGAATGTTAGCCGACTTGCCCTTCATCACCCCGGTGTGGCAATACTGACACTGAATTTCGTACTGGCCGGCGTGCAGGGCGTGCGAGAAGGCAATCGGCTGCTCCGGCTGATACCCCTGTTGCACTCCGATTGAGTAGAGCCCGTCGAGCACCAGCTTCACCACCAGCGACAGGAAGATAAAGACCATCACCCCGATAAAGGGCCGACTCTGCACCAGCTTCTTAACGTCGGTTTTTTGGTTAATAATTTCACGATCGGCCTCGTCCAGGTCAGTCTTCTGGTTCAGGAACTTAGTGAGTACCGTCACGATCAGGATCAGCACCAGCAGAATGAGTCCGAGAATAACCACCAGACCAATGAGGATGGCCAGTAAGTAACCAGAAGGAATAGCGCTACCACCGGTGCCTGCCGCCTGATCGCCCGCTGCAACGGCTCCACCGTCTCCGGCATCAGCCTGGGGGGCAGCAGCGGCCGAAGACTCCGCTTTAATGTAAGCGACGATAGACGCGATCTCCTCATCCGAGTAGGCGAAGGAGGGCATCACCGTTTTGTTATACTGATTGTACAGGTTAACGGCGTACTCGTCGCCGCTCTGGATCACCTTCTGTGAGTTCTTGATGAAGTTGATGAGCCAGGGCAGTTCGCGCCGCTCGTGCACGTTTTTGAGGGCGGGACCCACCACCACCTGGTTGATGGCGTGGCACACCGTACAGTTGTTGTTGTAAAGCGACTCACCCTGACTCACGATCGCATCGTCGGTAGGAATGCCATCGGCCGAAGCTTCCGCGGCGGGCGCAGCTGCTTCGGCAGGGGCGGCGGCAGCGTCAGTAGCGGTGCTGTCTGCGGCATCCTGCGCAGTGGCAGGGGCAAGCAGTGATAAACTAATCAAAAATCCGCCGAGCCAGGCAAGCACTGGGCGACGGGGGGTGTGGTAAAATATGGATAGCGACATGGGAGTCCTCCTCAGTTTGAATTCGCACAAAAGTAACACGCGAGGGGCTGATTTCAAACACATTTGCCGCAATTCGGTACATGCCAGCGGGGATACAGCCACCTCACTGCTAATAAGCTGGTTTTCAGATTCTTAGTTCTTCCTTTAGGTAGCAACAAATCAATTTGGAATAGTTCTAAATTGAGCGGTTAAGGAACCAAGTAAACGGGGTTGTTTTACTCACTAGATGAGCTTATATTGTCCGCATCGTTAACTTCTGACAGCTTATTTGTGCGCTACCTGCTGTACATTTTTTGCCTAACTACGCTTCGTGCCGCCGCCCAGGATTCGCTGCGGCAACACCCCCATCAGCTTAGCCTTCTGCTCGGCCCGGGTAAGCTAATTTTTAGGATGAGGTGATATCGCCATTGCGCTACCGGGGCACCATCCTGGCTAACTGTCTGGCTTACGCTAACCCAGTCACGTACGAAGCGCTTATTGACTTTGAGGGGCCCCTCCCCCATATTGAGGTGCACATCAGCCCCGAGGACTCAGTGGCACGGCGCGATACCATTCTGGAACGAGCTATTCTGGAACTGGGTAAGTAAACCGGGTAACCGGTAGCGGCTGTCGTACGCTCCACTAACCGTCCAGATTACTGAGCCGTAAAGTCAATCCCTTTGTAGAGGCGAGCCAGCGAAATACCTTCGCCTAACGAATGCAAGCGAACGCTTTGGGTCAAATCCCCTACGTCGGTATCTTGCCAATGTCCGGCTTCGTTGCGGTAGAAAGTAGTTACCCAAGGGCGGTCCTGCTCTATTAGCACATACTCACGTAGTGAAGGCAAGGTGCGATACATCACAAACTTGCCATTTCGGTCGTGGCGTTGCGTAGATGGCGAAAGCACTTCTACCACCAACAACGGGTTAACAATTGTATCGCGCCGACCTTGGTAGTGCTGTGGGGTTTCCTGTACCACCGAAGCATCCGCGTACACGAACTTGTTGTAGGCGGGCAGCTGAATTTTTATGTCGCTAGTGTAGATTTTATAAGGCTGCTCATCTAAAAGAATAGACAGCGCGGTGATAAGTTTAGCGGCTATCTCACTGTGGGCGGTAGTACCACCTGACATAGCGGTGATTATTCCATTGTGGTACTCTAACTTCTCTTCCGAGCGCTCATCCCGCACAAAATACTCGTCTACGGTATAAATTTGTGGTACCGTTAGTGTATCCGTGGTCATGACCAGGGGGGTGGTGGTGAAAAAAGACGGTCGGTGAAGACACCGACCGGGGAATTATATAAAATTGCGATCAACCGAAGTAAGTCGATTAACTACCGAGCCAACCATCGCAATTTTAAAGAGGTCGCGAGCGGATTCGAACCGCTGTAAGAGGTTTTGCAGACCTCTGCCTAGCCACTCGGCCACGCGACCATTTGTTGTAACGAGCAAAGCGGCGGGAAGATACACCTTCCCGCCAATTTACTAGATTATTACAGCAATTACGCCTTTTCTTCTTCCTCTTTGTCGTCAGCAGCAGCTGTTCCTTCGGTTGCTGCTTCATCCTGTGAAGTAGCCTCCTTCGCCTCGGCAGTGTCTGCCTCCTTTTCGGCAGTTGCCTCCGCGGTCGGGGTTTCCCCCTTATCTTTGGCTACTTCCTTTGGCTTAGCATCAGCGGCCGCTTCCTCTTGCTTGCTTTCTACTTCTTCTTTTTTGTCGTCCTTCTGAGCAGCTCCGGCTTTCTTCTGGCTTTCCTGCATTTGCTCTTTCAGGTTAGACAGTGCCGACAGGTCGCCCAGGGTAGAGCGCTCTTCGTTGCTCGACGAGCGGCTGCGTCCGCCCCCGCTGCCCGAACCGGAAGAAGAACGCGCGGCTGCTTTTTTCTTCAGTTGCTTGACCTCTTCCTCTTTGTACGAAGCTAGGTGCGACAGCACAATGCGGCGATCATCCCTCGAGAATTCTACCACACGGAAGTCCAGCGCCTCGCCCTGCTCGGGGTTCGAGCCGTCTTCCTTCACCAACTGCTTGTTGCTGGCAAAGCCCTCGATACCGTAGGGCAACTCCACCATCGCTCCCTTGTCAGTTTTGGTAGTAATGGTTCCTTTGTGCACTGACCCGATGGGGAACAAGTCGGCGAAAGTATCCCAAGGGTTCTCTTCCATCTGCTTGTGACCCAGCGCCAGTCGGCGGCTGTCTACGTCAAGCTCCAGCACCTTCACTTCTAGCTCTTCGCCCACCTTCACAAACTCCGAGGGGTGCTTCACCTTCTTGGTCCAGCTTAGGTCCGATACGTGCACCAAACCGTCGATGCCTTCTTCCAACTCGAGGAACAGACCGAAGTTGGTCAGGTTGCGGATAATACCCGTGTGTACGGTACCCACCGCGTACTTGGTAAGCACGTCGTCTTTGTTCCAGGGGTCTTCGCTCAGTTGCTTGATACCAAGCGACATCTTGCGGGCGTCCCGGTCTAGGGTAAGCACCTGGGCGTCCAGTTCGTCGCCGATTTTAATAAAGTCTTGCGGGTTGCGCAGGTGCTGCGACCACGACATTTCGGATACGTGCACCAGTCCTTCTACACCGGGCATAATTTCTAAGAATGCCCCGTAGTCGGCTACGTTCACGATGCGGCCATGAATTTTGGAACCCACCTGAATTTCTTCGGTGAGCGAATCCCACGGGTGGGGAGTAAGTTGCTTCATGCCAAGCGAGATACGCTTCTTGGCTTCGTCGAAGTCCAGCACCACCACGTTAAGCTTTTGGTCGAGTTCCAGCACTTCTTCGGGGTGGTTAATGCGCCCCCACGAAATATCGGTGATGTGCAGCAGCCCATCTACGCCGCCCAGGTCGATGAACACCCCAAAGTTGGTCATGTTCTTAATCACGCCCTCGAGCACCTGACCTTTTTCCAGGTTGTCTAGAATCTTAGCCTTCTGCTCTTCCAGATCCTTCTCGATAAGAATCTTGTGCGACACCACTACGTTGTCGTTGGCGTAGTTGATCTTCACTACCTTCACCTCCATCTTCTTGCCCACGTAGGCGTCGAAGTCACGAATAGGCTTCACGTCGATCTGCGAGCCGGGCAAAAAGGCTTCCACTCCGTATACGTCGCAGATGAGCCCGCCCTTGGTGCGGCGCTTCACGGTAGCTTCCAGAATATTGTCATCGTCTAAGCCGCTCTGGATACGCTCCCAGGCGCGGACGATCTTCGCTTTTTTACGCGACAGTACGAGCTGCCCGTTTTTGTCTTCTTGTTCTTCGATATAAACCTCTACCTCGTCGCCGATTTTAAGGTCTTCAATGTCCCGAAACTCAGTCAGAGAAATCAGTCCGTCGGACTTAAATCCGATGTTGAGGATTACGTCGCGGTCGTTAATGCCGACTACCGCAGCCTTCACTACTTCCTTCTCATTAATTTCGTTGAGGGTATCTTCGTACATCTGGGCCATTTCGGCCTTCTGGGCTTCGGTGTAATCTTCGCCAAAACCTTTGGTATCAGCCTGATCCCAATCGAATTCCACTTCTTGTGTTGCTTCTGCCATATTTACGTAGGGCGCTCTTGGTACGCATCGACCCTAGAGCATCAGGACGATGGTTTAGTGAGTAAATAAGGATTAAAAACCGTTGGTCGGCACGGAGCGTTCGCAACGGGGTGCAAAAATACAAAATTTACGCAGAGAGACAACTATCCTCGACAGCTTCTAGCCACTGGAAAAGTGATATCATCTAAAATGCGGCTTACCAGTTCTTTACTCAGACAAGGGTCATTCTTAGCATATTCGGTCAGCGTCCTCTTAAATTTTAGAAATATTTTAAATACACGTAATTAAAATTTGTCTGTTTAAAACGGTTGAAGCTATTTTTTAGTAGTTTTTGAAAGTTTTCTAAAATACCCAGAACATTTTAGTAATCGCTTCTGTTTAAGAATCCAACCAAAATCTTAAACACAATGGAAAACCTAATCTTCGCTGATGCTATCGTTATTGCTAAAGACGATCCGGTAGCCTTCACTTTCTTCACGGGGTACATGGCCATGCTGGCTGCTTCCGTCTTCTTTTTCTTTGAAAGGAGTCGTGTCATCGGTAAATGGAAAACATCGCTGTTGGTATCCGGCCTTATTACCGGTATTGCGGCGGTTCACTATTATTATATGAGGGACTACTACGCGCTTAACGGGGTGAATCCTACGGCCCTACGTTACATAGACTGGACGCTCACCGTTCCTTTAATGTGCGTTGAGTTTTATCTGCTTACCAAGCCAGCCGGGGCCAAGATAGGGCTACTCTGGAAGTTGATCGCTGCTTCGGTTTGGATGCTGGTTGCCGGTTACATTGGTGAGGCTTTCTCTGACGGAACGGCTACTCATTCGGTAATCTGGGGAGTACTTTCTACGATCGGATACGTCTACATCCTTTACACCGTTTGGGTGGGCGAAGTTAAGCAGTTGGCGGATAACACCGGCGACCAAACCGTTATCAAGGGCATCCGAGCACTTAGCTGGTTTGTACTAGTAGGGTGGGCCATTTATCCCATCGGCTACATGTGTATGGAAGGCGGCTGGCTCAACACAGCCTTCGGCTGGGGTCCTTCCAATGTCGACCTATTTTATAACATTGCCGACGTAGTGAACAAAATTGGGTTTGGCTTAGTCATATACGGTATCGCTATCAATGCCAGCGAAGAACCAATTAATCGAACTACTGTAGCCGCCTAGTTATGACAGAGAGCCTGCCCACCATCGAGTATCCGCGCGAAATGCACGACAAGCCATTCTTCGATCTGACTGTCGAGATGCTCCGCTGCGTGCGTGATCATGATTTTGACCGCCTGGCCGCTATTTGCGACGACGACTTCGGCATTATCGATATTAACACCGAAGGGGGTTCGGAGATTATTCGGGATCGCGCCGGGTGGGAAGCCTGGTTCGGAGGATTGTTTCAGAAGCTGAAAGCGATGGAAGCAACCACCTGGTCTGAAATTACCCATTATGAAGCGATGCAGCGCGAGGAAATGGGTTACAGCGTGGTCGACTTTGATCAGATGTTTCTGGCCGGAGGTAAGCGGATGCGCTTTAGCGTGATTGCCACGATCATCTGGAAGCTAGACGGTGACGTATGGCGCGAGTCGCGCTACCACAGTTCTTTACTTAAAGTAACAGAAGATACGTAGACCACGGCGCTTAACTGCCCTTTGTTTACTAACTCAACAGAAAGGCTACCTCTGCTTAGGGTAGCCTTTTTTATTAGACGCAGCATAGTACAATTTCCTCCGAGAGGGGGCTGAATAATCTGATAACTGTCAACTTTTTCCGGTCACCGTACGTTGTATCGGCAAAACGTGATAAACAGCATCATTCACCTCATTTACTTGTCGCGTTAATCTTTATATTTGCAACCCATCGTTGAACCAAATTATTAGATAAATGACCCAGGTTATCATTACGGCCGTTGTCGCCTTTACCCTGATTATTCTCTTGTTGGTAGCTCTGTTGCTCTTTGCCCAGTCGAAGCTGGTGCAGCAGGGTGACGTTAGGATTATCGTTAACGGGGACGAAAAGAACCCGATCGTTACTCCGGCCGGTAGCACGCTGCTAACAACATTGTCAAGTGAGAAGATTTTCTTACCCTCGGCCTGCGGCGGCGGCGGCACCTGCGCCATGTGCAAGTGCGCCATCGATGAGGGCGGCGGTGATGTGTTGCCCACCGAAGTGGGTCACCTGAGTCGTAAGGAGCAGCAAGAGAACGTGCGCCTGTCGTGCCAGGTGAAGGTGAAGAGCGATATGCACATTCGCATTCCGGAAGAAATCTTTGGAATCAAGAAGTGGGATTGCGAGGTGGTGTCTAACTACAACGTATCCACGTTTATTAAAGAATTTGTGGTGCGCTTGCCCGAGGGCGAGACGCTCGACTTCCAGTCGGGAGGCTACGTGCAGGTGGACGTACCGGCCTGCGAGGTTGAATATAAGGGAATGGACATTCGTCCGAACCCCGAGACCGGTGACCCCGAGGATAAGTTTCGCCCCGATTGGGACAAGTTTAACCTGTGGGACCTAAAGATGAAAAACCCTGAGCCGATCTTCCGGGCCTACTCAATGGCCAACCACCCCGCCGAAGGAAACATCGTGATGCTTAACATCCGGGTCGCTACCCCACCGTGGGACCGCGCCAACAATAAGTGGATGGACGTGAACCCTGGTATCTGCTCGTCGTACGTGTTTTCGCGCGTGCCTGGCGATAAGGTAACCATTTCCGGCCCCTACGGTGAGTTCTTTATCAACCCGACCGAACGCGAGATGATCTACATCGGCGGCGGAGCGGGCATGGCTCCCCTGCGCTCGCACATCTTCCACCTGTTCCATACTGAAAAAACCGACCGCAAGGTGTCGTACTGGTACGGTGGTCGCTCAAAGCGCGAACTGTTTTACACTGATCAGTTCGAAAAGATCGAGGAGGAGTTTCCTAACTTTAAGTACAACATTGCGCTGTCGGAGCCGCTGCCCGAAGACAACTGGGACGGCTACACCGGCTTCATTCACCAGGTGCTGCTCGAAAATTACCTGAACGAACACGAAGATCCGGAAGAGGTAGAATACTACCTGTGCGGCCCGCCCCTCATGAACGCCGCGGTGCTCAAGATGCTCGACGATATGGGCATCCCGCCGGAGAACATTCGTTTTGATGATTTCGGAGGATAATCCAAAATCGTTTGTAAAATTTGAGAAAAGGAAGCCATTCGTGCTTCCTTTTTCTATTTTTGGAGCACCTAACCGCTCCGCATGAACATCAGCATCTTCTTTCAGCCGGTAAACCCCGACGTTTGCCCGCCGTCGGCCCCCGCCAACAGCTTTTTCCGCTCCATCGCGGTACATCGTGATACCTTCCCCGACTACGAAAGTGCCGATATTGCCCTGCTGGGCGTGATAGAAAACCGCGGGGCGGCCGACAATACCGGCGTAGACGAAGCGGCGGATGCGGTGCGTGAGGCGCTGTACGCCCTGAAAAAGGGCAGCGGAGCCTACCGGGTGGTAGACCTGGGCAACCTAAGGGTGGGGCACAGTCTGGAAGAAAGTTACACCCGCGTGCGCGAGGTCTGCGGTATGCTGATGGCCGCCAACACGCTGCCGGTACTCATCGGCGGTGCGCACGATACAGACTACGGACAGTACCTGGCCTACGAGAACCTAGACCAGTTGGTAAATCTAGTCAGCGTAGACGCTTTTGTTGACATCCAGCCCCAGCACGAGCAGCGCGATGGCGAGCAGAGCCACAATCACTTGCACTACATCCTGATGCACGAAAAGAACTACCTGCTCAACTACAGCCACGTGGCGTACCAAAGTTTTCTGGTAGACCGGCAGGCGCCTACCCTACTCGAGCGCTTCTGCTTCGATACCCATCGGTTGGGGCAGGTTACTCAGCATTTAACCGGAATAGAACCCGTGATGCGACAAGCCAACATGCTGAGCTTCGATGTCTCAGCGATTAAAGCGGCCGACGCCCCCGGCAATGCCCGGGCCCAGCCCTTCGGACTTACGGGGCAGGAGGCCTGCCAGTTATGCTGGTACGCCGGGCACAGCGAGCGCCTCACCTCGGCGGGCTTCTACGAGTACAATCCGCAGCGGGACGACGAGCGCCGCACGACCGCTTCGGTGGTAGCTACTATGGTGTGGTACCTGATTGAAGGCTACTACCACCGCACCTACGAGGAAGATTTTACCGGCCACGACTTTGTGAAGTACTTGGTACCGATGCCTGCTACGCCTGAGCACATCACGTTTTACAAGGCAAAGCGGAGCGAAAAGTGGTGGATGGAGGTGCCCGGAGTACTTACCCACCAAACAGATACCACCGGCATGCGTGCCGAGGACGCTAATTTCTCTACTGAGCTAACCCAAAAAAGGCGACGCATTGTGCCCTGCGATCCGTCAGACTACCACCGGGCCGTAGAAGGATACCTGCCCGATCGGTGGATTCAGGCGCATGCCAAACATTTATGATACTAAAAAGCGTATTGCGTAACTCATTTTCTCGGAATGAACTCAGTTGAAATACTACTAAAGCAGACAAAAGATGCTTATCATTGGGTGAATAAGCTAACCGCATCAGTCCCGGCGGAATTGTGGGAGAAGATTCCTGATGTTATTGGGTCTAGCGTTAGTTGGCAAGTGGGTCACTTGGTGATAAGCACCTACTACCACTCGATCATGGTTATTGCAGGACACCAGCCAGAAATACTGAACGCACTACCTTTGAAGCAATACACTAAGCTATTTGGTTATAACACGCTACCCCAGGATACAGTAGGCACCATTCCCCCTGCCGAGCTACAAAGCGCACTGAGCTACCTGCAGTCAGCCTCCCTATCAATTATTGGTAAGCTGTCGCCAGAAGAACTTAAGGATGCTCTTGTGCCGATGCCGGTAGAACATCCGGTAGCAAAAAATAAGTTTGAGGCACTGGATTGGAATGTAAAACACACCATGTGGCACTGTGGACAGATAGCCATTTTAATGAGAGTTGTTGACAAAGGATTCGACTTCGGCGTTAAAATTCCCGGGTCCCGAGCTACTAACCCATCTAAATAATATGAGAGAATACCTACTTCTGCCTATTATATGTTTGATGACCGCCTGCGCTCAACCTACCACTTCGGGCTCCGGAGATGGTGCGCTTATTAAGTCAGCACCGGTGAAATCAGATACTGGTTTTGTGTCCTTATTTAATGGCACTGACCTGAGCGGTTGGCAAATACACGGCACTGAGCAGTGGTACGTAGAAGACGGACTACTCGTCTGCGAAAGCGGCCCGGATGCCGAGTACGGCTACCTGGCTACCGAGCAAACGTACAAGAATTTTGTGCTGGAGTTAGAATTCAAGCAAGCCGCCGACGGCAACAGCGGAGTGTTCTTCCGCTCCTCACTGGATGGCACCAAGATTAGCGGCTGGCAGGTAGAGGTGGCTCCGCCCGGCAACGACACCGGGGGCATCTACGAGTCGTACGGGCGCGGCTGGCTGGAGCAGATTCCCGAGGAAAAGGAGGGCATTCTGAAGATGGGCGAGTGGAACAAGCTACGCATCGAAGTACGTGGCGACCGGGTGCAGACTTTCCTGAACGATGAAGCAATGGTAGACCTTGCCGACGAAAAAATTGGGGCCGCCGACGGGGTGCTTGCGCTGCAAATCCACGACGGCGGTGGAATCAAGGTATTCTGGCGCGATATAAAAGCAAAAATCCTGTAGGGGCGCGATTAATCGCGCCCCTACAGGGTTTTTATACCTTCATATTCTGGTCGAAGCCCTGCCCGTCGTCGAGCTTAAGAATATCGCCGGGGCTTTCGCACACCACCGCCCGGTTGCCCAGAATACCAATGGGCGTCTTCATCAGTTCGGGGTTGGTATTGAGTACCCCAAGCCAATCTTGATCGGCCATCTCTACCCCTTCGTACTTGTCTTGGTAGAGCGTAGAGGTGCGGTCGATGATGTCTTCTGGCTTTAGCTTAAGCCGCATGAGCAGTTCAGCGAGCTGCCGTTCGGTAAGGGGGTCTTTAGAGATATCTATTTCGCGTACGTGTTCGGCAACCTGCTTGCCGTAGGCGACCGCTTCGCGGCCCTGACGCTGCTCAAAATTATAGATGATCGTTACTTCTTCGGGATTCCATTCCATGGTTGATAACGGATAAGGTTAAGTATGCTCACTAAACCCCCGGCAGAAGCAAAAGTTAGGCGTTCTTATAAAATGTTTTGAGTAGCTATTTTACCTCTGTATCGGTTTCCTCGCGCTGCGGTGGCAAGTCAGGAATATGCGAGATGTCGTTGGTGCGTTCCAGTTCAAATTGCTTGGTATCGTAATCGTAGGTTAGGAGGTACAGCCCCAGGTTGTGGTGCGGATAATCATCCATGTGGCGCAGGTCGCGGTTTAGCATCAGACACAAAAAGATGCGGATGGCCCGGCCGTGCATACAAATCAGAATTGGGCTCTCTTCTTCTGGGCTCAGAATACGATCCAGTGCCTTACGCTGTCGTTCTTGTACCATGCGCGGACTTTCGCCCCCCTCAATGGCTCGATCCACCTGCCCCTCTTGCCAGGCACTGATCATCTCCTTAAAATAAGTGTGCTCACTCGAGGTAGGCACCTTGCCCTCTTTCACTCCCCAGTTAATCTCGTTGAGTCCGGCTAGCTTGGTGTGCGGCAGTCCGTCGTCTAAAAATCCTTGCACCGACTGGATACTACGCTGCAACACTGAGGTGTAAACGTGCTCGAAGGGAATGCTGCGGTAGGCTTCGTAGAACGCCCGGGCCTGCATCTGGCCAGTTTCATTGAGTGGAGCATCAATGCCGCTGCCCTGCACCACCCCGCGGCGGTTGTACTCGGTTTGTCCGTGTCGGATGAGGTAAATCTTCTTTTGCATAAATGCCCTTTTGTGTTCCTGTCAATGATTTGCATGGTCTTATCGGTACGCGCTAACTTAGCGCGCAAAACCGCGTATAGTAGGTTGGCTAAACCCACCGCACTATGTTCCGCAAAGATGTAACCATTGAGTCGCTTAACCAAATGAACCGGGGAAACCTGCTCGAGCACCTTGGCATCGAGTTCACCGAGGCAACGCCCGATTCGCTTACCGCCCGCATGCCCGTCGACCACCGAACCCGCCAGCCGATGGGGCTACTGCACGGCGGAGCTTCGGTTGCACTGGCCGAATCGCTAGGAAGCGTAGCCTCGTACCTGTGCGTCGACGCGCAAAAGCACGCTTGCGTCGGACTGGAGATCAACGCCAACCACGTGCGGGGCGTACGGGCGGGGTTCGTCTACGGCAAAGTGACGCCCTTGCACGTGGGGAAACGAACCCATGTGTGGGAGATTCGCGTTACCAATGAGGATCAGCAACTGGTCTGCGTGAGCCGACTAACAGTAGCGGTGATTGATCAGAAGTAACTATGAAAAACGTTTTGCGGGACGGTGAGCATCGACACAATAAGAGTTCGGCTGAAGCCGAGGTACCCGTCGGTGATGCGCTGCCCTTCTCAGTGGTGCAGCGGGCCTTCTTTTCTTACGCCCACGCGCGCCAACGCCCGGTAGCCGCCTGGAGGCTTCCCGAGCAGGAGCAGCAGCACGTTATTATTGATCAGTACGGGTCGGGCCAGCTGCCACCGTTTCCGCTGGAGCTCCTACCCGCCGGGTTTGTTACCCATCCCTTCTCGGAGCACAAGCAACCGTCCTTTGTGCGGGCTGATGCGCACTACACAACGGGTGCCCCACTTACCCAAGATGCTAACCAAAAAGCCCTGCGGTTGGTAGAAGATTATACAGAGGCGAAAAGCCATTCCCCAACCCCGTACGAGGTTTCCCCTACTCTGCCCTCTCCGAATACCAAGCGTCGGTCGTTCATCAGCGCGGTTGCCGAAGCGGTGCGGGCCATTGAAGCCGGGCGTCTTCATAAGGTGGTCCCTTCACGGCAGAAATCTATTGCGCTGCCTACTGATTTCGACCTTACCGAGGCTTTTCAGCGGTTGTGCGCCGCGTATCCGAGTGCTTTTGTGTCCGTTTTTTCTATTCCGGGCGTGGGCACCTGGTTGGGGGCGTCGCCCGAAACACTGGTGAGTACCTACCAGCAGGGGGGGCAATCTGTTTTTCGAACGATGGCCTTGGCCGGTACGCAGGTAGCACAGGGACAAAATCCCCTTAAGCACGCCTCGTGGCGGCAGAAAGAAATTGAGGAGCAGGCGATGGTAAGTCGTTATATCATTAATTGCTTTAAGAAAATTCGCCTGCGTGAGTTTGAAGAAAGTGGCCCCAAGACGGTGGCGGCCGGTAACTTACTGCACCTGCGCACCGATTTCACCGTGGATACGGAAGCAACAAACTTCCCGGACCTAGGCTCTACCATGCTGCGGCTGCTGCATCCTACTTCGGCGGTGTGCGGCATGCCCAAGGAACCTGCTCTGGCGTTCTTGCGAGAGCACGAGCACTACGACCGCTCTTTCTTCAGCGGCTATCTGGGGCCAGTCAACGTGGCCGAAGCATCGCATATCTTCGTAAACCTGCGCTGCGCCCAGTTGCTCGAGCAGCGAGCCTTGCTTTATGCCGGGGCGGGCGTAACCGCCGACTCTGAACCCGAGAAAGAGTGGCAAGAAACCGAACTGAAAATGAATACTTTGCTACACGTAATTGCAGAAACTAATTGATTTATGAGCGTATCAACCCAATCGTACCCTAGTCTGCTTACTAACCGGCGGGCGATCAATATTTTGTCCGTGGCCATTCCGGTGGCAGTAGCCCTGCTTATTGGTATTCGTCAGAAGGTGCCCTTGGGCGAGTGGACCTCGGTGCTACCTCACGTAATTGGGCTACTTAACGGTGCTACCGCGTTGCTCATGATTGCGGCCGTTGTGGCAATCAAGCAAAGGAAGGCCGAACTACACCGCCGCCTGATGACCACCGCTTTCATACTAGGCGCCATCTTCTTGGTAACCTACATCGTCTATCATATTTCTAACCCCTCCACTTCGTACGGGGGAGAGGGAGCAATTCGCTATTTGTACTACTTCCTGCTAATCTCGCACATATTGCTCTCTGTTGTGGTGGTGCGTTACGTGTTATTGGCGATGTACTACGCCCTCAACCGGCAGTTCGCTGACCACAAACGGATCGTTCGGGTGGCTTATCCCATCTGGCTCTACGTATCAGTAACCGGAGTAGTCGTGTACCTGATGATCAGTCCGTACTACTAGAAACTCGAACCGGAACTACGCGTCCCTGCTGGCTAGCATCAACCGTTTTGTTACGCTCTCCCCTTGACAAAGTAGCCTCTCTGAGCGGCGGGCGGTAATTACGGTAGTTAGCAGGAAGCTTAATCAGTTTCTAAACCAGTTAGCCGAATGGTTTCGTTCGGGGCATGGGTGAAGATGCCAAAAACCTCGTCTTCAGTAGTCAGGTACTTCTCTAGCTTTTTGCAGAGGGTATCGCAGACAATGGGCACTGTACTAAGTATTTCGTATCCATCTGCCGCATTACCGGTAACGTAGCTGGGTGGGCTGCTTCTGGCAACTGACTTTAAACGAATCTCAAAGGTAACTGTGCTGGCGACGGGCTCTTTGGCGATCAACTGTTTCAGTACGTAACGAACAGACGACCCATCAGCGGGAGGATTAGCAACGAGCACTTCTTCAACCTCAAGATCATATACGTACCCTAACTCGTAACTAAATCCCTCAATGTCTCCGTACAGATAGCTCCAGGTGTCGGTATTGATGCTATCTCCTTTTTGCACTCGGTAGACCAAAGTCGGACCCACTCCAACAGCGGTCTGCTGAAAGTGATCCACCCTTATGTTCACCGTGGGTATATCTTCTTCGGTACACCCCAGCATCACAAGGGCGATTATAAGAAGTTGGGTTCGCATCAACAGAGGTTTTGTTCAGTACTATAGACCCTATTCCTACTCATAAGGTTGGATTTTTTTGTATTTTCCGAGTTAGAAACATTCACTAATCTAACCGCATTTATGAGCAAGCAACGCAAGTTTCTCCTGGAAGAAAAAGACATGCCTACGGCTTGGTACAACATTGCCGCCGACATGCCCAATCAACCCCTCCCTCCCCTGCATCCTGGCACCCAGCAGCCTATTGGTCCGGAAGCACTAGCTCCGCTATTTCCGATGGAACTGATCAAACAAGAGGTGAGCACCGAGAAATGGATCGACATTCCCGACGAAGTACGTCACTTGTACACGCTGTGGCGACCTACTCCGCTGTACCGGGCCTACGGACTGGAGAAGGCACTAGACACTCCTGCCAAAATTTATTACAAGTACGAGGGCGTAAGTCCCTCAGGGTCACACAAGCCGAATACTGCCATTGCGCAGGCTTACTACAACAAACAAGAGGGCATCAAGCGCATCACTACCGAAACCGGGGCGGGGCAGTGGGGCAGTGCCCTAAGTTTTGCCTGTAAGCATTTCAACATGGAGTGCGAAGTGTATATGGTGAAGATTAGCTACGAGCAGAAGCCCTACCGCAAGCTGATGATGAACACCTGGGGGGCCAGCGTGATTCCTTCGCCCAGCGACAAAACCGAAGCCGGACGTCAAATTCTCGCGGAGGATCCTAATTCGCCAGGTAGCCTGGGCATTGCTATCTCGGAAGCGGTAGAGCGGGCCGCTACCGACGAACACACCAAGTACTCGCTGGGCAGCGTGCTCAATCACGTGCTGATGCACCAAACCGTAATCGGGCAGGAGTCGGTTAAGCAGTTAGAGATGGCAGGCGACTTCCCTGACATCGTGGTGGCACCATTTGGCGGCGGCTCTAATTTCGCCGGGATTGCCTTTCCCTTCTTGCGGCACAACCTAGAAGAAGGAAAATCTATTCGTTGTATCGCCAGTGAACCGGCTTCTTGCCCTAAGCTTACCAAGGGAGTGTTTCGCTACGACTTCGGCGATACGGTTGGTATGACTCCCTTGTTTCCGATGTATACACTCGGGCACAACTTTGTACCGCCGCCTATCCACGCCGGGGGGCTACGCTACCACGGTGCCGGGGTGATGGTGAGTCAGTTGCTGAAGGATAACCTCATCGAGGCGCGTTCGCACCATCAGTTAGAGTGCTTTGAGGCGGGCATTCTGTTTGCTCAGGCCGAAGGAATTATCCCCGCTCCGGAAGCTAATCACGCGATTGCAACCGTAATTGCGGAGGCCAAACGCGCTCAGGAAGAAGGAAGCAGTAAAACGATTCTATTCAATCTGTGCGGACACGGCAATTTTGATATGTCGGCCTACGAAGCCTACCTATCGGGTAATCTGGTAGAGCATGAGCTTACGCAGGATGAAATTCAGTCGTCACTGGCGAAGTTGAGCACTCCTGAGATCGCGTAGCAGGTAGTAAAAACGGGGCACTGCTTAAGTGCCCCCTCCTTTTCTTTGCATGCAGTAGTGTGTCTTATAGTACACTAATAAATTGCAGTACGTACGAAAGCTGATCGGACAAGTGCGCCAGACTAAGGGCGCCGAGTCCGTAGGTAAGAATTTCGTGCTGTATGGCAAACGTAATGGCTCCGGCAATGTACCCCATGAAGGCCAGCAGGCTCATCCGGCGTACGTACCACATAAAGTCAATCTTCTCAATGCCCATCGCTGCTACCCCGGCAGCCGAACCAATAATGAGAATGCTTCCGCCGGTACCGGCGCAGTAGGCCAAGAACTCCCAGAACACGTGGTCGGCCGGATAATCTAAAGCGTACATCCGCATCATCGCCGCCACCAACGGCACGTTGTCAACCACCGAAGAGAGTACCCCTACCAGCAAGTTGATGGCGTAGAAGTTACCCACCTTATCATCTAGGAAGTTCGCCATGATGGCCAGCTGCCCCGCCGACTGCAGTGCACCGATGCATAACAGAATACCCAAAAAGAAAAGCACGGTAGACGTGTCCACCTTCCGCAGGGCGGTAAGCACCGAGAACTGGCTTTTTTTCTCTTCGTCTTTCCCGTGGTGAATGAGCTCCGTTACGGCCCACAAAAATCCTAACCCCAGTAAGATACCCATATAGGGGGGCAGGTGGGTTAGCAGTTTGAACACCGGAACCATCACCAGCACCAGTATTCCTACGCCTAGCACTAATTTCCTTTCTAGGGGAGTAGAAGTCAGTCCGTGTACCTGGAGTGATGTGCTGGCGGGGGTTATTTTCTTCCCGGAAGTGCGTGAGAGGTACAAAAGGGGAAATAACATACACACCAGGCTGGGCAAGAAAAGCTTTTGGATAATGTTAGCGGGAGTAACCTGTCCGCCAATCCACAGCATGGTAGTGGTTACATCGCCGATGGGAGTAAAAGCGCCCCCCGCGTTGGCCGAGATAACCACCACACAGGCGTAAAGCATTCGTTCCTGCTTATCGGATACCAACTTGCGCAGTAGCGAGACCAGCACAATGGTGGTGGCCAGGTTATCCAGCACTCCCGATAAAACGAAGGCCAGCAGCGCCATGATCCACAGCAGCTTACGCGAGCTCTGCGTTTTAATGCGACTTACGATCACCTCAAAGCCATCATGAATGTCAATAATCTCTACGATGGTCATGGCTCCCAGTAAGAAAAACAGGATGCCGGCAATGTCACTCATGTGGTGCGCCAGTTGCTCAGAAACCAGTTCGGCATCGGGCACCTGCAGTACGTAGACCGTCCAGCAGAGCACCCCAATGAGCAGCGCGGTAGCCGCTTTGTTGATGTGCACCGTGTGTTCTAGGGTAATGATGAGGTACCCGACTATAAATATCACGATCATCCAGATCATAGCTAAAGTATTTGTTCTTAGAACTATTTTAGTATTATTCTAAGACAAATATAAATAGCTGGTAGTTAGGATTATCGCGTTAGTCGCGACGGACATTACCTAAGGGGGGAAAGCAAGCAGTGTGCAGGTTTCAGAAGTACGTACGAAAAAAGGCTACCGCTTAGGGTAGCCTGATAATGTTAAGTAGCAATTTAAACGAATGCGTTGCAAACGCGTCCAGCGTGGAACACCTGATGATTTATTGGTAACCAGCTAGCGAACCGGGGGTTAGTACTCAGCTGCTACCGGTCCGGAAGCTACTGTTTCGGCTTTCTTAGAGTTCTTTTGCCAGAAGAAGAAAATGGTAAACAGCACGATGAGTATCGCCGGGAAAGCAATCATTTTTTCCAGGGTGTCTTGTCCGGTGGCTAGTTCCAAAGCGCTTCCGGAAAGTCCTTCGGCCATATTTTCGGCGCGGGAGCCATCAATCCAGCTCCCAATAATGGGTTGGAAAATAGAGGCAGAGAACATACCCACCGCTCCAATAACGGACATTCCTAAGGCACTACTTTCTGGCACACGCTGAGCCACCGCACCGACCATCACTGGCCAGAAGTAACAATAACCGAGAGCCCAGACAATCGCCGCTACGTAAGCCATAGCACCAGTAACGATACTAAATAGATATATACCGATGGCAGCAAAGATCGCACCTCCCAACAAAACTCCTGTCTGACCTAATTTTCCCACTACAGGTCCGGCAAAAAATCTACCTAGTGCTACTACTCCCGCCGTCAAGGCCAAGATAAGCATCGGTTCTGCGCCGCTACTACTTAGAATGATATCTACCCACTGCCCAGGTCCAAATTCGGTGATTGCCGTAAGAGCCATACAGACAAATAAGAAAATGAACACCGGGCTGATCATTGCCTTTAGATTTGTCCCTAATGCGGTAGTCTCTTTTACTGCGGGCTTTGGGAACGTCTTTCCAAAGAATAAAAATGCGTAAGCGATAGCAGGAATTATAACGATCCACATTTGCGCTTGCCACCCAAAGCCAAAGTCGGTCATAAATTTAGAAATCAGCGAACCAGCTAGAATTCCTCCAGGGAACCACATATGAAAGCGGTTGAGCATCTTATTCATCGTAACTCCTGAATACATATCAGCAATCATGGGATTGCAAGCGGCTTCGGTGCATCCGGTACCTAAACCAATACATAGCATAGAGATGAGCAACCCTATATATCCCGTAGCGAAGACGGTCAATACAACTCCTAAAATATGAGCTACTAAAGCCACTCTCATAATATTTTTTGGACCAACTGAGTGGTACACTAGTCCCCCAATGACCATAGAAATAGGAAACCCTAAGAAAAACATAGCATTAATATCGCCTAACTGCTCAGCGGAGAGTGTAAACTCTTCACCGAGCTGGGATAAAATCCCTGCTCGAATAGAATAGCTTAGTCCGGTAGTGATCAGGGCGAAGCAGCTGCCGTAGAATAAGGCGTTTTTGTTGATGTTTTCGTTCATGGAGGTAGGTTTAGAAGATTAGCTATCTGAATGCTGATTTATCAAATGTTCTAGAGAGAATCAGGGCGTTTTGTAAGGTTTCTCTCAATTGTGCAAAAACAATCCTAAAATTGGAATAAAAAACGTAAAAAACCAGCTACGCGCGCTATTTTTTGTCAGGTTGCAAATAAAAAAAGCCGAACCAACCGGCTCGGCTTCTTACGAAGTGCTTAATGTTTATTCGTTGGGCGTATCCTGGTTGGCACCTGGCGTAGGGGTGATGCCCATTTGCTTGAGCACCTTGTCTGAGAGGTTCGCCTCTTCTTCATTGGCCACGAAGAGCACCACCTCGGGGCTCAGCACGTGGGTGAAGCCGTTGGCCTTCGCCACCTCATCGATTGCCTTCTGAATTTTGTCGTAGGCGGGCTGCACCAGTTCACCCTGCTTGCGCTGCAAATTGGCCTGCGCTTCCTGCTGGTCTTGCTGAATTTGCGTTTGTAGCTCGGTAAGCTCCTTTTCTTTGGCCTTGCGGGCATCGTCCGTCATGGTAGCTGCTCCTTGCTGGTAAGCCTGCAACTGCTGTTGATAGCCCTGAATGGTTGCCTGAATTTTGTTAGACAACTGCTTTTCGTAGGCCTGCAACTCCGACTGGATTTGCTTTGCTTCGGGCATTTGTGCCAACACGTAGTCGGTACTTACAAAGCCAATCTTCTGAGCTTGGGCAGCCAATGAGGCGAACGAGATCAGAACGCCTATGATAATACCTTTAGTTTTCATCTTATTTAGCTAATTAATTATGAATGTAATATTACGTAAATAAATAGACAATTATCGGGCCGTATCTTCTTTTTCCCCCAATCCTAATTCATCTAACACGTAATCCGTGTAATCATGGATAGGATTGGTGTAGATCATAACCAGGTCTCCGGCCTTATCAAACACAAACTGTAGCTTATTTTGTTTGGCTACTTTTTCTACCGCGTCGAACACCTCATCCTGCAGCGGTTTCATCAGTTCTTGTTTCTTCAGGTAGTAGAGCCCCTCAAAGCCAAATACCTTCTGCTGATACTCCTTTAGCGTTTTTTCCTGCTCACCAATAGCAGTAACGCGCTCTTTGCGCATGGCCTCGGTGAGCAGCACTTCCTCTACCTTTAGTTCACTATACTTCTCGTCAATGGCCTGTTGCATTCCTGAAATTTCTTCCTGCCACTTGGCCGCCAGGGCGTCTACTTCAGACTGCGCCTTTTGGTACGTAGGCATTTTGCTTAGCACAAAATCTGTGTTCACGTAACCCAGCTTCTGTCCCATTGCCGGAAGATTTCCCACAACGGCCCACAAAGTTACAAAAACTAAGAATAAACTTACACGAGGTTTGCCAAAAATCGGGTTTTCCATGACTTTCTTAACGACAATTAACGCAATTGCTGCCCTAACGTGAAGTGGAATTGGGGTCCGGGTGGCTGAAACTGCCCCCCCGGAACATCAACGGTATCAAAACCGTAGCCCCAGTCAACGCCGAGCAGGCCGAAGGCAGGCATAAAGATACGGGCTCCTACTCCGGCCGATTTGTACAGATCAAACGGATTGTACCTATTGAAGTCCGCGAAGTTGTTTCCTCCTTCGGCAAAGCCTAGTACGTAGATGGTGGCCGCCGGATTGGGAGAAACCAGGAACCGTAGTTCCATCGAGTACTTATTGTAAGCAATGCCCCCTTGCTGTCCGTTGTTATCTACGGGAATAATCGTTTGGTTATCGTATCCTCGCAGTGATATTAACTCCTGGGCGACCTGGAAATTACCCTGGTTGCCCAAGGTCCCTCCCATGGCGAAGCGCTCGAAGGGGGCAGCTAATTCGTTATCTTTATACGAACCGAAGAAACCAAAGTGCATAGCAGTAGACAGCACTAAGTTCTTGGCCAATTGAGTATAGTGCTTGGCATCGAACATCCAGCGGTGGTATTCTAACCACTGGTAGCGATCATTAGTATTTAGATCGGAATATCTCTCTTTTTTCCATAAAGAGAAGGGGGGAGTGAGGCTTACCTCTAACGACAGTTGCGAACCGCCCCGCGGAAACATTGGATTATCAATGCTGTTGCGAGAGAGCGTATTGCTAAGCGCAATATTGTTGGATGTTCCAGTGCCATTATTGAACACAAGTCCTTGGAAACTTGGGTAATTGATTAGGTTATAGTTCCGATAGATGAGCGAAGTACTCAGCGTAAAGTAGTCGTCGGGCCAGCGCAGGCGGCGGCCTAATCCAACACTCAGGTTGGTAATACTAAGGGTGCCTTCCTCTTGGTTGCCACCACCAAGGAGGGGAGATTGGAACCTTGCCAATCTTCCTCCCCTTCGTAGAATCGTTCGTGATAAGCCGACCGTTAGGTTGTTCGGCTTACGCCCCCCCAACCAGGGTTCCGAGAAGGTGGCCGAGTAGGTTTGGAAGAACCGCCCGTTGGCCTGCACCCGCAGCGAGAGCTTCTGTCCATCGCCCACCGGTAGCGGCCGCCACTTGTCGAAATGCGGAATGTTGCGCAGCGAGAAGTTGTTAAACACCAGTCCCAGCGTGCCCACAAAGCCCGCAAAGCCGCCCCAGCCGCCCGACAGTTCAATCTGATCGCTGGGCTTTTCTACCAACGAGTACTCGATGTCTACTGTGCCATCGGCGGGGTTGGGAATGGGGTTAATGCCGATCTGCTCCGGATCAAAGTAGCCCAGTTGCGACAACTCACGCTGGGTACGGATCAGGTCGCTACGGCTAAACTTCTGCCCCGGCATGGTACGTATCTCCCGGCGGATTACGTGGTCGTTGGTGCGGTCGTTGCCGGTGATTAGAATTTTGCTAATGGTGGCCTGCTCGCCCTCAAAGAGGCGCATCTCCACGTCGATCGAGTCTTCCTCAATTTGCACCTCCACCGGCTGCACGTTGAAGAACAAGTAGCCGTTGTCCATGTAGAGCGCGCTCACGTCGTTGCCAGTAGGATTAAACTGCAGGCGCTTGTTCAGATTTTCCAGGTCGTACACATCACCCTTATCGATGCCCAGCACCTGGGCCAGCGTATTATCGTCATAGACGTAGTTGCCGCTCCAGATGATATCGCGGAAGTAGTAGCGCTGCCCTTCGTCTACCCTAACGCTTAAATTAATGGTGTTGTCGCCCGAAGCGTACACGCTGTCTTCTACCACGGTGGCGTCGCGGTAGCCCTTGGAGTTATAAAAAGTAATCAGGTTTTTTTTATCGGCTTCGTAGTCGTCGCGGATAAACTTGGATCCGTTGAAGAAGTTGAGCTTTACGTGCCGGTTGATATACGACTTTAACCCGCTGAGGGACACGTCTTCCCGCTCGGTAACAAAGTTCTTCACCTTACGCGGCTTTAGGCGAAACAACCGACTGATCAGGTCTTCCACCAACGTAAACCGCACTTTCTCGTGGGTTTCCTTCATCCTTCCCCTGAGGCGCTGGTCTGAGAACACCTCGTTTCCCTCAAAATTAATTCGCTTGATGGCTACCTTGTCGCCCTTGTCTACGTCTAGCTTCAGCACGATGCTATTGTTGAGCACGGTGTCGGGCTGCTGCTGCACGTCGATCGCTACGTTGAGAAACCCCTTATCAACAAAGAAGTCCTTCACAGCGAGGCGCGCCCGGTTGATCAGGGTCTCGTCCACAATCTGCCCCTTAATTAGCGTAAGGTCATCGTTAATCTCCCCTTGCTGAGTTTTGTTGATACCGCTGATCTCAATACGACTTAGGCGGGGCTTTTCGGCCAGGTTAATTACCAGCGATATCTTATCGCCCTCAATTTTACTGGCGCTCACCGACACATCGCCGAAGATGCGCTGCTTCCACAGTTTTTTGATGGCATCGCTCACCGCTGGACCGGGCACCGCAATTTTATCGCCTACCGACAGCCCTGACAATGAGATTACCGCGTCGCTGTTGAGTCCCTTGGTGCCCGCCACGGTAATCTCCGCGATCTCGTACTCCTGGGGCTCGGTGTAGCTGATGTCAGTCTCCTGAGCCAGTACTGAGAAAGATAGCAGGAATGCTAGGCTAAGTAGTAGGAGTTTATTCATGATGGGTTCACTTGCTCACTAATTTTTCCAAATCGTCGTTCGCGCTGCTGGTAGGTCAAGATGGCTTCGTACAGGTGCTCGCGCCGAAAGTCGGGCCAGAGCACCGGGGTAATGTAAAGTTCGGTATACGCCAGTTGCCACAGTAAGAAGTTACTAATCCGCATCTCTCCGCTCGTCCTGATTAACAGTTCCGGATCGGGCATGGTGCGGGTGGCCAACTGGTTGGCAATGGTAGCTTGGTCTATATCTTCGGCGCGCAGGTGTTGCTGCTCCACCTGGTACGCAATTTGCTTCACTGCTTCGGTAATTTCCCAGCGGCCGCTGTAGTTCAGGGCCAGCACCAACGTCAAACCGGTATTGTGCTGGGTAAGTTCGATAGCGCGCTGCAGGGTGCCACTACAATTGCTAGGCAGTTGGTGGGTATCGCCAATAGACTGAAGCCGCACATTGTTCTTCATCAGGGTTTCTTGCTCGCCGCCAATGGTACTGACTAACAGCTGCATCAGCGCGTTTACTTCAGCCCGGGGCCGCCCCCAGTTTTCGGTAGAGAAGGCGTACAATGTGAGGTAGCTAACTCCTAGCTCGGCGCAGCCTTCCGTTACATCGCGCACGGCCTGAATGGCGCTGCGGTGCCCGAAGATACGCGCTGCCCCCTGCCCTTTCGCCCACCGTCCGTTTCCATCCATAATAACGGCGATGTGCTGCGGCAAATTGCGGGGATCAATGCTTTCTTTCATACGGCTACCGGACGAATCGAGCCGCAAGGTACAAAATTGCGGGACAAGCTAAGAAGCAGGAGCTAAAAATGATACGGACACGGAATGGTATAGAACGTGTAGCTCAGCGACACCCCAACAAAGTAGTACCAGTCGTCGCTGTAGCTATTGCCGTAGGCGAAGTTGCGCACCTCCGGGTCGCCGCCCGAAACATTGTCGAGGTAGTCAGTAAAAGTTTTACGCACTCCGCCCTCGAGCGAGAGCACCCACACCGGGTTCACCATGTACTTGAACCCCACCCCAAAGGGAATTACCGGTTGGGTGCGGCTGTATGATTCGGTTTGGGTTTCGTGCGCTCCCAAGAAAGCAACGCCCACTCCCGCAAAGAAGTAGGGAGTCCAGCGCAGCAAGCGGATGTTGTTCTTCCAATCTAAAAAGTGGTACTCTACCACTCCGCTAAGTTCGGCAATTCCGGTGCTGAAGGCAGTATCACGCTGGGCAGCCAGGGCATCGTAAGGAGGGGTATCGCTACCCGCAATCCAACCGCCGTGCAGGGCTCCGCGCAAACTAAGGTGGTCGTTCACGTTGTAGCGGTAGAGTAGGCCTAAGCCGGGACGGGTATGACGTACCGCAAAGTCGCGCGCCAAATCGCCGGTGTAGTTAAATCCCCCCAGGCCAACGCCCACCTCATGCTGCTGAGCGAAGGTGCTACGTGGTAGGATCAGAGAGGCTAATAAAAGTAATGGAAACAGAAAACGGTAGGAAAACAAGATCGTCAGTTTGGTGAAGGTACGCACTGGATGCGGTTGGCCGCAATCACCTACTATAACTGAAAACGAAAGTGCTTTGGTATGCTCAGCCGGAAATAATTACCGCCGTCCCCGCAGGTCAAGGGGGGCCAACATCATCACCAGGCGCACGGTGGTTACGATAAAAATATCGTTGTCAGCGGCGTTACCCCGGTTAGCACTGGCGTGCGGCTGCCCGTAGCCCGGTAGGTGCACGTACTCCACGCCGTCGGCACCTAAATAGGTAGCCGTCGAGCGGTTAAGTGCTCCTTCGGCCGAATAGATCATCCGGGGCTCTCCCGAAACTACATCAATAGGTTCCAGCGAACGGTCGGACATCACGCGGGCTAAATCACTTTGCAGGAGCCCCTTGTCGGCGTAGTTGCCGCTCACGTCGTCCAAATAGTCGGTAAATAGGTAGCGGTAACTTACTTCTCCTTCTATGTCGAAGCGTTCGTTGATACGAAACCGCACCCCCGCCCCCAGCGGAACGCTGATTTGAAAGTTGCTGTACGTGTTTTCGGGCCCTTCGGTCTGGAGGGGTTTGAGCGCCACCCACTCACCGGCCTGCTCGGGGGTGAAGGGGGCCGCCAAGTCGCCCTCGCCCAACACCGCCTGCTGGGGCACCAAGCCCTGGGGACTGTGGTGAAATACCGATACTCCGGCAAACAGGTAAGGAGTCCAGCGCATGCGCAGCGAAAGCGAGTAAGGGTTCGGAAACAAATCAAACACCCCCACGATGGATAGATCTTTGACATCGTTGCGAAACTGCAGGTTGCGTACGTAGCGATAACCCGCTTCTTCGTCCTGCGGGTCGGCCGTGCCGAAGTCGCTACTCGATATGCGTCCGTACATAAACGAGGCTTGCACCGAAAGAGCCCGGCCCAATCGTGCCGAGGAGGATATTCCTAGACCCGGGCGGGTGTACGCAATATCGGTGCTTAGTATGTTGTCGCGCGGCACAATGTCGCCAAAGTAGTTGAGCGCGTTGGCGGAGACACCAAGCGTTAGGTATTGTTTGGCATTACCAAAAGACAAGCGCGCTCCTGAAAAGGTAGCTTGCCGGTTGCCATTGTTGACCATCCGCTTCCGGCTCTGCTTAATCATCCTTTTAGAGCGGACTTGCGCCAAAGCACTGTCGGTTACGAATAAACCTAACAGTAAGATTGCAATAATACCAAAACGGTTGGGGATCAAGCGCATACGAGCCGGGATTCAGGTTGACCCAATTTTAGCGCAATTTGTTCCTGCAAAAAAATGTATAAAGGTTAATTCCTTACGTCTAATCCCCAGTTTAGCTTCTGGCGAAGGGTATTAAAGAAGTGGTAGCCCTCAAACTTAACCAGGCGAACGCGGAAGTCGGCCTTACGGATAAATATCTTCTGGTGGGTTTCTACGGGATACGAACGCGAATCTAGCGACAGCAAGCGGTTTTCGTATCGGTCTTCTATCTCGAGGGTGATTACGCTATCGTCGGGCACCACCAGGGGGCGTACGGTTAGGTTGTGCGGGCTGATGGGGGTAATAATCAGACTGCTGGACTGGGGAGAAAGTACCGGTCCACCACAACTCAGCGAGTAGCCGGTAGAACCGGTGGGAGTAGAAATAATCAGGCCGTCGGCCCAGTAGGCATTTAGGTAGGCCCCGTCGACCGAGGCGTGCACCCCAATCATAGAAGAGGTGTCTTTCTTAATAATGGTCAGATCGTTGAGCGCGAAATTAAGGCCATCTTCTACCGGAAACGAAGGGTCTACCGATACCAGCGTCCGGTAATCGTAGCCAAAGCGTTGGTGGTACAGGGCGTCCAAGGCCTCCTTAATCTTATCCTGCGATACGGTGGCTAAAAATCCCAGACGGCCGATGTTGATACCCAGGATGGGATACTCGTGGTCTTGCACGTGCGTTACGGTGTCGAGCAGGGTGCCGTCTCCCCCTACGCTGATCACGAAGTCGACTTCAGGGATGGTGTCGTATACCGGAAACTGACCAGAGCGAACCGGTGAGTTTTCTAACAACTGACTCAACATCCGTGAGAGATGCACCTCGGCCCGACGCTGCTCTAGCTCGTCCAGAAGCAGCTGCAGATACGGAAAGCGGTCTTGGCTGATCCTTCGCGCGTGAATGGCAATTCTCATGCTTAGTTCTTTAGGACGACAGTCCACGGTCGATGGTCGGCAGTCCATAGTCCAGAGTAGGCTGTCGGCTATGGACTATCGATTACAGGCCGTGGACTGTCGACTATTGACTACCTAACTATCGACTAAATATCCAAATAGCGCAGCAGGGCATCCAGACGCTCTTTTTCGTAGGTATCAATCAGTTCTTCCTGAAACAGCGCCTGTACGTGATAGTTGAACCGCTCGAGGGTAGCCACCGTCCGGGCGATGTCTTTCTTATCCAGCTTCATGGTTACCCTAATCCGGGTGGGATCGTTATCGTTGCGAATAAAGCACCCGAGAATTTTTACTCCGTCGGCCTCAATCAGGCGGGTGATCTCAGCTAGTGAATAATCGATGTGTTTTACCACCAACTCGATGATGCCGCCCGGCGACTGCACGGCCGAACTCTTTGAGAAAGCACTCATCATGGCCGATACATCGATCACTCCGGCAAACTCACCCTGTTCGTCTACCACCACCACCATCGACTGGTCGCAGTCCGACAGCACCTTAGCGATTTCGTAGAAGTGCTGGTCCTGCCGCACAAAGCAGTCCTGGGCTTTCAGTTGGTACTGTCCCACGGTGGGGTGACTAAACAGATCATCAAACAGCATGTCGCTGGTGATAAATCCGCGAAAGTCAGTGTCTTCTACCACCGGAAGTTGCGTCACCGTCAGGTCGTCCATCAGGGAAGTAGCTTTGGCAATATCGTCGTTCTCCCGAAGGGAGGGGATGAGCGGGTTAATTAGTTCTCGAGCAATCATGCAACAGTAGCGTCTTGTAAAAATTCATCTAACAGGGTATTAAACCGGTCGGGGTTCTCCATCATGGGGGCGTGGCAACACCGGTCGATAAACCGCAGGCGCGCGTTAGGAATGAGCCGTTTAAACTCGTGTCCTACCAACGGAGGGGTAATGGTGTCGTTCAATCCCCATACCAATAAGGTTGGGACTCTAATCTTATGCAATTCTTCGGCCATATTGTTACGCTGGGCTGACTTAGCGATGGCCACAATGGACATACACTTCGGAATGCTGGTAGTAATCTCAAATACCTCGTCGACGTATTCTTTAGTAATAGTAGTGGGGTCGTAAAAGGTATACTCTACCCGTTCTTTGATGTAGGCATAGCTGCCCCGCTTAGGGAAAGACCCTCCCATACTATTCTCGAACAGGCCCGAACTGCCGGTAAGCACCAGCCGCTGCACCTTCTCTTGGTTGCCCAAGGTGTAGATCAGGCCAATATGCCCCCCCAGCGAGTTGCCCATCACCACCATGTTATCGAGTTTCATATCATTTACAAAACCCTCCAGAAAAGCGTTTAAACCCTCTAACCCCGCTTTACGTACCGGCATCTCGTACACCGGTAGCATCGGAATAATTACCCGGTAGTGGTTAGAAAAACGGCGGATCACCTCGTCCCAGTTACTGAGCGCGCCGAAGAGTCCGTGCAACAGCAACAGCACCTCGCCCTTCCCTTCGTCGACGTAGCTATAATCCTTTGTTTGGTAAGTTTTCCAACTCATAAGTTTGTATCAGTTAGGTTAACCAGGGGCTCACCCCCTTATACACACAATAGCCCCGTTACGTTCCGCGAAGTTGCCGACCGAAAGAGATGACGAATAGCATCAACAATGTTTTCTATTGCTGGAAACCATTCTCTAAATTTGTCTACCACTTGGTAAGCGAAGGGGTGCACGTATCCGTACAGATCACTATCGCCGGTGTTGGGGAGGGTAACGTCCGCGTAATCGAGCACAATGAAGACTACGCTAATTCCGAACGCCCACTTAAGTACTCCCACCGTCGCTCCCAACAATCCGTCCAAATACCCAATGGGAGTCAGGTGCACCACCGATTTGAGCATTTTACCCGCAATGGAAACCCCCGTCAAAATGCCCACAAATAACAGCACAAAGGCCAGTAACGACAACCACGCGCCGCTGGTTTGCAAGGTATCCGACAGAAAGCCTACTCCCCATGACATCAGCTGTAGTGCCCCCACGATGGCTACCACGAACGCAACCAACGCCACCAATTCCATCAAAATTCCTTTGGTGTAACCGCGGTAGGCCCCCAATAGTAAAATAACCAGCAGGGCAAGGTCCCAGGTGTTCACTACTTACGGGTTAAGATCTGCTTCACTACGTTTGAGATAGCCTTGCCGTCGGCTTTTCCGGCCAAGGCGGTGGTTGCTCGGCCCATCACTTTTCCCATATCTTGCATTCCGTTGGCATTTTCTTCCCGCACAATTTCTTCTACTGCCTGCTGAAGGTCCTCTTCCGACAGCGGTTGCGGCAGGTACCGATTAATCACCTCCCACTCGGCCTGCTCTTTGGTGGCCAGATCATCCCTCCCCTGCTCTTGGAATACCTCAAGCGACTCTTTCCGCTGCTTGGCAGCTTTGGTTAGCAGGCGCATCTCGGCTTCTTCCGACAACGCACCTTCTGCACCTTTCTCGGTCTCGGCCAGCAAGATCATTGATTTGAGACTACGCAGGGTACGTAAGCTATCCTGATCTTTGGCCCGCATCGCCTGCTTGATGTCCGTTTCTATGCGTTGTTTCAGGCTCATAAGGTTGTTATTGGTAATGGGATGTTGGATATTGGTTGCCGGATATTGAGCGATCTCTATTGGTTGACAAAACGTTAGCGACTCACCTCCTAACCTTGCCGACGATTAACCAAAGTCTTAGGAAGCTACCCTGACTATCCGGCAGCCAGCAAGTATACGGAAAAACGAAAGAATGACGAAGCTAAGCGTGAATATTAACAAAGTGGCTACGCTACGTAACGCGCGGGGTGGCAACAATCCCGATGTACTTACAGTAGCGTCGGACGCCGAGCGTTTTGGTGCCCAGGGAATCACGGTGCACCCCCGCCCTGACGAGCGCCATATCCGCTACGACGATGTGATTCAGTTGGCAGGGGTAGTTACTACCGAACTTAACGTTGAGGGATACCCGAGCGAACGCTTTCTGCGGCTGATTGAGGCAGTGAAGCCCGCCCAGGCAACGTTAGTACCCGACCCCCCGGACGCACTCACCTCGGATGCGGGGTGGAACACCGTAGACCAGAGGGGTTTTTTGGTGGATATCATTCAGCAACTGAAAGCAACGGGAGCGCGGGTATCTATCTTCGTAGACCCCGACGAGGCTATGATAGAAGGGGCGGCTGCGGTTGCCACCGACCGTATCGAGCTCTACACCGAAGGGTACGCCCGCCGCTACGCTGAAGACCGGGAAGCCGCCGTGACTCCTTACGCACAGAGTGCCGAGCGGGCCCATGCGCTCGGGCTAGGCGTTAACGCCGGGCACGATCTGGATTTGAAGAATCTGCGGTTTTTTAAGGAGCGGGTGCCCCACCTTCTTGAGGTTTCTATCGGGCACGCGCTTATCTGCGACGCGCTGTACTACGGGTTAGAAAACACCATCCAAATGTACCGACGCACGTTGGTTTAGCTTCCCTTGGCCGGGACTAGTTACGCCTTTGCCTCTTCGCTGATCTGCTTTTTGAAGTACTCGTACGTAATTTTGAGCCCCTCGCTGCGCGACACGGTCGGCTGCCAGCCTAGTATCTCCTTGGCCCGGGTGATGTCGGGTTTGCGTTGCATAGGATCGTCTTTGGGCAAAGGCTGATAGACAATCTTCTGATCGGTACCCGTAAGTTTGATGATCTCCTCGGCGAAGTCTTTAATGGAAATCTCGTCCGGATTGCCAATGTTCACCGGCTGGGTGTAGTCGCTCAGGAGCAGTCGGTAGATACCTTCCACCAGGTCGTCTACGTAACAGAACGAGCGGGTTTGCGAACCATCGCCGAATACCGTGAGGTCTTCGCCCCGTAAGGCTTGTCCTAAAAAGGCAGGTAACGCGCGACCGTCGTTAAGCCGCATCCGCGGTCCGTAGGTATTAAAGATGCGGATGATGCGCGTTTCCAGACCATGAAAGGTATGGTAGGCCATCGTCATCGCTTCCTGAAAGCGCTTGGCCTCATCGTAGACCCCCCGTGGTCCGATGGGGTTCACGTTGCCCCAGTAGGTTTCGGGTTGTGGGTGCACATTGGGATCGCCGTATACCTCGGAGGTAGAAGCTACCAGAATACGGGCATTCTTGGCCCGGGCCAGCCCCAGGCAGTTGTGCGTGCCCAGCGACCCTACCTTTAGGGTCTGAATGGGCATCTTGAGGTAGTCGATGGGACTAGCCGGAGAAGCGAAGTGCAGGATGTAATCCAGGTCACCGGGAATGTGTACGTAATTAGACACATCGCCGTGAAAGAACTGGAAGTCATCGCGGTGCAGCAGGTGCTCGATGTTACTCAGGCTACCGGTAATCAGGTTGTCCATTACCAACACGTAGTAATCTTCCTTGAGGAAGCGGTCGGCAAGGTGGGAGCCCAGAAAACCTGCGCCCCCCGTAATTAATACTCGTTGTTTATGCATGAACGTCTTTTCTTCCGATACTATAATAGCTGTACCCCAATTCTTTCATTGCTTCCGGCTCGTAGAGGTTTCGGCCATCGAAGATTACCTTATCCTTAAGCACCGACGACAGCTTGTCGAAGTCGGGGGTGCGGAAGATAGGCCACTCGGTCATAATAAATATTGCGTCGGCCTGTTCGGCAGCGTGGTACTCATCCACGCAATACTCAATGCGATCACCCACCTGGGCGCGTACGTTTTTCATGGCTTCCGGATCGTAGGCCTTCACCTTTGCTCCGGCTTCTAGTAGCGCCTCGATGTTATAAAGGGCCGGCGCCTCTCGGATGTCGTCGGTGTACGGCTTGAAGGCCAGCCCCCACATGGCGAAAGTCTTGCCCGACAGGTCGCCGTAGTGATCCTTGGCTTTGGCGATCAGACGGGTCTTCTGCCCCTCGTTAATCTCCATAACCGACTTAAGAATCTGGAAGTCGTAGTCAGCGGCCACCGCCGACTTGGCTAGCGCTTGTACGTCCTTAGGGAAGCAACTACCGCCGTAGCCAATCCCCGCAAACAAAAAGCGCTTGCCGATGCGGGTGTCGGTGCCAATGCCCCGGCGCACGGCATCAACGTCGGCTCCCAGTCGCTCGCACAGGTTGGCTACTTCGTTCATAAAAGTAATCTTAGTGGCCAAAAACGAGTTCGCGGCGTACTTGGTAAGCTCGGCCGACGCTTCGTCCATAAACAGAATGGGGTTCCCCTGCCGCACCAGAGGCGCGTACAGTTTCTCCATTTTCTCCTTGGCTTTTGCCGAACGGGTGCCGATCACCACGCGGTCGGGCTTCATAAAATCTTCTACGGCTACCCCCTCGCGCAAAAATTCGGGATTCGATACCACATCGAATTCTACCTTCGCGGAAGCCGCAATCCGGCTCTGCACCTTTTCGGCGGTTCCCACCGGCACTGTACTTTTGTCAACAATTACGGTGTACTCGGTAAGTAGCGGCCCCAGGTCGTCAGCCACCTTTAGAATATACTGCAAGTCGGCCGAACCATCTTCACCGGGAGGGGTGGGTAGGGCTAAGAAGATTACGCTAGCCCCCTCAATTCCTTCCTTGAGATCAGTGGTAAAGTGAAGGCGCCCCTGCTTTACGTTTCGCTCAAAGAGGGCATCTAAGCCCGGCTCATAGATGGGAATCTCTCCATTTTGCAACTTATCTACCTTCTTTTGGTCGATATCCACACAAGTAACGCTGTTGCCAGTTTCAGAAAAGCACGTCCCGGTAACCAAACCCACGTATCCAGTGCCTACTACTGCTAATTTCATAAAGTATTAGTCTTAGTTAAAAATATTTCAATAAAACAAAGATAGTACTTCTGTATGTATAAAAGTATACTTTATCAATAATAAAATAAACTAATAGAATATTTAAGTGTTTGCCATGAGCATACGAGCGCACAAATGTTACTATTTGCGCTCAACTATGAAAGACTATGCAGTTTTATCTTTAAGGGTTTGATAGAGCCCGTAGTTTTTACTAAATTTGCGGACTTATTGCGTAACACCCATTCTAAATTAAATATGTTTTATGATTGTTGTTAGTGTTAAAGAGAACGAATCAATTGACAAGGCGCTGAAGCGCTTTAAGAAGAAGTTTGAGAAAACCGGTACTTTGAAAGAACTGCGCTCTCGCTCGCATTACCAGAAGAAATCCGTTACCCTTCGTCACCAACGTCTGAAGGCAGCCTACAAGCAGCGGATGCAGTCGCAAGACAATGCTTAGGTAGCTATCTGGTCATCTTTCGAGCTTATTCGTATATTATAGCGGTTCTAGTAAGTTTTTAACAGTCTAGTAACAGCCGCCTATGATAGAGTCATTCATAAAGTACCTTACCTACGAGAAGCGGGCCAGTCCGTATACCATTACCTCCTACCGGAACGACTTACTCCAGTTTCACGCTTTCCTGAAACACCACGCTCCGGGCCTTCCTGTCGCTTCAGCCGATCACCAAGAAATTCGGGCCTGGGTTGTTGACCTAGCCAGTAAGCAAAATAAAGCGCGGTCGATCAACCGAAAGGTGAGTACGCTGCGCTCCTTCTACAAGTTTCTGCACAAGCGTGCGCACATCAAGAGGAACCCCACCCACAAGGTGAAAGCCCTGAAGGCTGAGTATCCGCTTCCCCACTTCGTGCAGCAGAACGACCTGTTCAAACTTCTGGATACCTGTACGTTTACCGAAGACTTTGCGGGCTACCGCGACCGGGTGCTGCTGGAGCTGCTCTACGGAACGGGCATTCGCCTGTCGGAGATGATCAACCTACAGCACGACCAGGTAGATTTGCAGCGGGAGACAATTAAGGTGGACGGAAAGGGCAGCAAGGAGCGCCTGGTGCCGGTGCACCAGAGTTTGTTAGCCCTAGCCGCAACCTATACCGCCGCTAAGAAAGCTCATTTTGGCGAAGAGGCGGCTCCCTTCTTCTTAGTTACCGACAAGGGGAACCCTTGCTATCCGATGATGGTATATCGCACGGTACGCAAGTATTTAGATCAGTACACTACTATTGACAAGCGTAGCCCGCACGTGATGCGCCATACCTTTGCCACCCATCTGCTGGATAGCGGAGCTGACCTAAACGCCATCAAGGATTTACTGGGGCACGCTAGTCTGGCCGCTACGCAGGTGTATACCCACAACACCACCGAGAAGCTTAAGCAGGCTTTTGAGCGGGCGCACCCGAAAGCGTAACCGTCAAAGGGCATCAGGAATTAACTGATTTTTTCAAACTGTTGTCCTGTTATACGGTTAGGTAACAAATCGATCTACAACATAAACCCCAAGGCAGATGAAGCTTCAAACGCAGACCGTCCACGTTGACCCCGCCCCCGAACTTATAGATTTTATCCAGCGGAAGGTAGACAAGCTAGAAACCTTTTACGACCGCATTATCGACGGTGAAGTTTTTCTTAAGATGGAAAACGGTGAAGCCATCGAGGATAAAATCGTAGAGATCAAACTGAACATTCCGGGCAACCAACTTTTCGCCAAAGAGCAGTCTGATTCGTTCGAAAAAGCCGCCGATGCGGCAGTCGATGCCCTGCGCCGTCAGCTTAAGAAGCACAAAGAAAAGCTGGCCTCTCACTAGAAATCATAATGCCCCTGCGATGCGCACCATCCAGGGGCATTCCTTTCTCCCTACGGTAAGCTACTTTCCAAAAGCCTGCTTTACCTTATCCACGTAGTCGAGCTTTTCCCAGCCGAAAAAGGTAACTTCCTTGGGCTCCCGTTCCGTTACTGTTTTGCGCGAACTGCCGTTCTCCTCTACTACCACCTTATCCACACTTACCTGGCCGGTATAAGGCTCTCTGCCCATATGCCCGTAGGCAGCGGTGGGCGAGAAGATAGGATTCTTCAGTCCAAACCGGTCCACAATGGCGCGCGGACGCATATCAAACAGTTCTTGCAAAACGCGGGCAATTTCCGCATCAGTCTGCGAAACCTTAGACGTGCCGTAGGTATCAACGGTAAGGGAAACCGGTTCGGCCACTCCGATAGCGTAAGCCACCTGTACCAGCACCTCATCGGCCACCCCGGCGGCTACCAGGTTCTTAGCAATGTGGCGCGCCGCGTAGGCCGCGCTACGGTCTACCTTGCTCGAGTCTTTACCCGAAAAGGCACCACCACCGTGGGCTCCTTTGCCCCCGTAGGTATCCACAATAATTTTGCGCCCCGTAAGTCCCGCATCACCGTGGGGGCCGCCGATCACGAAGTTGCCCGTCGGGTTAATGTGGAAGGTAGTATCCTGAAGCATTTCGGCGGGAATTACCTTGCGGATGACGTGCTCGAGCACGTCTTCCCGAATTTTAGTCTGCATCTGCTGCTGGGCCTTCGCTTTAGCATCTGCCCCCGTACCCGACGGCGTAACGAATTCGTCGTGCTGGGTAGAAACCACTACGGTGTGCACCCGAACCGGCTGGCGGTTATCATCATACTCGATGGTGACCTGCGCCTTGGCATCCGGACGCAGATAGTCGATCAGGGTGGACTCCTCCTTACGAATGCGCGCCAGCTCCTGCACCAGCCGGTGCGAGTAGGCCAACCCCATCGGCATAAACTCCTCCGTTTCTCGGGTGGCGTAGCCAAACATCATCCCCTGGTCGCCCGCTCCCTGCTCCTTTTCTTCCGAAGCATCTACTCCCTGGGCAATGTCGGGCGACTGGCTGTGCAGGGTTACCATCACTCCACAGGAGTTAGACTCGAACATGTAGTTGTCTTTGTCGTAACCAATGCGGCGGATGGTTTCTCGTACCACGTCCGGAATTTCGACGTAGGCGTTGGTAGTCACCTCGCCACCTACCACCACCAAGCCGGTGGTCACGAACGTTTCGCAGGCCACGCGCGAGTTAGGGTCTTGGGTGAGCATAGCGTCTAGGATAGCGTCTGATATCTGATCCGCTACCTTATCGGGATGTCCTTCTGATACAGACTCCGACGTGAATAAGTGAGGCATAGCAATAGATGGTTTCTTGTGGATCGCCAAAGGTAATTAATTACCTTAAATTAACCCACCGGTCGGCGATTATGCCGTCGAAAGCAGAAAAACGGTCGGCACCTTGTGCAGTTGGGGCACGTGCTGACGCCACCACTGCACGGTTTCGGTCTTGATAAGCTCGCTAGGGCCGGTGATATCTCGGGCCACGCACACCAGCGTGCTGGGCGCGCACTGGCTAAGCACATCCCGCAGTAGCGCGTCGTTCCGGTAGGGCGTCTCCATAAAGATTTGGGTTTGCTGGTGCTGGCGGGCTTCTTTCTCCAGGTGGCGGATGGCTTTCTGGCGCGCTCCTTTGTCGATGGGTAAGTAACCGCGAAAGGTGAACGACTGTCCACTGAAGCCCGACGCCATCAGCGCCAGCAAAAACGAAGAAGGACCCACCAAGGGCACTACCGTGATGTTGTGCCGGTGTGCGTAGGCAACGGCCAGGGCCCCGGGATCGGCCACGCCCGGGCAACCCGCTTCGGAAAGGACGCCCAGGTCGTTGCCCTGCCGAAGGGGCGCCATCAGGGAAGCTAGCTGCGGGGGCGGCGTGTGCTTGTCTAGCACGTCGAGGTGCAGTTGGTCAATCGGTCGGCCCAGTTTGAGGGCGCTGATGAATCTTCGGCTGGTACGGAGATTCTCGGCCAAGAAGTAGTTAAGCTTGCCAAGCACTTCTACTACCTGTGCAGGCAACACACGACTAGCGGTAGCGGGGGCAATCACGGTAGGAATCAGGAACAACTGGCCCGGAACGGTAGTTTGGCTATCAGTGGCCATAAAATGCACATAGCGATTTGCAGACGTTAGGAAAATTTATCATTGCTGCCGGATTGATCCTGGTGGTTATTGGCTTACTGGTACACTTCGCTGACCGCGTTCCGCTGCTCGGCCGACTACCGGGCGACATCTCTATCAAAAAGGAGAGCTTCTCGTTCTACTTCCCGCTGGGTACTTCCATCTTACTCAGTGTTATCATTAGTTTGGTTCTCTACCTGATACGCCGGTTTGGATAGCAAGCTGGGTGTCATTTGTCGGCTGGTTCGTCCAGGAAACTATTCACTGCTTCCAGCAACGCGTTGGGTTGCTCAGCGTGTACCCAGTGCCCCGCCTCCTCGATGTTTATCGTGCGTGCCTGCGGAAATATTCGTTTGATCAGTTCCTGGTCTTCCTCCTGGATGTAGTCTGACTTTGCTCCCCGCACGAACAAGGCCGGAATCTCTACGGCTTCGTCATTGGGCACCGCCGCCCCTACCGCCTCAATGTTGTCTCGAATTACGGGAAGGTTCAACTTCCAGGCAAAGCCATCGTCGGTCCGCTGCAAATTCTTCAGCAAGAACTGCCGGACTCCCCGCTCCGCCACCAGTGACTTCATCTGATCCTCAGCCTCGGTTCTGCTCTGAATGTGGTCGATGTCTACCGCGGCGAAAGCATCCAGCACGGCCTGATGGTGGGGGGAGTAAGCGCGGGGCGCAATGTCTACCACAATGAGCTTGCTGAGTAACGCCGGGTGCTGAACGGCAAAGAACATGGCGGTTTTTCCGCCCATCGAGTGGCCCAGCACCACCGGATCGTTTAGCTGCTCTTGCTCAATAAGCATTTTAAGGTCGTCGGCCATAGCGGGGTAGTTGAACTCCGTACTGTGGGGCGACTGTCCGTGGTTTCGCTGGTCTACCAGAACCACCCGCCGCCGCTCGGCGAGGGCCTTGCCGAAGGTCTGCCAATTGTCGGAAGTTCCGAAAACGCCGTGCAAAATGATGACCGGCGGCTCAGCCACGTGCTCATCGCCTAACGTTCGGTGGTGGAGGGTCATGCGGAACGGGTTAAATTTTCTGGAACGGCGGGTACCAGCGTCTGCTTTCGAAGCACCCGAATGCGCTTGATGCGCTTGCTGTCTACCGCCACCACGGTGAATACGTACTTATCGAAATATACCTTCTCTCCGGCTCGGGGCAGTTTAGAATGAATTTCGAGCAGTAGTCCACCCAGCGACTCGCTTTCTCCCTTTACCTCTTCAAACAGGATGCTATCCTCACCAATAATCTTACAGAAGTCGTTGAGGGAAGTTTTCCCCTCGAAGACGTAGGTGTTATCGTCTAGCTTGTTGTAACGTACGTCACTCTCGTCGAACTCATCGTTAATCTCACCCACGATCTCTTCGATAATATCTTCTAAGGTGATAAGTCCGGCTGTGCCGCCGTACTCGTCGACGACGATGGCCATGTGTACCCGTTTCTCCTGAAAATCGCGCAGCAGGGCATCGATCTTCTTGCTTTCCGGTACGAAGAATCCCTTGTGCAGTAGGGTTTGCCAAGCGAAAGTATCTTCTTTATCTAAGTAGGGCAAAAGGTCCTTGACGTACAGAAAGCCCTCAATATTGTCAATGGTTTCTTTGTAGATCGGAATGCGGGAGTAACCGGTCTTGTTAATCGTATCCATCAAAACGTGAAAGTCCGTCTCGCTATCGATGGAGGTAATATCCAGCCGCGAGCGCATTACCTGCTTTACCGACAGCGTCCCGAAGTTAACGATCCCCTTAAGAATTCCTTTTTCTTCTTCGGTAGCGGTTTTGTCGTGCTGAGTCGTTAGCTCCAGCGCGTGGTTAAGCTCGTCTACCGACACGTTATAGCCCTTCTTCTCAAGTCTTTTCTCCACCAAACGACTAATAGACATGAGGGCAACCGACAAAGGCTTCAGTACTAAGGTGAACACCTTGAGCACTGCTGCCATGCGGCGCGCAAAGTTCAGGGAGTACTGGATGGCATACTGTTTAGGAAGTATCTCCCCGAAGAAGAGAATAGCAATGGTAATCACCGTGGTAAGCACTCCAACGACCCATCCCCCGGTAGTTTTGCCCACGTACTGCCAAGTGGCGTAGGTAGACAGCGTAACGATGGCTACGTTCACCAGGTTGTTAAGAATCAAGATGGTGGCTAGCAGCACCTTGGGCCGTTCTAGCAAGCTAGCGATCTGCAGGTCGCTAGACTCAGCGCTCGTACGGCACTCGGTTATATCTTTAGGAGAAAGTGAGAAGAACGCCACCTCTGACCCTGAGATCATGGCTGAGCAGAACAATAGCACAGCCAGGGCGCCCCCTACCGTGGTATAGTAAGCTACGGAGGGCACAGCGGCAAGTACATCAGCAACCGGTACCAAGGAAGCTAAAAAAATCAGTAGGGAGTAAGGGTCATCCGGGGGAACTTCCAGCACAGTGTGGGTTATTTAGACTTAAAAGGGAAGGTCATCGGCTTCGGAAGCCGCTGGAGTGGCCGGGGTACTGCTCGCCGCGTTGGCAGAGGCAGGTTCACGCTGGCTCTGAGCAACGGGAGTTTGGTTATCGGTGTCTTCGTTGCGCCCTCCTACGAATGTCATGTTTGTGGCGCGGATGCGTTTGTCGTAGCGGGTAATGCCTTCTTTATCCTGGTAGGTATTCGTTCTGATCTTACCTTCCACGTATACGGTTCTTCCTTTACTCAGGTACTGCTCGGTCAGTTCGGCTAGCCGGTCCCATAGCTCAACCCGATGCCACTCGGTTTGTTCTACGCGCTCGCCACTCTTGTTGGTGTAGCTCTCGGAGGTAGCAATGCTAATGGTGGCCACTTTTGATCCGCTCTCCAGATGCCGTACTTCGGGGTCAGCTCCCAGATTTCCTACTAAGATTACCTTATTCACTCCTGCCATAATGTACTGTGGTGGTTAGGTTGTTTAATTCGCGGTGCCGCTGGTAGCACCGCGGACCGGTGTTACATCAATGTACTAAAAAATTTCTTTTTGCAAAAAGTTGTCAATTAAAACCGGCTTGGGCAACTGCTCTAACTCATCAACGGAATACGCTTGCAGACGGTTTGTCTCATTGGCCAGATTTTCAGGATACTTGCTCAGGGTAATCGTATTAAACGTAACGTGCAGGCGCTGGTGCGTAAGAAGATGTTGATAGGGGGCCGACGACCGCACATTAGCACCTTCTTGATCGAGCAGCAAATTAATGACCGGGTCAGTGAGCTGCTCGAAAGTAGCCTGTTGCGTGGTTTCAACGGAATAGAAGTCGTAAAGCCCCGCCCAAATTCCCCGTTCGTCCCGGCGCCTCATCCATACTGTGTCCTGCTGGCGAATGACCAGGTAGTGCAGAAACCGTAGGCGCACCTTGGTTTTTTTAGTTTTTACGGGCAAAAACTGTTGCTGCCCGTGCTGATAGGCGTAGCACTGCTCACTAAGCGGACACAACAGGCAGGCGGGCTGAACCGGCGTACACTGTAGCGCGCCAAACTCCATAATGGCCTGATTATAAACGTTAGCCTCGCCCTGAGGCACCAACCGCTCGGCCTGCTCCCGAAATTTTTTCTGCCCACCGCTCGACTGGATGTCGTCTTTGATACCAAATGCCCGGCTTAGTACGCGATAGACGTTGCCATCTACCACCGGCACGGTTTCGTTGTAGGCAAACGAAGCAATGGCGGCGGCAGTGTAGGCGCCCACCCCGGGTAGCTTCAGCAGCTCCTGGTACGTTGTTGGAAACCGCCCATTGTGTTTGCTCACCACTTCTTGGGCGCAACGGTGCAGGTTGCGGGCCCGCGAGTAGTAGCCCAGTCCCTGCCACAGCCGTAGCACCTGCTCTTGCTCGGCCGCCGCCAGCGTTTGCACCGTGGGGAAGGCTGCCGCGAAGCGCTGGTAGTAAGGAGTGCCCTGGGCTACCCTGGTTTGTTGCAGAATTACTTCCGATAGCCAAATTAGGTAAGGGTCCTGGGTGTGTCGCCACGGAAGGTCGCGTTGGTGCTCACCGTACCAACGCATCACCTCCCTGGCAAAAAAGCTGTGTTGCAACCGAAAGTGAATTTAATATAAAAGTTAACCGTCTGCTCGCCTGAATACACGGTTACAGGGAGGTTTTTATCCCTATTGTTTCCTAATTTAGCATTAAGGACTAAATTTACGCCCCCCAATCAATCACCCTTAACTAAACCACCAGCCAACGTGACTAAAGCAGAAGTAGTTCAGCAGATTGCTGAAAAGACCGGGATCGACAAGGCCGATGTTTATACAACCGTAGAGGCCTTCTTTAGCGTGGTGAAAAATTCAATGGCAGAAGGGGAGAACATCTACGTAAGGGGGTTCGGAAGTTTTGTTAATAAGAAGCGGGCCAAAAAAATTGGCCGGAACATCTCGAAGAATACCGCAATGGTTATTGAAGAGCATTTTGTGCCTAGCTTCAAGCCTTCCAAGGTGTTCGTAGAAAAAATTAAAAAAAGCGATAGCCTTAAAGCGGCCGAAGCGCGCTAAACTTTCTCACCTAAGTTCACGTTGCTGATTTGAACAAAATGTATCATCAGTATGCTGAGAAAGAAGCTTTTAGTAGGGGGAATTGCTTTAGTAGCAATGGTGCTATTGTGGTTTCTTCCTCGGGTGGTGGTTGATAACGAAGGGGCAGACGGCGATCTTGACACCCGCGACGAAAGCGCCCCGCTAACCGAAGCTGACGCGTCAGTGGGGGCTCCGCACCTTCCTGAAATGCCGGAAGACGCACGGATCGAGCTAGCGCGTTTACAAGAAAACTACCGAAACTACCAGAATACCGAAAAAAGTACTACTTTTGCGGACTCTTTGGTTGATGCTTACGCCCAAAACCGCTGGTACGATAGTGCTGCCTACTACGCCGACCGGTTGGCTCAGGCTGAACCTCAGGAGAAACGCCAGGAAAAAGCGCTCGAATTATATTACGAGGCGTTTACCTTGGCACTAGACGAAAACAAAGCCCGCAGTTTGGGCGAGAAGGTGCGTTACTACGGAGAAGCCGTACTAGCCCAACAGCCTACTAACCTAGACACAAAGGCGAAAATGGCGATGACGTTTCTGACCACCACCGAGCCGATGAAAGGCATCATGATGCTACGCGAAGTGGTAGAGGAAGCGCCGGACAATGAGTTGGCCCAGTATAACTTAGGGCTTCTGTCTATTCAATCGCAGCAATACGATAAGGCGGTTGATCGTTTTGAAAAGGTAGTGCGCTTGAACCCGGACCACCTGCAAGCCCAGTTCTTTTTGGGAGTTAGTCATTTTGAGGCGGGCAACCAGGCAAAAGCGAAGAACCAATTTGAACGAGTGAAAACGCTTAGCGACGATCCGGAAGTGTTGGCCAATGCCGACGAGTACCTTAGCAAATTATAGATAGCCGCTTGGTTCGCTGTAACCAATGTGGCCAAATTTATTCACTAAAATACCTTTAATTATGCCCTGTGGAAAAAAACGAAAGCGACATAAAATCGCTACCCACAAAAGAAAGAAGCGGTTAAGAAAGAACCGACACAAGAAAAAGTAATCTAGTATTCCATTAAACGTACAATCCCTTGAGTAATGAATTAGTAATCAATTCAACTCAGGATGGTTGTCGTATTGCCCTACTAAGAGATAAGAGTCTTGTTGAGTTCCACCACGAGGTGGAGGCGAATAAATTTACCGTTGGTGACATTTATTTGGGTACCGTACGAAAAGTAGTGCCAGGTCTTAATGCCGCGTTTATCGACATCGGCTACGAAAAAGACGCTTTTCTGCACTACTTGGATCTGGGTCCTCAGATTAAGTCCCTGAATAAGTTCACCCAGGGTATTCGCAACAAAAAAACTGATACGCACCTGCTTGGCAAGGTCAAGCGTGAGCCTGATATTAATAAGTTAGGAAAAATCAATCAGGTGCTCAATCGCAATCAGCAATTGCTGGTGCAAGTTGTTAAAGAACCTATCTCTACCAAAGGGCCGCGACTATCCTGTGAGTTGTCTGTGGCAGGAAGGTACCTCATTCTGGTACCCTTCTCAGATGTTATCAACATCTCTAAGAAAATTTCTGATAAGAATGAGCGGAAGCGCTTATCCCGTCTGGTATCCTCGATAAAGCCCGAGAACTTTGGGGTGATCATTCGTACCGTAGCCGAAGGCAAAGAAGTGGCTGAGTTAGACCGCGACTTGCGTAACTCGGTTAAGCTATGGAAAGATGGTATCGAAAAGCTTCGTGATGCTAAACCCCGTGACAAGATCATTGGAGAGATGGGCCGCGCCTCTTCTCTGCTGCGCGATGTGCTGAACGAATCGTTTGATAGTATTGTCACCGACGATAAGGATATCTACGAAGAGGTAAAGGCTTACATAAAAACAATCGCTCCCGAGAAGGAAAAGATCGTGCGCCACCACAATGGCCGGGGTAAAATATTCGAGAGTTTAGGCATTGAGAAGCAGCTGAAATCGCTGTTCGGCCAATCGGTGAGCGTGCCGGGTGGTGGGTATCTTGTGATAGAACACACCGAAGCCCTCCACGTAGTCGATGTAAACAGCGGTAATAAGTCTAACTCTGAATCGGACCAGGAAGCTACCGCACTGAGCGTGAACATGAAGGCGGCCGAGGAAGTAGCCCGGCAACTGCGGCTGCGCGATATGGGTGGCATTATTGTGGTCGACTTCATTGATATGCGCAAGGTTGAGAACAAGAAGGCGCTTTATCAGAAGATGAAGGATGAGATGCAAAGCGACCGGGCCAAGCACACAATTTTGCCGCTAACCAAGTTTGGCTTGCTACAGATAACCCGGCAACGGGTGCGGCCGGAGCTGAATATCGCGACCAACGAGATCTGCCCTACCTGCAACGGTACCGGCAAAATTGCCCCCTCTCTATTGGTTACCGACCAAATTGAGAACCACCTCGTGTATCTGTTGGAAAAGCAGAACGAAAAAGAGTTGACGATCTCGTTACACCCCTTTGTTCACGCTTTCTTTACCAAGGGCGTATACTCGCGACAGATGCAGTGGTACGTGAAGTACCGTAAGTGGGTCAAATTAGAAGTAGATTCTTCGCTGGGGCTGGTAGACTACCACTTTCACAGCGCTTCGGGAGAGGAAATAGAACTAAGCGGCGGCGAAATCGAAAAGGTTGAGGTGGAAGTGCTTGATGCATAACCACCTTACTGAGCCAAGCTATCGGCCGATAATTAACTTTTGGCCGGGCTTGATGCTGTTGCTCCGCAGGTTGTTCCATTGCTTGATTTTGGCTACGCTTACTCCCTCGTAGCGGCGCGATATCTCCCACAATGAATCACCGGGGCGTACCAAGTGCGTCTTGCTGGCGGGTACTGCGCGACTTCTACTAGCAACGGCCTGTTGGGGCGCTGATCCCTTCGTCCAAATGGTCAGTTTCTGACCAGCGTAAATTCGACTGCCTCGAATGTTATTCCACCGGCGCAAATCAGACGCTCTCACGCGGTGGCGCTGGGCAATAACGCCCAGTACGTCGCCATTGCGGACCCGATACTTTATTTTAGTGCGTCCGTAGGTGCTACCACTAGTTTTCTGCGCCTGCGCTAGAAATTCCTTCTGGATGTTCTTGGTGCCAGACGAATCCAAGATTGATGATTGGTTGGCCGCTAAGAAGTCTATTTTGTCAGCAGGAATAATCAATGGGTACGATTTAGCTTCTTCGGACACCGCTAACCGCTTAAGTTCAGGGTTTAGCAGGGTCAGTTCATCTTCACAAAGGTTTAGTTGATGCGCCAATGCCTTAAGGCTCACAAACTGGCTTACCAGGATCGTATCCGTATCCCAGGCGTAGGCGGGGCTATCGGCGAAGAGGTTATGCTCTGCCGCGTATTCCATGGTGTAGAGCACCGCCACAAACTGAGGCACGTACGACCGAGTTTCGCGAGGCAGGTAATTGTAGATCCCCCAAAAGCTCTTTTTGTAGCCCGAGCGTCGTATTGCCTTACGCACGTTTCCAGGTCCGGTGTTGTAGGCGGCCAGCGCCAATTCCCAGTCGTCAAACATATTGTACAACTGCTTCAGGTATTTACAAGCCGCTTCCGTTGCCTTTTCAGGGTCGCGTCGTTCGTCTACGTACCAGCTTTGGTTCAGTCCGTACATCCGACCGGTGCTCGGCATAAACTGCCACAACCCCTCAGCCCCTACCCGCGAGCGGGCGGCCGGTCGGAGGCCCGACTCCACAATGGAGAGGTACTTAAGCTCATCCGGTATGCCGTACTCTTTCAGGTATTTTTCAAAAATTGGGAAGTAAAGGTTTTTTCGCCGGATCATCTCCCGGGTATAGTCACGGTTTCGTACGGCGAAGTAGTCTACAAACGATTGTACCCGTTCGTTGAAAGTAAGCGGCATCTCGGAGGAAACGCAAGATAATCGGTCCTCAATCAGTTCGTATGAGGCATCAGGAACGTAATCATACGCGTAGGAAGGCTCGTACAGTCCAACTGAATCGCTAGAAGGGCTATTATTCGCCCAGACTAGTGTAGGAAGAGATACAAGAAGAAACAGAAAAAGACGAGCGTGCCTAAAGATCATAGTGTTAGAGAAGTATTTTGAGACCTATTCTATTTAATGAATACAATTACTATACAATTTACGCAAATAATTATACATATTAAAGAGAAAAGTTGCATCTATGGATTATGCTCTAAAATGTATTGGGAGAAGGCTAGTAGTTGAGATTCTTGAAAAACGTCGCCGATAATTTGTAATCCGATGGGCAATCCTTGCTCGTTGGTACCATTGGGAATAGAGATAGCCGGTACTCCCGCAATGGAGGCCTGAACGGTGAAGAGGTCGGCCAGATACATCTCCAGAGGGTCAGCGTGGGTATCTAGTGCAAACGCAGGAGTAGGAGTGGTGGGCAGTACAATGAAGTCATACTCCGAAAGTATTTTGCGGGTGGCCCCCTGAAGCATCCGCCGCACCTTCTGGGCTTTGGTATAATAAGCATCGTAGTAGTCGGCGCTTAGTACAAACGTGCCCAACATAATCCTTCTTTTCACCTCTTCACCAAATCCTTCGGTTCGGGTTCTCTTGTACATCTCTTCCAAACTACCCTGATGTTTGCTTCGATAGCCGTACTTCACCCCATCGTAGCGCGAAAGGTTAGAGCTAGACTCAGCCATCGTCAGGATATAATAGGTAGGTAGCACGTACTTAAGCAGCGGAAAGGGTACCGCTTCTACGGTATGGCCCTCACTCTTTAAAAAACCGATTGAGCGCTCGGTAGCCTGCTTCACCGTCGGATGAAGCCCTTCACTCTCTAGGGTTTCGCGCAGGTACGCTACCTTAAGGGGGCGAGAAGAATCAAAGGTAAGTTGCTGGGAGTAAGGAGGAACCGGTTCGTGCGAAACGGTACTATCGTATTCGTCGGCTCCCGCCATAATTTCCAGTAGAAGTGCGGCATCCGCCACGGTATGCGTAAAAGGACCCACGATATCGAAGGAGGAACCGTAGGCGATCAGGCCGTGCCGCGAGATACGGGAATACGTGGGTTTCAGCCCTACCACTCCGCAGAAGGCAGCTGGTTGGCGTACTGAGCCTCCAGTGTCGGAGCCTAGCGCGGCGGTGCATAGGTTGGCCTGCACGGACACGGCCGAGCCGCCCGACGAGCCGCCGGGCACAAAGCCTGGGTTGGCGCCGTTGAGGGTAGGCCCGAAGGCCGAATTTTCGGTAGAGGAGCCCATCGCAAACTCGTCGCAGTTCTGATGACCGATGATAATCGCATCTTCGTCGATTACCCGCTGAACGGCCGTAGCCGTGAACTGGGACCGGACACCGTCTAGGATGCGGCTACCGGCCTGTAC
>JBASAY010000032.1:0-2250 GCA_049650865.1 Tunicatimonas sp.
GTATACATTGAGACGACCGTCATCAGTTATTTGACTTCTCGCCCGAGTCGAGACTTGCGCGTAGCTGCTTACCAACAAGCAACTCAGGAGTGGTGGAAAGATCGTAAGAGCGCCTTTGATTTGTATGCTTCACAGTTATATGTGCAGGAAGCAAGTCAAGGCGATGATGAAGCAGCGAAATTGCGTTTGAAGAAGCTTGATGAAGTTAAATTGCTTGATGCTACGGATGAAGCGTTACAACTAGCCAAATTGATGATCGAGCGAAACTTAATTCCTAAAACTGTGGCTGAAGATGCGGCTCACATTGCTATTGCTACGGTTAACGCGATGGACTACTTACTCACCTGGAACTTCAAACACATTGCCAATGCTGTTATCCGTGGCAAAGTGGAAGCGCTGTGCCGGTCAGAAGGTTACATCCCCCCCATCATTTGCACCCCCGAAGAACTTATTTAAGAACGATGAAAGATCCTATTGTTGAAGAAGTTCGTCAAGCACGCGAAGAGCACGCTAAAAAGTTTGGGTACAACCTCCCGGCTATCTTTGCTGATATTCGTCAGCAGCAGCAGAAAAGTGGTTATGAATATGTCTCTTTCCCGGCTAAACGCATTGCTGCTTCTTCTGAAGAATAATAAACCCGGTTATTATAAACCTTCCTTTTCCACCCGCGGCTCCTGACCGCCCCGCAGCACCGAGTTACCCGAAAACAACTGCCGCTGGTCAACCTCGATGCCTGATTGCCAGTCGCTCTCGTGCATTTGTCCGCTCTGGCCGTAGGCGTCCAGCGCGTTTTGGTAGCAGGTGAGGCGGGCGTATTCTTCGGGCAAGCCCCTGTCGATGATTAGCTTCGCGGTTTTGGGCACCGCCAGCGGGTCGCTCACTCCCCAGTCGGCCGCACTGTCGACGATCAGGCGCTCGGGACCGTACTTCTCGATGATGGCCACCATGCGCTCGCGGCTCATCTTGGTGTGCGGGTAAATCGAGAACGCCGCCCAGTAGCCCCGATCCAGCACCTCCCGGATGGTCTCCTCGTTGTTGTGGTCGACCACCACCCGGGTAGGGTCCAGGCCGTGCTCCTCGCACACGTCCATACTGCGGGTGGTGCCCGCCTTTTTGTCGCGGTGCGGCGTATGGATCATCACCGGCAGGTCCACCTCCTTGGCCAGTTCCAGTTGTTGCCGGAAGTACTTGTCCTCAGCGGCCGTCTGGTCGTCGTAGCCAATCTCGCCAATCGCTACCACGCCCTCTTTGCCCACGAACAAGGGCAGCAGTTCCATTACTTCTTCGGCCAACGGCTCGTTGTTGGCTTCCTTAGAGTTGAGTCCGATGGTGCAGTAGTGTTTGATGCCGAACTGACTGGCCCGAAAGCGTTCCCAGCCCACCAGGGTGCTGAAGTAATCCTGGAAACTACCCACCTGCGTACGGGGCTGCCCGAGCCAGAAGGCGGGCTCGATGATGGCAACCACCCCGGCGGCCTGCAGGGCTTCGTAGTCGTCGGTGGTGCGCGATACGGTGTGAATATGAGGATCGATATAGTGCATAGCTAGGTGAGTAAGTTGTTCGATTGCTCAATTGTTCGATTGTTGTTTTTTAACGGCCTGGCTATACGTCATACCGGGTCTTATTAGTGCTTTTCGTTCAAGTTTTCATTTTCTGCCGTCAGAGCAACAAACTTTCGTATGCTCATTCCTGCCCGGTTGAGGCTAGCTAACATTGTATTACGTATTCACTTTCAATCTTGTCTATTTTATGAAGATCGTATCTCTCAAATGTCGTTTTATCAAAGAAGATTATTCCCGAATCCCTTCCGCCAATCAATTCATATCTGCCCTTCGATTTAGAGTAGTCATCTACATCACCACAGAAATAAAATATTGATTTTCCGTTGTCAAATTTTATCTCTACAGATTCCGGATACTCCTCGTTTTGGCTATGGTTAGTCCATGTTTCTTTCTTTATGTAAAAGCGAATACTTCCTATTTTCTGGCCAAGATAGTTTTTCCACTTTCTGTTAATTTTATTAGAAGTGCTGCCTTGGGTCAAATTAGTTTGATCATTTGAAATCACTTTGATTCCTACTCCGCTTGTACCAAGTTTAGTTGTATTATAATCAGCAACGCAATAAGTGTTTGCATTGGATAATCTAAAGTGTAAAGCTCCAACAGGCAGATAATCAAAATCTGTTTCAGGATCGTCGGTATAATCATCAAGCCCTTCAAATGATGTCAGATAACTTACTCCTTCTAATTT
>JBASAY010000033.1:0-1681 GCA_049650865.1 Tunicatimonas sp.
TGGCACTCCGAAGTCGCTTTATGAATTTCATAGGTCAGAAATCGTAGAGACAAGCCATGTAACAGAGAATTTAGCTTCGTCGCTCTCAGCGTGAAGTTATCAGTCGAAATTTTTCTCATGTAGAGTGATCTAATGCGCAAAATATGGAAACTAATGAAATCAATATCAACGGAGAAGAATTGTCTTATTTCGATAACGGAAAAGGAGGAACAACACTTCTGTTCCTGCACGGGGCATTCATCGACAAGCAGTACTGGAACGAGCAATTATCTTATTTCTCTGAAAAGTATCGAGTTATAGCGATTGATTTGCCCGGACACGGAAAGTCTTCATTCAACCGAAAAGAATTGACCGGACAGAGATTTGGTAAGGATATTAGTGAATTTATAAAAGAGTTATTATTAGAAAATGTCGTACTCATTGGGCACTCTTTTGGCTCGGACGTAATGTTGGAGACCGTAACGGAAGATGATACTAACATTGTTGGTTTGATTGAAATCGATCATATGAAGAACGTCGGGATGCAATTGCCAAAAGAGGTTGTTGCTCAGATAACAGCCGGTTTGAAAGCAGATTTTCAGGGTACTTGCGAGCAATTCGCCCGACAAGCGTTGTTGACCGAATCGACCGCTCCAGAAATTGTTTCCAGATTGTTAGAGGATTACCAGGGAATGAACCCCGAAGTAGGTATTCCTTTACTTGAATACGGTTTTAGCTATCCTGTTCGCGAAACGGAACTTTTGAAAAGACTAGAGCTAAAGTTATATTCCGTTCACGTGAATTATACTCCAACCAACGAAGAAAGTCTCAAGAAATACCTAGGCGATAATTACAAACTGTACGTGATGGAAGGAACTTGCCACTATCCAATGCTCGAGAATCCAAACGAACTCAATGCTACACTTGAAAAAATTTTATCGGCAGTCAATAAAAACTAGCATTTCTTCCTGAACAACAAACCGAGAAGAACGCAGATAGGCCAGCCACTGACTATGTATAAAAGCAGTAGCGAGACCGCATACGCTACAAGCGTGGGCTAGCATTCTGTTTCGTGTTGTGGCGTTGAACAAAAAAAGCCAGCGGCGCACTTGCCGCTGGCTTCTCAAAAGACTGGTTGGCCGCTAAGGTTACGCGGGCATGGTGCCGCCGGTTACGCCCATCACCTCTCCGGTGATGTAGCTTCCTTCTTGCGAGGCCAGCAGCACGTAGATCGGCGCGATCTCAGCGGGTTGCCCGGGTCGGCCCAGGGGAGTGCTGGAGCCAAACTTCTGGATTTTCTCCTGCGGCTGTCCGCCGGTGGGTTGCAGGGGCGTCCAGAACGGGCCGGGCGCCACGGCGTTCACCCGAATGCCCTGCTCGGCCACCTGCTGGGCCAGCGCCTTGGTGAAAGCGGTGTTGCAGGCCTTGGTCTGGGCGTAGTCCAGCAGACTCTCCGAGGGGTCGAACGACTGGATGGAGGTGGTATTGATGATAGAAGCACCGGCTTCCATGTGGGGTAGCGCGGCCTTGCAAATCCAGAAGGGCGCGTACACGTTCACCTTAAAGGTATTATCGAACTGCTCGGTGGTGATGTCGGCAATCGACTGCTGGGCGGTTTGGCGACCGGCGTTGTTCACTAAAATGTCTATGCCGCCCAACTGCTCCAGGGCGTCTTTCACCAGTTGCTGGCAGAAGTCTTCTT
>JBASAY010000034.1:0-9759 GCA_049650865.1 Tunicatimonas sp.
ACTCTAAATTCCAATTCGTTTCATCAAGATGGGAGGAAGATACTGAATCCACATCAATTCCTGGATACTCAATTTCCCAAACCAATAATGATGGCATTATGTATCAATTCTTTGAAGATAATAAAACATACGAAAAGCCGCCAAGTGATCTATTTAATGACAAGAGAAGATTTTCAAAAATTATCCGAAAGCAATTTCCCGGTTTTATTGCACATAACCCGTTTTCTAAAGCAAAAAAGTTGAATGTCCCAATTGTTTTGGTGACTGTTCATCACTATGTCAAATATGGAGAATTCTCTATCGTTTTCTACATGGACCACACTGTTTTTGATACATACTCAGCTAATATCTTCCTCAAATTATTGTCAGAAACGTGTACATGTATAACTGATACAGAAAAATTGAAAAAAAAGTACACTGACGTTAATAATAGACTTTCATTTTCGCACACTTTAAATAATAAGCAAATATCTGATAAAATAAACTCAGATAAGGGATTGTCTGAAAAGGTGAACGCGTACAATACAAACCTTGGATTTTATTTGGCAAAAATGGTTGGTAACGGTTTACTCTGGGGTGCTGGGATTTGGTTTAGGGAAGTTAAGTTTAGATTAAATCGAAAATAAATCGGTAAAATCAAAAAGTTATATAACAACGAATTTAGATGGTGTTCTAGTTTTGAAGTAATGTTGGCTATGGTGTATATGTCAATTTATCAAGAAGATAAAGTGATTGGATTCAATTTGATTGTTGATATACGTTCAAGAATGAAATCAGATGAAGGGAATATAGTATTAGAAGATTACTATATTGGAAATGGAGCTTCTGGCGTTGAAATTTATGAGGTTCCAATCTTTCCTCACGATCTATTCAAAACAATTGAATCAATTCATTCCGCTATCCGTGGAGCATTGAAAGATAAAAAAGTCTACGACAACTTTTATGTGTATGAAGGTGTCAGACAATTTAAAAAGAAAATTGCAAGTCCGATGTTAGCTATGTTGTTGGGCAAATGCAATGATAATTTCTTAACAATCAACACCTGGTTCGGCTTCGATACGGAAAATATTACGTATGGTTTGCCACAAAGTAAGGCTCTTTTATTGGGTCATCCATTTATGCCCATCATGAATTATTCCCATTTTCAGCACACGTTTTTGATAACTAATGAAGTGACTTTTTCGACAAATGTTACGAAAAACATCAAAATCAGTATTCCGGATCAGATTTCCAAGGCGATTGCTGAGTTTTGACAAATTCAAAAATCGAAAGATAAAGTAAACAAATATGAATGTATTGGTATTTAAAACAAACCTTGGTTATTCTCATTTAATTGAATGGGTAGCGCCCTTATTTAACTTACATCCATGCATTTCAGAGTGGTCGGTAGACACTGAAGATTTGGACAATGTACTTCGCGTTGTTTCCTCTAAGCTTTTAGAGAAAGATGTCATTCAGCTAATGCAAAGCAAGGGTTTTGTATGTGAAGTTTTGCCGGATTAATGATTAAAATGAAAATGGTAGAAGTCTCAACATTAAAAGTAGTTTAACTCTTGTTCGCAGTCGTTCTTATATTTTATTAAAAAAGGAATCGGAACAATAGAAAGTTTAAATAATTAATAATGATGAATAAATCGAAAGAGTTCTGGAATAGGGCTTCAAATAACTATGACAAGACAGAAGAACGCTTTAAATATATTCATAGTAAGTCTCGAAAAAACACTAAAAAGTATTTAGATAAAAATAATGTGGTTTTAGACTATGGGTGTGGGACGGGTACCACTGCATGTGAGGTTGCCAATGATGTTAAAGAGATTTACGGTATCGACATATCCACAAAAATGATTGAAATTTCCAAAGGAAAGGCAGCAGAAAAAAATATCGAAAACATAACATTTGCTGAAGGAAGTATTTTTGATGTAGAGCTAAAAAAAGAATCTTTTGATAGAATACTAGCTTTCAATATGCTGCATACTATTCCTAACCCCAAAGATGTAGTACAAAGAATAGATGAATTATTAAAGCCTAATGGGCTGTTTATTTCTGTAACACCGTGTTTAGGAGGTAAATTGTCATTTTTAGTTGGTTTACAAATTCGGCTTGTTCAAATAATGTGTAAAATTGGAATAATCCCGGTTCCCATAAGAAGACTTAAAAGTTCTGATTTAGATGATTTAATCACGAATGGAAATTTTCAGACTGTTGACACTGAACAGCTTTATAAAGGGGCATCTAGTTATTTTATAGTAGCCAAGAAAAAACAGTGAAAAATAAAAAGGTGCTAATCGTGTAGACGGCCAGTGAGCTAGTAGCCCACTGGTGCGTCTCCCAACTGGTAGTAACGTCCGTTACGACCTATACAGCGTCGCTGAGCAGTCTTAGGAAGCCGCGCGCTGCGCTACCCCTAATACGATGGAGTAATTTCGTTACAAGCTCGATAGCCCGACTATAACTCCCGCACCCAAATATTACGGAAGCTCACCGCGTTGCCATGGTCCTGCAAGTGAATCGGCTCCTTGCCGTGCGGCTCGTAGTGGGGCAACCCGACGTGCTTGATGCGCCCCTTGATCTCCGTATGGTTTTGCACGAGGATGCCGTTGTGCATCACCGTGATGTAGGCCGGGGTGAGCAGCAGTCCGATGGCATCAAAGGTGGGGGCGGTGTAGAACACGTCGTAGGTCTGCCACTCACCCGGTTTCCGGCTGGCGTTCACCAGCGGAGCGTGGTGCTTGTAGATCGATCCGGCCTGTCCGTTCACATAGGTTTTGTTGTTGTAGTTGTCCTGAATCTGGAGTTCGTAGCGTCCCTGAATCAAAATGCCGGAGTTGCCGCGGCGTTGCCCTTCTCCTTCCACCTTGGCCGGGGCCATCCACTCAATGTGCAGTTGCATGTCGCCGAACGGTTGCTGGGTGTGAATGCTGGTGGGCATTTGCTGCTTGGCCAGCGAAGGCTCGATGGTCACCATGCCGTCGTGCACGGTCCAGGTGGTGCTGTCATGCATCTCCCAGGCGTCCATGGTGATGCCGTCAAAAAGCACAATCGCATCGGCGGGGGGTTGATCGTCCTGCGCCCCGGGGGCAACCACCTTCGGCACCGGTTTCCATACCTCGGTATCTTCAGGAGTGTACTCCTTTTGAGCGTAGAGGGTGGTGCTCATCAGCAGGGTTCCTGCTACCAGGAGGGACGACGTGTTGCGTTTACTCATTGCAATGTAGGCTTGACGAAGTGAATAAGAATTTGTGGGTTATTCAGCAAGCTACTAATTTTTCTACTTTCAAGGTCACTCGGAAAGTAAAAACCACATTGGCCAAGAAGGTACGTTTTTTACTACATTGCGAATTAAAGCGATATATCTACCGAGTTGTTATTTGTTCTCGACCAAATGCAGGCAATCATATTTATAGGAATTCAAGCAACCGGAAAATCAACCTTTTATATGGCTAATTTCTTCGACAGTCATGTACGCATCAGTATGGATTTACTGAACACAAGAAATAAAGAGAATCAATTCGTTAATACCTGTCTCAGTACGCATTCACGATTTGTGATTGATAATACTAATCCAACTCGGCTGGAGAGAAAGAGATATATTGACTTAGCAAAAAAGCATAGTTATGAAATAATAGGGTATTACTTCAGCTCTTCTGTTGGTGATTCAATTAAAAGAAACAAAATGAGATCAGGGAAAGAGAAGATACCAGAAGCAGGAATAAGAGGGTGTTACAGCAAATTAGAAATCCCCAAGTGGGATGAAGGGTACGATAAGCTTTTTTTTGTGAAACCTTTAGAAAATGGTTTCGAAGTTAACGATTGGGACAATGAAATTTAACGAATTAGATAAGAAATTAAGAGTCTTTGAAACCGCTCATGATTTCTGTGTCCTACCGAATATTCATATGGTGGCTCGGATTGACGGGCGGGGCTTCACCCGACTAACCAAAGAAGTTCATGCTTTTAAAAGACCTTTTGATGAGAAATTCAGAGACTTGATGATTGAAACGGTGAAGCACTTGATGAACTGCGGCTTTAAGGTCATCTACGGATTTACCGAAAGTGACGAGATTTCACTGTTGTTTGACTTGCATGAAAATACTTTTTCTCGAAAAATAAGAAAATACAACTCGGTTTTAGCGGGTGAAGCAAGCGCAAAATTTTCCGTCTTATTAGGAGACATAGGTGCTTTTGACTGTAGAATTTCTCAGCTCCCAAGAGCGCAGGACGTGATTGACTACTTCAGATGGCGAAATGAGGACGCCCACCGAAACGCTTTGAATGCACATTGTTATTGGCTTCTGAAAGATAGAGGGGTATCTGCCACTAAAGCGACTAAACACCTACAGGGGAAATCAGCCTCGTTCAAAAATGAACTTCTTTTTGAGAACGGAACAAACTTTAATGATTTACCCAATTGGCAGAAAAGAGGTGTCGGATTGTACTGGCAGGAGTTTGATAAGGTTGGATGGAATCCGGTGAAAAAAGAAAATGTGATTGCGAAGAGAAGAGAGATCACCGTCGATTTTGATGTTCCAATAGGTAACAGTTACAATCAATTTATCAAAAAGATATTAGAGAGTAACAAAAAAGGGGGAACAACCGCTAATAATTATAGATTTCCCGAGGCTTAGCAACGTTATGTACTTAAGATTAGCGTCCTTATTGTTCTTGAACAACTTATGGAGACAGAAGCCTAAAAATAAGGCACTACGCTACTTAGTGATCAAGAGTTGGAAATACTTCCCTCAACAAACGTTAGAAATATCAATTATGAACGAGCACCTAAAAATATTGACGGATAGTTCAATCATCATCAACCGAATTGCTTACTTATTAGACCAAAACAATATCCCTTCAATAACCAAGGATAACGTTGAATCAGCAAGATTGGCTGGTTTTGGGATATCGCCTAATGAAGTAGCGTTGTATGTTTATCGTTCTGACTACGAACGGGCCACAAAAATTATTGAGGCGTTTAGAAAAGAGAGTTCGTCCGATTAGTTGTAGTTTAATGTCGCTGATTGGGTCTTAGGACGCTTTGCTACCCTAAGACCAGGGGGAGAATATTGATTCAACTTCATTTAAAAACTATAAAATTAAGATCAACCAATTTGATTATAAAATTGCTCAAAACGTTTGGGGAAATTACGAAGTAGAATTACCAGATTCATTTGGTTATACTAAGAACGAGAACAGACTCAAAGGATCATTTCATTGCAACAATTTTCCAATTGTTGCATATACAGAACTGCCAGAATGGACTGTAAAATACGGTAATGAAGTAGAGTAACCAACGCTGTAAAGGCAACCGCGTCCCGGGAGGGTTTGTGAGGACGCAAACCTCGGGATTGCGGCTCTCTATTGCTCAATTATACAGAGGTTTTGTTAAACGTATTATTCGGTAAAGCATCCGTACCCGTGCGAATTGGCGCGGCTATCAGGAAGATACATAATTGGGTTTTTCACGAAAGAAGCAATCTTCTGGTTAAAGAACCGAATATCATGAACCCTAGGCCCGAATCCCGGATCGTTCACGTAGAGGGTTCCGTCCGGGTCTACCCCGGTAACCACAATGATGTGCTTTACCCCGTACCAAACACCAGCGACCCACAGGGGGCCGTGCCTTCTTAATAACTCAGCCACTGCCTTCCAGGAATAGGACATATTTATCGATTCTACCGATGCTAGCCCTAGCGTTTTAGCCAGCTGAACAAACTGAGTAGCACCCACCCCGGTATTCGCCTGATAAACACTATTCATGGGATTGATACTCTGCCGGTACTTAAACCCCCATAACATACGGGCGCTGGCGTGCCAGCAAGACATACTGCTTTCTTGGCGAATCATTGGAACATTTAGATACCTCATAATTGCGTTAGTGTTAGTTTCTGTAGCGTCAATCTGACAAAAAGTCCAGCCGCACCGTCAAGTACCCAACCTTGCCAACAGGCTACTCATATTGGGTTTGGGCGGCAAGACTATTTTTTAAACTATTAGTGCTTAAGGGTTGGGCTATTGTAACCATTTCAATAAATTTTTTTTTGGCTGATTACTTTTTAACGCTAGGACGTACTAAGCGAGTATACACCAGCTTTTTATTCACCGCCAACCCTAGTAAGCATGACCCCCACCCTCGCCCTATCCGACGACACCAAACAAGCTATTACCATTGCCCAGGCGCTGGCCAAAGAGTATCAGAACGCCCAGTTCACGCCCGGCCACCTGCTGCACGCCCTGCTGCACCGCGACATCGGACTGCGCGAGCTGCTGGAGTCGCTCGGGCAGGACGTGCCCTACCTGCAAGAGTGGGCCGAGGTGCGCATCGAAAACCTATCGAAGAACACCCAAATTCCCGAATCACCGGCGGGCGATGCTAAAGTGAGCGCTGCCCTGGAAGAAGCCGACCTGATCCGGCTCAAACTCAACGAAGAGGCAATCACCCCGCTGGCCCTGTTGGCGGCACTGTCCAAACCCAACATCGGCTTCACCTCCGACCAGCTGAAAACCTTTCCCCTTAAATCCGACGAGCTGCTGGCGACCGTGGTGGCCGAACAGGCTATCCAGGAAGCCATCACCGCGCCATCAAGCAACGGAACCGCTGCTTCTGCCGCTTCCGCCAAGTCCAAAGCGCTGTTCAAGTACTGCGTAGACCGCACCTCCCTGGCCCGCGAGGGCAAAACCGACCCCATCATCGGACGCGACCGCGAAACGCGGATGATGGTAGAGATTCTGGGGCGGCGTACCAAGCCCAACGTGCTTATCATCGGCGAGCCCGGCGTTGGCAAAACCGCGCTGGTCGACGGCTTCGCCCAGGACATCGTGCAGGGAAGCGTGCCCCAGCACCTGGCCCCGGCTGTGCTCTTCGAGCTGGACCTGGGAGCGCTGGTGGCCGGAGCCGCCTACAAGGGCGAGGTGGAAGACCGGCTTAAAAGTATTATCAAGGAGGTGAAGTCGTTCGACAAGGCCATTCTGTTTATCGACGAGTTGCACCTGCTGCTCGATCCCAAAGGACCCGTCGGCACCGGGGCGGCGAATTTGCTGAAGCCCGAACTGGCGCGGGGCGAGATCACCGTGATTGGAGCGACTACCCTGGAAGAGTACCGTAAGTTTATCGAGAAAGAAGAAGCCTTTAATCGGCGCTTCGAGGTGCTGCGGGTCGAGGAGCCCGACCTCACGGTGGCCGAGCGCATGGTGCGCACGCTGGTGGGTCGCTACGAAAAGCACCACACCCTAACGGTAGATGCCCAAGCCCCGCAAGAGGCGGTGCAGCTGGCCCACCGCTACATCAAAGACCGCCGCCTGCCCGACGCGGCCATCGATCTATTGGACCGCACCATGGCCGCCATCCGCATGGCCGACGAAACTTCCGAGCCCCGGCTCGCTGAACTACAGGAACGACTCACTACGCTATCGCAGGAAGAAACCGTTTCACTGGACGATCTGCGCTGGTTTGAGCGGGAGCTGCACAACAAAATCAGTCCGATCCTGCTCAGTCAGCTGCCCGACACGCTCACCGAAGCTGAGCCGGACACCCCCGAAGATTTAATCAGCCACCTACAGGCCGTAATTGAGCAGTTGCAAACCTTCACCGAACAGAAGAAGGGCAGCGTGGACCCGGCCGACATTGCCGCGATGGTGGCCCACAAGACCGGCATTCCGCTGGGCAAGATTCAGACGCAGGAGCGCGAGAAATTATTAGCGATGGATGAGCACCTGCGGCAGCGGGTGGTGGGACAGGACCACGCCACCCGGGTGATCGCCGACGCGGTGCTGGAGTCGCGCTCGGGACTGGTGAAGCCGGGGCAGCCCATCGGCTCGTTCTTCTTCCTGGGGCCCACCGGCACCGGCAAGACCGAGCTGGCCAAGTCGCTGGCCGAGTTCTTGTTCGACGATGAAACCACGCTGCTGCGCTTCGATATGTCGGAGTTCAAGGAAGAACACTCGGCCGCCGTGCTGCTAGGCGCTCCGGCGGGCTACGTGGGCTACGAGGCGGGCGGCGTGCTGGTGAACAAGATTCGCGAGAAGCCCTACGCGGTGGTGTTGTTCGACGAGATAGAAAAAGCGCACGCTTCGGTATTTGATATCTTTTTGCAGATTATGGACGAGGGCAAGCTGCACGACCGGCTGGGCAAGGAAGGCGACTTCTCGAACGCGGTGATCCTGTTTACCTCGAACATTGGCAGTCGGCCCATTATGGATGCGGTGGCAGCGGGTTCGTTGCCCACCTCGGCGGAGCTGATGGAGGTGATGAGCGGACACTTCCGGCCCGAGTTTCTGGCGCGGGTGACCGAAATGGTGCCCTTCGCGCCCATCCAGGAAGAAAACGTGGTGAAGATCTTCAATATTCACCTTAAGAAGCTGCTGCGGCAGCTGGACAAGCAGGGCATCGGGCTGGAGATCAGCGAAGCGGCCACTGAGCACCTGGCGCTGTCGGGCTACACGCCCGAGTACGGCGCGCGGCCGCTCACCGGGGTGATCCGCAACCAGTTGCGCCGTCCGATCTCGCGCCTGATCATCGGCGAGCAGGTGAAGGCGGGCAGTGTGATACAGTTAGATATGGATGAAGAAAAAAATCTCGTTTGGAGCTATTAATTAGGTTACGTTCTGCTGTGTAGCTAGTACTAAGAAGTATAGAACAAAATAAGAGCAGCACATTGTAAACGCGCTTCGGTCAAGTTTGAACATTTAACTCTGAGCAGGGAACGCCGAATGATAAAGTTTAACTAAAGAATACATTCTCTTACCTAGTAACCCCCTATCCCCATGGACCAAGTAGAAATCGGTGGCCAGTTGGTGCCGCAAAAATCTTTTGAAGCGATTACGCAGATCTCGTCCAACCGCACGCTGCTGGCGCAGAAGCTCACCACCAAGCCCACCAAGCCCGAGCCCGTAACCGGCCTGAAAACGCTGAACGAGGTGTTCGACCACTTCCAGCCCAGCGCCAAAGTAGAGTTTGCCAATGAAGACGGCGCCCCGGTGAACGAAGAGTTTCAGTTTAGGAACGTGGGCGACTTCACCAAGCAGGGCATCACCGAGCAGAGTGGGTTCTTGAAAGAACTGAACGCCCAACAAGACAACTACCACACCTTTATCAAGCAACTCAAATCCAATAAGATTTTAAAGTCGGCCCTAAATAATCCTGAGGCGAAAGCCGCTTATCTGGCTGCTTTGCAAGCCATGATTCAGGAAATTGATCAGGCCGACGCCGCGTAGACACCTTTCTTATACCTTCTAAACTTCATAATATCATGGCTGAAGAAAAACTTCAAACCGAACCGCAAGCCGCAGCTACCGCCACCGCCGAGCGTCCCACCCTTGACAACCCCAAGCAAGCACTCGACGAGAGTGCCGAAGCGCTCATTGAATACGGCGGCTTCGAGCTGCTGGAATCGTCCGTGGCCGGAGCCAAAGTGATGAATCCCGAGAGCAAGGCCCGCAAAAATATCTTCCTCAACGAGTCGTCTAAGAAAAAAGACCGGCGCGAGCTGAAGGAACAACTCAAACGCTGGCACGACCTGCTCAGTAGCACCGACGACGTGTCGGCCATGATCGAGCAGGCGCAGGGCAAAGTTGAATCGGCCGAAGGGCTGCTCACCGACAACCTTAAGAAAGCGCTGGAGCAGACCAGCGAGTTAGAGCGCAATTACCGCACCCTGGCCATGTTCTTCAAGAATGCTGAAGTAGACAAGGTGCGCAACCTGACCATCTTCAACACCGACCTGGAGCGGCTCAAGGACCTGGACAACACCATAGTGATTGACAAGA
>JBASAY010000035.1:0-5556 GCA_049650865.1 Tunicatimonas sp.
GCCAGCGCATCCCGAAACCGAAACTCCTCGATGGCCAGCGCTACGCGCTCGGGAATCTGGCGCATCTGCTCAATGAGTTCCTCATCTACCTGCTGCCACGCGCCCGGATCGGGCACCACGCCCTGAAAGTACTTATAGGTGAGCACCAGCGTGCGGTTCACAAAGTTACCCAAGATAGCCACCAACTCGTTGTTGTTTCTGGCCTGAAAATCTTTCCAGGTAAATTCACTGTCCTTGGTTTCGGGCAAAATTGAGTTGAGCGTGTAGCGTAAAGAATCTTGCTTGTCTGGAAACTCGTCGAGGTACTCGTGCAGCCAGACGGCCCAGTTGCGGCTGGTCGACAGCTTCTTGCCTTCCAGATTCAGAAACTCGTTGGCGGGCACGTGGGTGGGCAACACGTAGTCGCCCATCAGGTGCAGAATTACCGGAAATATGATGCAGTGAAACACAATGTTATCCTTGCCGATAAAGTGAATCAACTGCGCATTATCCGCTTCGTTGGGCTGCTGCTTCCAGTATTGTTTCCAGTTGTTACCGGTATCGGCGGCCCACTGCTTGGTAGCCGAAACGTAGCCGATGGGCGCGTCGAGCCACACGTACAACTTCTTGCCTTCGGTGTTGGGCAGAGGCACGTCCACCCCCCAGTCCAGGTCGCGCGTCATCGCCCGGGGGTGCAGCCCGGCGGTAAGCCACGAGCGGCACTGCCCGTACACGTTGGTCTTCCACTCTCCCTGCTTGCCCTTCAGTAGCCATTCTTCCAACCAGGGTTGGTACTGGTCGAGCGGCAGGTACCAGTGCTGGGTGGTTCGTAGCACGGGTGGGTTGCCACTGAGCGTAGATTTAGGCTCGATCAGATCGGTGGGGCTGAGCGACGAGCCGCAGTTTTCGCACTGGTCGCCGTAGGCACTGGGGTGCCCGCACACCGGGCAGGTTCCGGTGATGTAGCGGTCGGCCAGAAACTGCTGGTACTCCTCGTCGTAGTACTGTTCGGAGGTTTGCTCTACCAGTTCGCCCTGCTGGTACAGGTGGGTAAAAAACTTCTGCGAGGTTTGGTGGTGCAGCGCTTCGGAGGTGCGGTGGTACATATCGAACGAGATGCCGAAGCGCTCGAAGGTTTCTTTGTTAAGATGGTGGTACTTATCGACGATCTCCTGCGGAGAAATGCCCTCTTTCTTCGCCCGGATGGTGATGGCCGCCCCGTGCTCATCGCTACCGCCCACAAACAAAACGTCGCGCTTACGCAGGCGTAGGTAGCGCACGTAGATATCGGCGGGCAGGTAGGCCCCGGCGATGTGCCCGATGTGCAGGGGGCCGTTGGCGTAGGGGAGGGCGGCGGTAACGGTATAGCGTTGGGGCATCAGAAAATAACGAAAGAAGAATCACGAACTCACAACTGCCGCAAAAATAGGGGTTTTGCGTCGGATTACGACGCTGGCAGGGGCGAATTGAACAAAAGTTAGACCGCAGACCCATGAAGTGTCGGTGACCTAAAACGCCGAACGAAGGTGGACGTACACGCCCCGCTCCCCATCCAGGCGCCACGTGTGCTCTACCCGCAGCACAAAATCATAAAAGGTGACGATATCCAAACCCACCCCGTAGCCCATCAGGTACTGATTAGATAACCGGTTGCTCTGCTCATAGGGAAGCGCGTTGCGCAGGTAGCCATGGTCCAGGTAAGTGTTCAGGTAAATGCTAACGGGTAAGGTGCTGAACTGCGGCAGCGGCATTACCGGACTAATGTCGAACTGCCGGGAGAAAATCCGTTTGCGCAGGGTATTCTGATGTACCAGGTACCGTTGCCCCTCAATCGCATCGAGTTCGTAACCGCGCAACCACACGAAATTGTAGCCCAAGCCGATAAAGTTGGCGTAGGGCTGGCGGCGGGGGGTGCTCAGGTAGCCCCGCACCGACGAGGCAGCGTAGAAGCCCTTTCCTAAATCAAAGTAGCGGGCGTAGTTTCCGCTCAACCGAACGATGTCTACGTCGCCAAACAAACCCAGACCGAGCTTTTCGGCCTCTACTTCCCAGTAGTAGCCCTTCAGGGGGAAACCTACGTAGTCGCGCCGGTCGCTCACCACGCGGTAGCCCAGCGTGAAGTACTGCTGTCGCGTTCCTTCGTTGAGCAAGTAGGTAGGATTGAGGGCCAGCACCGTATCCGCCACCCGCCGGTGCGTAAACCGCAGGTCTACTGAGTGCGTCGTGTAGAAGGTCGGGCGGTGCCGCCACCCGACCAGTCCGCTCACCGTACGCGCGCCGAAGTCCAGGTCTTGGGTAAATAGCAGGCGGTGGTCTTCGGTAAGGTAATTTACGCGGGGACGGTTAAAGTAGCGGAAGGTGAACTCCAGTCCGTTCTTCTGCGCCCGGTCTACGTACGGAACGAAGTAGCGAACCGCGAACTGCTGACTGAAGCCGAACTGCGCCAGCAACGAGAGCCGCTGGTTAAGTCCGCGAAAGTTGTAGCGCGTAAACTGCAGGCCGTAGATCACCCGGCTCCAGTCGCGGTTCTGGTTGGTGAGCCACACGTTGAAGTTGCGGTCGGCCAGCCGGAAGAAGGGCAGGGGCACCGTGTACCAGCGTTCGGTCACGCGCACCAGCAGGTCGACAAACTGATCCTGAATGGGCAGCACCTCAATGGCTACCGACAGAAACAGCCGGGTATTGGTAAGCTTAATTTTATCTCGCTCGATCGTGGCGCGCAGATCGGCGATAGACAAAGTGGTATCGCCCCGTACGCTTAGTTCGCGCAGGATAATTTTGTTCTGGGTAATCCGGTTGCCCAGGATGAGTACCTTATCGACCGTAATCAGATCGGTGGGTAGGGTAGCCTGAGCGCAGAGTAGCCCACCCGGAACCAACCCAAAAAGAAGCAAAAAAGCAGTAAGGTGAATGCGCACGCGCGGAAGCCTTCGGCGGTTTGATAAGCGGCCAAAGGTAAAAATATTCGCCAACACTATCCTTATCGGGCGGTTTACGTAAAATATCCTAAATTTGTCTATTCATCATTGCATAACTTGTCACCTATGGCCATCGATTTTAACCACCCCATTGACGTTATTGAAGACATTGATCTTCGGGAGTTTGAAAAAAACTACCTGTATCCTCAGAAGCCGGTAATCCTGCGCGGGCTGCTCAAGGGCACCAAAGCCTACGAGGAGTGGGATTTTGAGTATTTTAAACGCGTGGCCGGCCACCTGACCATCGGGGTGTTCGAGAACCGGGAAGAAGACCTGGATAAAACCATGAAGGTGCCGCACCGCAAGATGAAGTTTGCGGATTATCTCGACCTAATCGCCACCACGCCCACCGACCTGCGCATTCACCTGTGGAACATTTTCAAGGACTGCCCGGAGCTGATGAACGACTTTACCTTTCCGGACATCAACACCCAATTCTTGAAAGGCTTCCCCTACATGTTCTTCGGCGGCCAGGGCTCGGTGGCCCGCATGCACCAGGACATTGACATGTCGAACGTGTTTCTGACGCAGTTTGAAGGCAAGCGTCGGGTGGTGCTGTTCAGCCCGGCTTATTCTAAGCTGCTGTATCGCTATCCCTTCAACGTGCACACCGGCGTGAACGTGGTGCAGCCCGACTACGAACGGCACCCCGGCCTGAAGTACGTGAAAGGCTTCGAGTGCTACCTGGAGCGCGGCGATACCCTGTTTATGCCCGGCGAATACTGGCACTACATTGAGTACGCCGAGGGCGGTTTCGGCATGAGCTTGCGCTCACTCAACCCCCACGTGTCGAAGCGGCTGCGCGGCCTGATGAACATCTCGGTGCGGCAAGCGGCCGACTGGACGATGCGCAAGAGCTTGGGCGACAAGTGGTTCGAGATGAAGCAGCAGATGGCCGACCGCCGGGCCAACGGAATGCTAGAGAAGATTGAGAAGGACATTGACCGGGAGTTAGTGAATTCGTAGGTGCGTGAATAATGCTAACCGATAGCTCAGGTAACTTCGTAAAACACGCCAATCTTCACGCGTTGGCTAGGGCAATTTACGAAGCCAACCCCGCGCACGAGCGTTTGGATGCTATGGACCTTTCTAACCAGGAAGTGCAGGACTTTTTGCGTAGTCTGCATACTAACAAAGTGCGCTACTTGCTGGTAGGTGGAGTGGCCACGACCTACTACGGACACGTGCGCATGACGATGGACCTAGACTTGTGGGTGGAGGATGCAACCGAGAACAAAGATCGACTCGTCGCCGCGTTAAAAGATGCTGACGTGGCGGGAGCCGAACATTACCGGAACGTAGATATGATTCCCGGCTGGAGTTCGTTGTCTATTGGCACAATCGGGTTTGAAGTAGACTTGATGGGGTACACCAAAGCCTTTCGGAAAGAAGACTTTGCCGATTGCTACCAGCGGGCCAGCGTTGCTCGGGTTCATGGCATTCCCATCCCGGTTATTCACATCAATGATCTGGTGCGGGAAAAACAGCAACTCGGGCGCTTCAAGGATTTAGACGACGTTGAAAACCTACAAAAGACCGAGGCGTATAAAGAAACACGAAAACCTTCATTATGATGCGACCCTTTCATCTACTCTACTTCATTCCCCTACTGCTCATCAGCTGCCGCAGCAACGACTTTGAGAAAAGCCCGGTCGACGAACTCGTTCGCGATATGACCGACACTCCGGTGTACTCCATTATCTTGTACGACATGGACGAAGAAGGAAGCTTTTTCAAGGATTATAAGCACCAGTATCGCATCATCAAAGAAAGTAAAGAAGGAGCTACGCCCGAAGAAGAGATCACCGACTGGATGCCGGTGAGTGAAGACTTCTTTAACCGCAACATCGACAACATGGGCATGGAGATCGCTGCCAAGTCGGCCGACGGCACGGTGTCGAAGACGGCCGCCCCGCCCGGCTACAGCAACTACGTGGGCAACGAAAAGTACGGACAGTGGCAGCAGGGCAGCAACGGGCAGTCGTTCTGGGCATTCTACGGACAGTATGCCCTGCTGAGCAGCCTGTTCAATATGGGCACCTTTCCGGCGCGCCGCTCGTACTACGACGGCTACCGGGGTGCTCGGCAGGCGGGCCGACCCTACTACGGCCCCACCACCGGTAACGGCCAGCGTACTTTCGGCACCAACAGTCAGCATACCACCACCACCAAGCCCAACACCACCTGGCGTAACAACCCCAGCAGCCGGGCCTTCCGTAACAGCAGCCAGCGCACCTCGCGCTCCGGTTCGCGCTACGGCAGCGGCAGCAGTTCATCGCGCATGCGCTCGCGCGGCGGCGGCTTTGGGAAGTAATTTTGTCCTTAGTCATTTGTCCTTTGTTGGATTGAATAAAAATACTGAGTCTTATAACCCTTTGAACCATGAACGAGAACAAGGCAATCATTGCCCTGCTGGGTGAAAGTTTAGTGAAGCAGGACATACTAACCGAAAAGGTAGACCTATTGGCCAGCGCTATGATGGACTTCAAAGAAATTGTGGCGAGCCAGGGTCGGAGCATGGAAATTATTGCCAGCATGATGCAGGAAACCCGGGTCGATATAAGAGGCATAAACAAATCCTTAAGGTTCGTGTCGACAC
>JBASAY010000036.1:0-27970 GCA_049650865.1 Tunicatimonas sp.
CACCTAAGCAAAGCCGAAGTCATTCGACTCAAGCACCTAAAATAAAAAACCCGGCGAAATATCAACGGGTCTTTTGATCACTACCTAACCATGAAACCGGTGGTGGGTGAGTAGAAAGGAAGAACCCATCTTGGGATGTGGGTTCTTCTTTTATGTACTACACAACCTAACCTAACTCTTTGGTAGCTGAGCAGAGAAGATAAAGGAGGGCCTGTCATGGGATTGCAGGCGCCTCATTTATTACACTACACAACCTAACCTAAATCTTGGATTTAGGGGATGAAGGAAAAAGGAGGGCCCGTCTTGGGATGCGGGCACCTCATTTATTACACTACACAACCTAACCTAAATCTTAGTATTGATGCCCGGGCCCGGCTGGCCTCGGGTTATATTTTTCTTACAACAGGATCGCTAAACTCAGCAAACTGCTGCTGGCTTGTAGCCCTGCTTTATCCAGGGCACCCTGGTTAATCTTAAATCGTAGTTTTGAACCGTCCTGCACGAAGCTTACCGAGGCTCCCTTCGCTGCCAGGTCTTCTTCGGTAACAATGAGAACATCACTGCCGGCGGCGGCCATCAATTGGCTTAGCTGCGCCGACTTGGTTTTAGGCAAGTAGATAATCTCACAGGCCTTCGCTTCGGCGGCGGTGCTGATCACTTTCACTACGATGCCTCCCTTGTTCTTCAGATTGTCCTGTAGTTCAGTGGCCACTTCGCTCTCTTCCCACACTCCAATGGTGTGCCCTTGTCCTGCGGTGCGTTGCCAGTTAATGTATTTAGTGAAGTTGTACATATAGATAGCTTCTAACTTCCGCGTAGGAACCTGCGCCATTCCCTCTAGGGCAAAGGCCAGGCAAATTATAAGGAAGAAGCTGCTGTACTTAACGTTCATGTGGCTTGGCTTCGGAAATGGCTACTGCTACTTTTTTTAAAACTTATGAAGCAAAAATAAGCGCTGGGTGTAAGAATATTTGGTGGGATGCACCGCTTATCGTACACATGTAACTTTAGTGGCTTATTGCGCCACAAAACGGGGGTCGTAGGTAAAGTATTTCTGACCTTGCCGAGGAGAAGCGGGGCGGGGAACGGCCGGAGCGGCAGTATTTTTACTTTCTCACTATCACGAAGAACTTTCCGTTCGTTTTTCATGTCCTAAAAACGTGGACCGAATCGGGTACGCATTTTGTGAATAAACCACTTTTTTGGCGCTCAGTGATTGTAGTTTTGAATTGTCTAACCCCAGCAGCAAATTCTAATTTGGTATATTTGCTTCCGGACGAAGCACGGGCGGGAATGGCAGGGGCGGAAAATAAAAAAGCCTCTTTACCAAAAGGCAAAGAGGCAGTGGTGATGAGTGGGCTCGAACCACCGACTCACGGATTTTCAGTCCGATGCTCTACCAACTGAGCTACATCACCGTAAGCGGCTACAAAGCTAGCTAAATTTTGTAGTGCCCCAAAAAATTAACCAGAAATTTAAACCTGATATGCCCCATTACCTAGGACAAATTGCCTTCTTACTGATTCTCGGCGTTGCTGCCTATCTGCTGTACCAACGTATCAGCCGTATTCGCGCTAACATTTTACTAGGTCGCGATACCAACCGCACAGACCAGCCCGCCGAGCGTTGGAAGACGATGCTGCTGGTCGCTTTTGGCCAGAAGAAAATGTTTAAGCGTGTGATTCCCGCCTTTCTTCACCTGTTGATCTACGTAGGCTTTATTGTGATTAACCTGGAGGTACTGGAGTTTGTGCTAGACGGATTGTTCGGCACCCACCGCCTGTTCGTTCCTTACTTAGGGGATTTCTACGCGGTACCGCTTAATATCTTTGAGTTCTTGGCGGTAGCCGTGATCGTGGCCTGCGTCGCTTTTTTGTGGCGGCGTAACGTTGCTAAGATCAAACGCTTTCGCGCGCAGGAGCTTACCGCCTGGCCCAAATTAGACGCTAACATTATTTTGGTAGTAGAAATTATCCTGATGCTGGCGATTCTGACCATGAACGCCACGGATCAAATTCTGCAGGACCGACCCGGTTCGGGCTACGTAGCAACCGGTGATCTGTTCTTTAGCTCACTGCTGATTCCTCTTTTTGACGGGCTGAGCACCGGCACCCTGATCTTTGTTGAGCGGTTTATGTGGTGGTTTCATATAATAGGAATACTGGCCTTCGCGGTGTACGTAACCTACTCTAAGCACCTGCACATCTTCATGGCGTTTCCCAACACGTATTACTCCAAGCTACAACCGAAGGGAGAGATGGACAATATGCCCGAAGTAACCAAAGAGGTGCAAATCATGCTGGGAGCGTTACCGGAAAACGGTAGTGACGAGTCGCCCGCTGAGGTCGCACGCTTCGGTGCCAAGGATGTAAACGATCTGGCGTGGACTGATCTGATGGGGGCGTACGCCTGTACCGAGTGCGGCCGGTGTACGGCGGTTTGTCCGGCCAACCAAACCGGCAAGAAACTGTCGCCCCGTAAGATTATGATGGACACCCGCGACCGTTTAGAAGAGGTAGGCAAAGATAAGGAGGGCAAAGGGCTGGAAGACGGAAAAACGCTACTCGACGACTACACCACGCGCGAAGAAATTAACGCCTGCACCACCTGCACCGCCTGCGTAGAAGCTTGTCCGATTAATATTAATCCTCTGGCAATTATCCTCCAGATGCGGCGCTACGTAGCCATGGAAGAAGCCCAGTCGCCCGCCGCCTGGAACGCCATGTTCTCTAACGTAGAGACTAACTTTGCCCCCTGGAAGTTTGCTCCCACCGACCGGTTCAACTGGGCGCAGGAACTAAAGAATCATAAATCAGCAGATACCGAAGAAACGCAGTCATAACCATGGAAAATACTATCAAAATACCTACGATGGCCGATCTGGCCGCGCAGAATAAACAACCTGAGATTTTGTTTTGGGTAGGCTGCGCTGGCTCCTACGACGATCGTTACAAACGAGTAACTCAGGCTTTTGTGAAAATCCTTAACGCCTTAGACGTTGATTTTGCGGTGTTGGGTACCGAAGAGGCCTGCACCGGCGACCCGGCGCGCCGAGCGGGCAATGAGTTCCTGTTTCAGATGCAGGCCGCCGCCAATATTGAGGTACTGAACGGCTACGAGATCAAGAAGATCGTGACGGCCTGTCCGCACTGTTTTAACACAATCAAGAACGAATATCCCGAATTGGGGGGTGCCTACGAAGTAATTCACCATTCCACCTTTCTGCAGCAGTTAATCAACGACGGCAGACTGAAGATGGAAGGGGGCGGATCGTTCAAGGGTAGAAAGATCACCTACCACGATTCGTGCTACCTGGGTCGGGCCAACAACATCTACGAAGCGCCCCGCGAGGTGTTAGAATCGCTCGATGCCGATTTAGTAGAGATGAAGCGCTGCCGCACCCGGGGGTTTTGCTGCGGAGCAGGGGGCGCGCAGATGTTTAAGGACGCCGAACCGGGCCGGGAAGAAGTGAATATCAACCGTACCAAAGAGGCGCTGGCCACTGGGGCAACCACCATCGCGGTGGCCTGCCCGTTTTGCATGACCATGATGAGCGACGGGGTGAAGAACCAGGAGAAAGAGGGCGAGGTGCAGGTAAAAGACCTGGCTGAGTTAATTGCCGAGCGCCGGGGGCTGTAGTGCTTAGGGAAAGGCGTTGAGGACATCGCTAATAAACTGGTTCTGATCAAAATTCCCCTGGGTGGTTACGCCTAGTCGCACGATTACCAATTGGCGCGAAGGAATGATAAAGATATTTTGCCCGTCGAAGCCCTGCGCGAAGTACGTATCGGTAGGCGCATCCGGAAACGGGCGTTCCGTTGGGTCGTTGGCTTCACCCGCGTTAAGCCAGAAGTGCGCCCCGTACTGGCGCTGGGGGGCGGAGGGTACGGGCGTGGTGGTGTACGCAACCCACCCTTCGGGTAAGATGCGTTGCTCCTGCCAGCAGCCATCGTTCAGATAAAGCGCACCAAACTTTGCCCAGTCGCGGGCTGTGGCCAGTAGGTACGAAGAACCAACCAGCGTGCCGGTAGGGTCTGCTTCCCACGTTGCGCTGCGCATGCCCAGCAGACCAAACAGGGCCCGGTACGGAAACTCCCGGTAGTCTGCTTCACCAACTGTGTTCCTAATAATTTGCGACAGCACGTTGGTGGTGCCACTCGAATACAACCACCGGCTGCCCGGCGGATGGGCGAGCGGTTGGCGCTCGGCCCGCGCCGACATATCTTTGGACAGAAAGATCATGCGGGTAACGTCGCTCACCAAGAAGTAATTCTCACTCCACGCCTGTCCGCTCTGCATGCGAAGCAGGTCGTTAATGGTGATGTGCCGCCGCTCGTCGTCCTTCCAGGCCGCCACGGGCGCCGGGTCCTCTACCGAGAGCTGGCCCTGTCGCACCAGAACGCCAATCAGCGCATTGGTCACGCTCTTGGCCATCGACCAACCGGGTAGGGGAGTGTCGGCCGTAATTCCTGAGGCGTAGCATTCGGCAACCAGCGTGTCGCGGTACAGCACCGCCACCGCTAGGGTGTTCTGCGGGCGAGAGGCATTTGGCTCAACAAACGCGCGTGCTACCGCGCTATCTAGCTGCGCGTAGTCTACTGCGCTTCCGGGGCGACGTTTCGGTAGTGGCTGAAACTCGATGGCTGGGGGAATGTACGTACGGGGTTCGGGTACTTGAGCAAGGTCGGTAAGCAGCACGCATCCTAGCCCATCGCGGTACACCGCCCGACGGGTCGGCCCCAACCCCACTCGGGCTTCTACCCACCGTTCCGCATGATCTATTTGGTAACTAGCGAGCGTGTACGGAAAGCGGTTAAGGTCAAGGGCGAGTGCCGAAGCGGGCGTCCGTTGTGATACAAAGACGCACGAGCACAGTTGCTTAGCCCCAAAGCCCGCCAGCACCCGCATCATCAGTCCCGCGTAGTACACTCCGTAGCCCAGGAGTCCGAGTCCGCCCCAAAGCATTAGTCGTTTAAGCATTCTAATTCGAAATTTTAGCGATCAATATTTATTATATTTGTGTTATACGCAAAGATCGTCAACCAATACCTAATCAACGTCCATGTTTATATCTTTTGATCAGCTACCAGGCCACGCCCGCGTGTGGGTATATCAATCCGACCGGCGCTTGTCGGACGATGAGATGCGCTTCATTGAGCAAGAGGGAGTCAGTTTTTCGGATCAGTGGGCTACGCACGGTCAGTCTCTGTGTGCTTCTGTTATCGTGCGGCACCATCATTTCTTAATCATTGCCGTCGACGAGCGCCAGCAGGGGGCCAGCGGCTGCTCTATTGATAGCTCGGTAGGCTTTGTGCGTTCGGTTGCCGATGCCTTGGGTAAAGCCGGGGCACCGGTCGATTTCTTTGACCGTACCCTGGTCGCTTTCTGGAAAGATAATGCGGTAGCACTGGTGCCCTTGGGAGAAGCCAAGGAGCAGATTGCGGCCGGTGGTATACCTGCGGACAACTATTTGTTTAATAATGTAATTGCTACCAAGGCGGCGCTCGAAGATGAGTGGAAAGTGCCGGTACGATCATCCTGGCTGGCGCGCTACCTGCCGAAGGTAGAAGTCTCGTAACCGAAGTCTTCGTAGTAATAAGCATACTTAGAACGCGGGCGGGTCGTTTCTAACCTAAATTACACCTAATGATGTTGACAAAAATAAATTACAAATGTACGCTTCCCCTGATGATGGTGGGGTTGATCTTAGCCTCGTGCAACGCGGGCAAGCGAGCGCTGGTGAAAGGCTACAATAGCTTCGACAGCGGCGAGTGGGACGTGGCCATCGGACACTACCAAGAAGCACTGGACGAAGGCCTGGAGGTCAGCGAATCTAACTACAAAATTGCCGAAGCCTACCGGTTAAGTAACCGGCTGCAGGAAGCGCTTCCCTACTACGAAGCGGCCATCGATATGGGGGTAGCCGATACAGCCGCCGTATTCCATTACGCCATGTCACTGAAGCAAAACAGCCGCTACGACGACGCCCGGGCCCAGTTGCAGGAGTACCTGAAACTGTCGAGCGACACTACCCTGGCGCATACGGTACGGGCCCAGCAGGAAATTCAGAACTTAGATTTGGTTGAGGGGATCATCTCTAAGAATGTCTACTACGAAATTGAGGACCTTAGCGCGGTGAACACCGCCGAAGCCGAGTACGCTCCGGTAGTACACCGCGGTGACTTCTACTTTACCTCGTCGCGAGGCAACAGCAAGGTGTACAAAGGAACCGGAACCGGATTCACAAACATCTTTAAAGCGCCCATGCGCGGCGATAGCGTGGCCGTTCAGCAGGCGCAGACGTTAGGGGAGGCGTTTGCTACCGATATCATCAACGAAGGGGCAATCACCTTTTCGCCTGACGGTCGCATGATGGTGTTTGCCCGCGGCAACAGCGGCAAGCGCAAGGGTACCAACGACGTGAATCTTTACATGTCGTTCTACAAGCAGGGTAAGTGGTCCGAACCGCAGCTGATGACCATCAGTGACGTGAACGCCTGGGACTCTACGCCTGCCTTCAGTCGCGACGGAAAGACGCTGTACTTTTCTTCTAACCGCCCCGGCGGTCAGGGGGAGAACGATCTGTACTCGGCCCGGTGGGATGGTTCTCGCTGGAGTAACGTACGCAATATGGGAGCGCCCATCAACACCCCCGGTGATGAGATGTTTCCCTACGTGACCGACGATGGCAAGCTGTACTTTTCGTCCGACGGACACCCCAGTTTGGGGGCTCTGGACGTTTTTGTGGCCGTACGCCGCGACGGCGAGATATCTATCGAGAACCTGGGTCCTCCGGTAAACTCTACCGCCGACGATTTCGGTATGTCGTTTACCACCATTAAGGACGGTTACTTTACCTCTAACCGGGCTTCGGGCAAAGGAGACGACGACATCTACGCTTTTGTAAACAACGACCCCAACCTGAAAACAGTGAACTACTTCGTGGCCGGAACCACCCTGACTACCGACGAAGAGACCGGGGAAGAAAAGGAGCTAAAAGACGTGAAAGTACGTTTGGTTTACCCCAGCGGCGGGGTGATCGCCAACGCTAACTCGGGCGACGAGAGTGCGTTTGACTTCCCAGTAGAAGGGGGCACCAACTACGAGCTGGTTGGCGAAAAGGAAGGATATTTTACCACCCGCCAGCCGTTCACCACCATCGGCAAAACCATTCCGCAGGAGGAACTGGTGAAGATGGTAACCGACACGACCTTCACGACCCAACTGGTGCTGAACAAAATTGTGTTGGACAAATCGATTGTTCTGGAGAACATCTACTACGAGTTTAACGAAGACTTTATCACCGACGCGGCGGCGTTGGAGTTGGATAAACTGGTAAGTATTTTACAAGATAACCCAAGTATCAATATTGAGTTAAGTTCGCATACCGATGCCCGGGCCTCGAACGAGTTTAACCAAGAGCTATCCCAACGCCGGGCCGAGTCGGCGGTAAACTATCTCATGGAAAGCGGCATCGATCCCGGGCGCATCACCGCCAAGGGGTACGGCGAAGAACAGTTGATCATCAAGAACGCGGTTACCGAAGAGCAGCACCAGGTGAACCGCCGTACCGAGTTCAAGGTGGTGGGCATCAACCGCAGTCAGGCCAACCGCGGCTCGGAATAAACGGCCCCTGTCCGAACGAAAAGTGAGCGCTCACCCCCTCGGGTGGGCGTTTTTTTGTACTTTGCGGCTCAACCTAACCAACCCCATGAGCGAGCGATACCAGCAGCGCGGAGTGTCGGCTTCCAAAGAAGATGTGCACCACGCCATTCGGCACCTGGACAAAGGAATCTTCCCCAACGCCTTTTGCAAAGTGCTGCCCGACCTGGTAGGAGGTGACCCGGCTTATTGTAATATTATGCACGCCGACACGGCGGGCACCAAACCGGCGCTGGCCTACCTCTACTGGAAAGAAACCGGCGACCTAAGCGTATGGGAAGGCATCATTCAGGATGCGCTCATCATGAACATTGACGATCTGGCCTGCGTGGGAGCCACGGATCATATTGTTATCTCTTCTACCATTGGTCGCAACAAGAACTTGATCCCGGGTGAGGTGATCAGCACTTTGATCGAGAGCACGTCGCGTTACCTAGAGCGACTGGCTACGTTGGGTGTAGAGGTTCATCTGGCCGGAGGAGAGACCGCCGACGTGGGAGATATCGTGCGAACGGTAGACGTGGGCTTCACCGCCTTCGTACGGATGAAGCGCGCTGAAGTGCTCGAGAACCACATCCAGGCGGGTGATGTTGTGGTGGGGCTGGCTTCTTTCGGACAGGCCAGCTACGAGGATGCCTACAATGGTGGAATGGGCAGCAACGGACTGACCTCCGCGCGCCACGATGTATTTAAAAAGAGTTTGGCCGATAAATACCCCGAAAGTTACGACCCAAAGGTGCCCGCCGACCTAGTGTACGCGGGCAGCAAAGCCCTAACGGAACCAATAACCATCGGTGATACTACTACGGATGTGGGTAAGTTGGTACTATCGCCTACGCGAACCTACGCCCCGGTGGTGAAACAGATTTTTACTGAACTGCGCCCCCACCTGCACGGCATGATTCACTGCAGTGGAGGCGGGCAAACCAAGGTGCTGCACTTTATCAACCAGTTGCACGTCATCAAAGACAACTTATTTAGCACCCCGCCGCTGTTCCACCTCATCCAAGAGGAAAGTCAGGCCGACTGGCGCGAGATGTACCGGGTGTTTAACATGGGGCACCGCTTAGAAGTGTATCTGCCCGAAGCTCACGCGGCGCGGCTCGTTGAGATTGCGCAGTCGTTTAACGTTGAGGCGCAGGTAGTGGGTCGGGTGGAAGCAGCGGCGGCCAAGCAAGTAACCGTACGCAGTGAGCACGGAAGCTTTACTTATACCTAAAGTGGAAAAACGATTGCACCTTCTACCCTTCATTGTAGTGCTGAGTCTGCTTCCCCTGAATCAGGCTTCGGCACAACCGGACCAGTTACAGAACGATCGCACCGGTAGTCAGGTAGATGGCTACCGGGGTATTTGGTTTACGCTCGGACAGAAATATCCCTACGGCGATAAATACTCGGGCGGACTGGGTACCTACACCGCCAAGCACAAGCCCCTGGCCATCTACGCCCCGGCCGTAGAGAAGACTTTTTTTGTGTACGGCGGCACTACCAGCGCCGAAGAGCGCTACCTGCTTTGCATGATCGGTAGCTTTAACCACCGCGATAGTACGGTTTCTCGGCCTACGGTGGTGTACGACAAGCAAGGAGTAGACGATCCGCACGACAACCCGAGCCTGCTTATTGATGCGGATGGATACCTGTGGGTGTTTGTGAGTGGGCGCAACACACGCCGACCGGGTTTCAAGTACCGAAGCACGGAGCCGTACAGCACGGAGCAGTTCGATCAGGTAACCCAGGAAACTATGACCTACCCCCAGCCCTGGTTTGTTCCCGGACGGGGTTTTTTTCACTTCTTCACGAAGTATACCGGGGTGCGGGAGCTGTACTACGAGACGAGTCCGGACGGAGTTAGCTGGACCGATGACCGGAAACTGGCGGGGATTCGGGGGGAAGGCGAAACCAAAAGTGGGCACTACCAGGTAAGCGGACGTTACGGCGATACGCTGGCGACCTTCTTTAGCCGCCATCCCAACGGAGACGTAGACCAGCGAACCAATCTTTATTACCTGCAAACCACCGACTTCGGTCAAACCTGGACGACCGTCGATGGTACCCCCGTTGCCATTCCCGTCACCGAAGTAGACTCGCCCACCCGGGTGGTGGACTACGAGACGCAGCAGCAGAACGTTTACCTAAAAGATGTTAACTTCGACCGGAACGGCCGCCCGGTGGTCCTGTACCTTACGAGCGGGGGGCACGAACCCGGTCCGGACAATGCCCCCCGTACGTGGCACGTGACCTACTACAACGGAAGCATCTGGCAAACCAGCGTGATCACTACCTCTGACCATAACTATGATATGGGAAGTTTGAGTATTGACGGAGACCGCTGGACGGTGATGGCGCCAACGACCGACGGCCCGCAAAGCCACGGCGGTGGGGGGGAAGTAACACAGTGGGAGAGCCGCGATCACGGCGCAACCTGGACGAAAGTCCGGCAGGTGACCACCGCCAGCGCGCGCAACCACAATTACGTGCGGCGGGTAGTAAACGGGCGCGCGCCCTTCCTGTACTACTGGGCCGACGGTAATCCTAACGAGCTGAGCATCTCTCGCCTGTATCTGGGCGACAGCACCGGAAGTTACTGGGCGTTACCCTACCACATGAAGAGGGAGAATGAACCTCTAAAAGCAGTGAATGAGCAGTAAATCCTGGCTAACTACCAAGCCGGAAAGGAGTGAAAATTAGGGGCGTCCCCTTAGCTTTTGCTCTCGGAATCCGGTACGCAACGCCTGCCACTCCGGTAGTGTGAGGGAGCGCTGCCGGATGTCTTCCCACAGCGTTCGGGCGCTCTCTACGGAGCGAAGGCCGAGCATCCGCACGGCTCCGCCCCACAGCAGCACCGAAAACCGAGCTTTGTCGTAGACGGTGCCGTGGCGAAAAAAGCGTTGCTGCGGCTCGCTGGCCAGCGCGGTAGCAAAATCCAGGGTGCCTCCCACCGTTTCAGTTCGGATGTACCCTTCCAGTTCGTCGGCCTTCCCTTGTTCAATACGTAAGAAGTGCCGCGCCAAAGTAGCCACCTCCTGCCGTACTTGCTTAAATAGTAGCACCGTGTAGTCGGTTTTACCAAGTTGAAGGAGGGTGTCGTTAGGCTGCTTAGCGGCTGGAACAAGCTGAGTTGCCAATTCTTCCGCGCGTTGCTCGGTGAGCTGACCAACCAGGCGGCTGGGCACCTCCCGGCGGTGGCCGCTCGCCGGATTCACAATCACGTAGGCGAAGTCAGGTCCCGTAGTTTTATGTTTTGGGTGGAAGAGAACCATCGCAAGCACGGAGCGTTGGCGATGAATTAGGAAGCAGTAAGAAGGCTGATGTTGGGCGAAGTACAGATACTCATCGGGCGAAGGTATATCGCTAATGAAGGCCGAGGATTGCCGGTTGTCGATGTTGTTGTCGATCGTGTAGTAGCTGGTGTGGATGCTAAACGACCCGTGGTCCACATCGTCGATATCACGACTGATAAACACCGGTGCATCCGCTCTCTCGGTTTGGGCGGCAACCCCGAAAGAAACTATCCAGCTGACAAAAAAAATCCAACCCTTCATAGGCTTAAGATACGACTTTGTGCGCGTATTTGTGCCTTCGAGTTGGGCAGGGAGGGGGGCGATGTAGTAAAATAGGGCTAATTATAGCAGAGCACCAGCGAGGATATCGGCAAAAAATACCCTGAACAGCACCGAAAGCCCGTATTTCCTCTTACATTTAGCTGGATTTAGTTTGTGTCGTCACCTCTCTACCTATGGAAAGCAACGTAACCATATTAGAAGCCTTATTTCGCGCGTACCCAATGGACACCGCCCTGTTGGACGAAGTGTTTCAGGAGCCAGGCAAGCTTCGGGATCACTACCACCGGGTGCACAAGCACTTCTCGCGGCTCTCGCTACCCGAGTTCAAAGGGCTGTATGAATACGCCAAGAAATCTTCATTCGACCAGGGCATTACGTTTAACGTGTACTCAGACAATACCCAGGGCGTGGAGCGCATTTTTCCGTTCGACCTGTTTCCTCGTATTATTCAGCCATCGGAGTGGAACACTATTGAGCGGGGATTAACCCAGCGCAACCGGGCGCTGAACCTGTTTTTGCGAGACATTTACAACGAAAAGAAAATCCTGAAAGACGGGGTAGTGTCCAAGGAGTTGATTTTCTCTTCTAAGCACTACGCGGCTAGCATGGCTGATTTTGTGCCCCCCGGAGGAGTGTACGTTCACATCTCGGGCACCGACGTGATTCGCCACAAAGACGGGCAGTTCTACGTGCTCGAAGACAACCTCCGCTGCCCTTCGGGAGTGAGCTACGTGCTCTCTAACCGCCTGGCCACCAAGCGTATCCTGCCCAATCTGTTCTTTAAGAGCCAGGTGCAGCCGGTGGTCGATTATCCTGAAGCCCTGCTGGAGGTGCTGCGCAGCGTGGCCCCCCCGGGGGTAGACCAGCCCGTGTGTGTGCTGCTTACGCCAGGTATTTACAACTCGGCCTACTACGAGCACTCGTTCCTGGCCCTGCAGATGGGTATTCAGTTGGTAGAAGCCGGTGACCTGTTCATGGATAACAACTTTGTGTACATGAAAACGATCTACGGTCCGCAAAAGGTAGACGTGATTTACCGGCGGGTAGACGATGACTTCATCGATCCGCTGGTGTTTCGGGCCGACTCGACGCTGGGCGTGCCCGGCCTGATGAGTGCCTACCGGGCGGGCAATGTGGCGCTGGCCAACGCCCCCGGCACCGGGGTGGCCGACGATAAGGCCGTGTACACCTACGTGCCCGATATCATCAAGTACTACTTAGACGAAGAGCCGATCCTGCACAACGTGCCCACCTACCGCTGCGAGCGCGATGATGACTATCGCTACGTACAAGAACACCTGCACGAACTAATCGTGAAACCGGTGGATGAGTCGGGAGGCTACGGCATTTTCGTAGGGCGACAAGCTTCGGAAGAAGAGCGAAGCGAGTTCCTCAAGGTAATTGCGGCCAACCGCCGGAAGTACATCGCCCAACCCATTATGTCGCTCTCGGTGCACAGCACATTCATCGAAGACGAAGAAATTTTTGAGCCCCGGCACATCGACCTGCGCACCTTTGCCTTGACAGGGCGAGACACCAACTACGTATGCAGCGGCGGACTTACCCGGGTAGCATTGCGGCGCGGTAACCTGATCGTCAACTCCTCGCAGGGCGGCGGCTCTAAGGATACCTGGGTGCTACAAGAATGAGGTTGAGTTGTAGTTGCGAAAGGCGGTTTGGGGAAAGATTATCCTTATTTCATTTGCTGTTGAATGGCTCGATGGCTCAATTGTTAGCCACAGCGACAAACAACAATTGAACAATCAAGCCATTGAGCAATTTCTCTGTCGTTCTATCGCAAGCGTCTGTATCTCATCCAACGTAAACTATCTAACCACTCCGAAAATCATTCCCTATGATCATGTTATCCCGCACGGCGAACCGCTTGTTTTGGATCGGGCGCTACGTAGAGCGCGTTGAACACCTATCACGCTACATCAACGCCCAGTACTTGTCGTCTTCTGATGCCCCTCAGTCCTTCGACAAGCAGTGGGTACTAGACTCTATGTTAGACATGGCGCAGTCGGAAGGGTCTTTCCAGCAGCAGGGTGGAGCACGAAGCGACGAGCAGGTGATTACCTACCTCACCGTAGACCCGCAAAACCCCTACTGCATTACCAACTACGTGGGGCTGGTGCGGGAGAACGCCCGGGGCGTGCGCGATAATGTTTCGGTAGAGCTCTGGGAGATGATCAACCGTTTTTACCACACCGCCCGAGAGTTTGCGCCCGACGATCTGGACCGGAAGGGTCCCTACGACTTCTGCAAGAGCATGCTCGATAACACCAACATGGTAAAGGGAGTGATGGACAATACCCTGCTGCGCAACCAAGTGTGGTCGATGCTCTACACAGGCATGCACCTGGAACGTGCCCTACAGATTGTGCAGATGTTACTTACCAAACGGCAGGACATTGCGCGGAGCAAAGACTCCAAGCTGCGACCAGCCATCCTAAATTACCACCTGGCCGCGCTGCTGCGCAGTGCCGGAGGGCTCGATATGAGTCGCCACCACTACGGCACGCCGCCCAACGAGCGACTGGCTACCGACTTCCTGGTGCTCAACGTGAAGTTTCCGAAGTCGGTACGCTACAACCTGGACAAGCTGGAAGAAAATCTGCGGGTGGTGAGCAACCAGCAGCCCCTGGGCCCCGGCACCGTAGAGTTTGCGGTAGGTAAAATGGCCGCCCGCCTGCGGTTCCTTACTGCCGAAGAGATTATGGAAGAGGGTGACGCGTTTTTTCAGGAGTTGCAACAAGAGCTTATCCGCATTGGCGGAGCCCTTGAAGAACAATACTTTAACATTTAAATGACGAACTACCACATTCGCTACGAAGCGGAGAATACCTATCGCCAACCGGTGAACGAGGCGTTGTTCGCGTTTCTGGTGCTGCCTGCCCCCAGCGATACCCAACTGATCAGCGAGGTGCAAACCGACAATTCAATACGGCGACCCGTATTTTCAGCCTACAACTCGTTTGGCTTCGAAGTGCTCTATTTGCGGATAGCCCAGCCCTTCACCCGCCTCCGGTTTACGATGGACTGCGCGGTGCGCCGGTCTACCCAGCGGGTGCTGCCCAATCTGTCACGCTCCAAGAGTGCCGACGAGGAGCGTCGCCAGCTAAACGACGCGCAGTTTTTGGTTGATCACTACTGGTACGTTCAGCCTACTTCGCTCACCGCCCTGCCCGAAGCTACTATTCCTGAACCCTGGGTGTATCGCTACGACCGCCCGCTGCTCGAGTACGCGCAGTTTCTCACCCAAGAAGTCTACTCCCGGATGACCTACCAGGCGGCTGTGACCACCACCTACACCCGGGCCGACGAACTGCTGGCCAATCCGCAGGGGGTGTGCCAAGACTACAGCCACCTGATGCTTGGGGTGCTGCGCCACCACCGGGTGCCCTGCCGCTACGTATCGGGTTACCTGAACCAGGGAGAGCAACTGGTGGGCGCCACCCAGCTGCACGCCTGGGTAGAAGTACTTATTCCGGGGCTGGGCTGGACGGGCTTCGATCCGACCAACAACCTGCTGGCCGACCAGCATCATATCAAAATAGCGCACGGTCGGGACTACACCGACTGCCCTCCGTTGCGGGGGCACATTAATCCGGGAGGCCTTAACACCACCGAACACGTGGTAAAAGTGGTAGAGCAGTAGGGGCGGCGAAATTCAATCAGGTGTTTGGCACTTCTCAGTTACGCCAAAATTTCGTTTACCACGTGTCCGTGCACGTCGGTGAGACGAAACTCTCGACCCTGAAAAGTGTAGGTCAGTTTTTCGTGGTTAAATCCCAGTTGGTGTAAGATGGTGGCCTGTAAGTCGTGCACGTGCACGCGGTCGCGGATGCCGTAGTAACCTAATTCGTCGGTTTCGCCAAAGGTGAAGCCCGCTTTCACCCCCCCCCCTGCCATCCACATGGTGAAAGCCTCGCTATGGTGATCGCGCCCCTTGAAGTCAGCCCCGCTGGCCCGGGTTTCCATCATGGGGGTGCGCCCAAACTCTCCGCCCCAGACTACCAGCGTCTCATCAAGCAGTCCGCGTTGCTTTAGGTCCTTGAGTAACGCGGCAATGGGCCGGTCCACCGCCTGGCAGGCCCGCTGCAAACCGATATCCACGCCATTGCCTTCGCCCACTCCGTGGGTATCCCAGCGGCGGTCGTAGAGCTGCACGAAACGCACGCCCTTTTCAACCAGCCGACGGGCCAGCAGGCAGTTGTTGGCAAACGATTCCTGGCCGGGTTCGGTGCCGTACATCTCGTGCACCCAGGCGGGTTCGTCGTTGATGTTCATCACCTCGGGCACTGATGTCTGCATCCGAAAAGCTAGTTCGTACTGCGCGATGCGCGACAGAATCTCGGGGTCGCCCACCGTCTCGTGCTCGTGCCGGTTAATCTCGTTGATCGCGTCAATGGAGCGCTTGCGCATCGCCGGATCAATATCTTTGGGATTTTCGATATACAGCACTGGCTCGCCCTTCGAGCGGCACTGTACGCCCTGGTGCACGATGGGTAGGAACCCACTGCCCCACACGCTTTTGCCCGCACTGGGGTCGCCGCCCGACACCAGCACCACGAAGCCTGGCAGGTCCTGGTTCTCGGAGCCTAATCCGTACACCGTCCACGAACCCATGCTGGGGCGGCCGAGTCGTGGACCGCCGGTGTGCATCAGCAGTTGGGCGGGGGCGTGGTTAAACTCGTCGGTGTGCATGGCCTTGAGAAAAGTGATCTCGTCGACCGCTTCTGCCAGATGCGGAAGGTAATTAGAGACCATCGCGCCTGACCCGCCGTGTTGCCGGAAGGTGGCCTGCGGACCCAACATCTTCGGAACGCCCTGTAGAAACGCAAATCGTTTGCCTTCCATAAACGAGGGAGGGCAGTCCTGACCGTTGAGTTTTTGCAATTCGGGTTTGAAGTCGAAGAGCTCCAGTTGAGAAGGCGCTCCGGCCATGTGAAGAAAGATAACCCGCTTGGCCCGGGGTGCAAAGTGAGGGGTTGAGGTAAGCGAAGAAGCACTAGTCAGTGGACTTGCTTTTGGGGTAGGAGAGTCGCAACCGAACAACGAACCCAGGGCCATCGAGCCCAATCCGGCGGTGCACTGCCGCAGGAAGTGACGGCGGGTGTTGTAGCGGGCCAGTTCGTACTGCGCTTGTTCTACAAGGTTCATGTCGTTTAGTTCTTGGTGATAAACTCGTCCATGTTGAGCAAGGCATTGGCCACCAGAGTCAGGGCTTTCAGCTCGGCTTCGTAGGGTGCCTGATAGGATACCGACCGGCCGATTCCATCCGGCTCCGTTGGGGCCTGGTAGTGGGCCAAAGCATCGTCGTACAGATTTTGAATCGAGCGTAGTTTATCAGCCTCCGGTTCGCGCAGCATCACCCGGCGGTAGGCGTCCGTAAGCTGGGCTTCCACGTTCGGATACGAATTAGTTTGCAGTTGACTCGCCAAGGCAAAGGCTGCTTCCACGTAAACCGTATCGTTGAGCAAGGTGAGAGCCTGCAGGGGCGTATTGGTGCGAATGCGCCGCGAAACGCACAGGTTGCGTCCGGGACTGTCGAAGCTGATCATGGAAGGGTAGGGGTTGGTGCGGTGCCAGAAGGTGTACACCGCCCGGCGGTAGCGATCATCGCCCTCACTCACCTTCCACTCGCCCAGACTAGCCGGTTGGGGCGGGCGCACGCTAGGCCCGTACATCTCCTCACTCAGCAGCCCGCTTACTGCCAGCGCCTGATCACGAATTTGCTCGGCCGACAGTCGTACGCGGGCACCCCGCGAGAGCCACTGGTTGCGTGGGTCGCGTTCTAATTTTTCTGGGGTCACCGTCGACGCTTGCCGGTAGGTGGCCGACAGCACGATCTGTTTGAGCAGTTGTTTCACGCTCCACTGGTACTCGTCTTGGAACTGCACCGCCAGCCAGTCGAGCAGCTGCGGGTGCGACGGAGCAAACCCCTGGGTGCCGAAGTCTTCCGGGGTTTCCACCAGACCGTAGCCAAAAATACGCTCCCAGAATCGGTTCACGATCACCCGAGCCGTCAGTGGGTTTTCAGCGCTCACCAGCCAGCGGGCCAGGTCTAGCCGGGTGGGTTCTTCGGTAACGGTGAGCTCGCCCATGGTAGCCGGGATACCCGGCGAGACCTGATCGCCCGGGGTGAGCCAGTTGCCCCGCGTGAAGTGAAAGGTGGGGCGTCGCTTCTCAGCGGGCAGTTCGCGTAGGATGGGCGTCTGGATGGGCTCCAGGCTCGCCAAAGCAGCTACCCTGGCTTGAAAGTTAGCATCGTATTGCTCCTGCAACGGCTGCCGCTCGTGGTAGAAAAACCAGTCTAAACGAAACAGGTCGAAGGTAGCGTGCTGGTCTTTGCGAAAGGTGTAGTACAGGTCGTGTTGCCCGGCGGTCGGGGTAAGCGGCATCTTTTTCACCTGCCAATCGGTCCACGCACCCCAAGGATCAAAGTCGCCGGTTTTGGTTACTTTAGATTGGCCGATGATGGGGCCCGTCGCCGAGTCCAACCGCAGCTCAATGATTCCGCTGTACGGAGTAGACCAACGGTACGACACTGCTTCCACGTTTGTAAGATCAACGTCCTCGAACATAATCCACGAATTGTCGTGAATCTGCCAAACCGTTTTCTGCTCAGGGGCCACCAGTTCAACCAGTCGAGTACTGTTGTTGTATTCTTCGGCTTCCACCTTGCGGTAGCCCAGGTGGTGGAGCAGTGTTTCTTTCTGTTCGTGCAGCAACGCATTCCGTTTAGGAAGCTGATCGTCTGGTTTGAGGCGATGATCAATCCAGCGAATAATTTCGGTTAGCTTTTCTTCGTCTTCGGTGGCGTAGGTGAACAGCTTGGGCTGCTCGTTAAAGATGTCGCGGTCCTCGGTGTTATTAAAAAAGGCGAAAGCCCGGTAAAATTCTTCGTGCACAATGGGGTCGTAGGGGTGGCTGTGGCACTGCACGCAAGCCATGGTGGTGCCCTGCCACACTTCCCAGGTGGTACTCACCCGGTCAAACACGGCGGCTACGCGAAATTCCTCGTTATCGGTGCCGCCCTCGTCGTTGGCCATGGTGTTGCGGTGAAAGGCCGTGGCGATGTGTTGCGCCTCGGTAGGCTGCGGCAGCAGATCACCAGCCAGCTGCTCCACGGTGAACTCATCGAAGGGCATGTCATCGTTAAACGCCCGAATTACCCAGTCGCGGTACTGCCAGATGCTGCGCTCCAGGTCTTTTTCGTACCCCTTGGTGTCGGCGTAGCGGGCTAAATCTAGCCACATGGCGGCCCAGTGTTCCCCGAAGCGGGGCGAGGCCAGTAGCCTGTCTACTGCCCGCTCGTAGGCTTCTTCCGATGGGTCATCCGAAAATTTTTGTGCTTCGGCCAGGGTGGGGGGTAGACCCGTGAGGTCGAGACTAAGGCGGCGCAGCAGATCGGCCGGGGCGGCGGGGGCAGCAGGAGTCAGATCGTGTTCTTGCAGCCGGTCGTACACGAAGGGATCAATCTCGTTATGACCCCAATCCGTTTTAACATTGGGTAGGCTGATAGCGGTATCAGGGGCGATGTAGGCCCAGTGCACCTCCCACTCGGCTCCCTGATCAATCCAGCGGCGGAACAACGCTACTTCTTCTTCGCTGAGGGGCTCCGCTTCCAGGGGCATGCGCAGCTCGGGATCGTGGTGGGTGATGCGCTGCATGAGTTCGCTGGCCGCCGCATCGCCGGGTACAATAGCCGGAATGCCCGACTCGGTGGTGTCCAGCGCTTCGTGTCGGAAGAGCAGACTAAAGCCGCCGGATTTCTTCACGCCCCCGTGGCAAGCAATGCACTTGTTGTTAACGATAGGGCGAATGTCGTGGTTGTAGCTAATGCGCGAAGTTGTGGTGTGTGCATAGATCTGCCAGGCAACAATAAACAGGGATGCCAAGAAAACGACCAGCGCGAGTACGCCACGATACTTCATCATTTATGGGTGGTTGCAGAAGAATGAAAGATAACTTATAAACCACCAAGTTGCAAAAAGTTGATGTGCTTAGTTACTCGACGACTGCAACTGCCGCCAGATTGCCAATGTTGTAGCTGAGTGAGCGCGTGCGGTAACGAGCGCTAGGTAGGTCGTCACTATAAATTATGCCTTTACTCAAACGCTTGTTGCGTTCTGCCGTTATAGATGGTATAAGAACATTTCTAAACCAACATAAGCATGAAGAATCCAATCATCAGCAAGATACACGAACTCGGCCAAAGCGTTTGGCTGGATAACCTAAGCCGCAAACTGATTACCTCGGGGGCGCTGGAACGGCAGATCACCGAAGTAGGCATCCGGGGTCTCACCTCAAACCCCGCTATTTTTCAGAAAGCCATTAGCGATGGCGAGGTGTACGGTGAAGCAATCGAAGAACTGGCCAACCAGGGGTTAGAAAGTAAAGAAATCTACGAGAAGCTCGCCGTGAGTGATATTCAGGGGGCCACCGATTTGTTCCGCCCTATCTATGATACCAGTGGCGGAGAAGATGGTTGCGTGAGTCTGGAGGTGCAACCCAACTTGGTCTACGATGCTGAAGGTACGATGGAAGAAGCCCGTCGGCTGTGGAAATCGGTGTCACGTCCCAACGTGATGATCAAAATTCCCGGTACCCGTGAGGGCGTTCCGGCTATCACCCAGCTATTGTCCGAAGGAGTTAACATCAACGTGACGCTTCTTTTTAGCGTGGAGCGCTACCGCGATATTGCCGAGTCGTACATAAAGGGACTGGAGAAGCGCTTGGAGCAGGGTGAGTCCATCCGGCACGTAGTGTCGGTGGCCAGCTTCTTCCTGAGCCGCATCGACGTGATGGTTGAACCGCTACTACAAGATATTATCGACAACAAACCCAAGCATGCGGACAAGGCAAAAATGGCCCTGGGGCAAGTAGCCATTGCCAACGCCAAAAAAGCCTACCAGGTGTTCGAAGAGGTGTTTAACAGTGATCGTTTTAAGAAGTTGGAGCAGCAGGGCGCGCGCAAGCAGCGATTGCTGTGGGCGAGTACCGGGAACAAAAATACCGACTATGAAGCACTGCGCTACGTGTACCCCCTGATCGGACCCGATACGGTGAACACCCTACCAACTGATACGCTGGAGCTGCTTATGAAAGAATCTGCCGACCAGGCCAGCGCTACGATCACCGATGACTACGACAAAGCCGATCAGGTCTTATCGGCGATCGCTGACCTTGGGTTAGAGATTGAGGACATCACCGATAAGCTGGAGAAGGAAGGAGTGGATAAGTTTGAGAAGCCCTTCGATAAGTTAATCGCTACGGTAGAGGAGCAGCGCAAGGCGCACGCCTAATCCACCGGAAGCCTTTATTACTCGGACAGGTGCGATTTATCGTACCTGTCCTTTGTTTTTCCTTACCCTAACCCACCATCCTATGAGCCACCATGATATGCAATCGCTGAAAACAGTTCAGTTAAGTATGACCGAAATGAAGGAGCTGACTTTTCACCTGGAAGCCGCCAAGCAGAAGTTAGAAGAACAGGAGGCGCAGTCGGAAGATGCTTCGGAGGAGGCCATCTGTCGCGAGAAGGCGGAATTCTTAACCCAGATTATGGAGAAGATTAATGGTTAATCAAATTTATCAGGTACTCTCCGTAGCCGCTCTTTGCCTGCTTTTGTGCTAGGGTTTCTAGCTGCTGCGCGTCGATAAAGCCCATGTGGTAGGCAATCTCTTCAATGCAGCCTACCTTTTGTCCCTGTCGGTGCTCAATTACCTGCACGAATACCCCGGCCTGCATCAGTGAGTCGAAGGTGCCGGTATCCAGCCAGGCAGTTCCCCTGCTCAGGATGCTTACCTTGAGGTTACCCTGCGCCAGGTACGCCTTATTTACGTCGGTAATTTCTAGCTCGCCACGCGCGCTCGGTTTCAGGTTGCGGGCAATGTCTACCACCTGGTTGTCGTAGAAGTACAGTCCTGGAATCGCGTAATTTGACTTAGGCTGCTTGGGTTTTTCTTCGATGGAGATGGCGCGCTGGTCAGCGTCGAACTCCACCACCCCGTAGCGTTGGGGGTCGTGCACGTGGTAGGCGTAGACGATGCCCCCCTCAGGATCGTAGTTGTCTTGCAGTTGCCGGTCCATTTCGGTGCCGTAGAAAATATTATCCCCCAGCACCAGGGCTACTTTGTCGCGTCCGATAAACTCGCTGCCGATGGTAAAGGCCTGGGCGAGTCCTTCGGGCTTGGCCTGCACGGCGTACGAAAAGTTGCAGCCTAACTGTTGTCCGTCACCCAGGAGTTTCTGGAAGTGCGGCATATCGTGCGGGGTGGAGATGATCAGAATGTCGCGGATGCCGGAGGTCATCAGGGTAGACAAGGGGTAATAGATCATGGGCTTGTCGTACACCGGCATTAGCTGCTTGCTAACGGCGAGGGTGAGCGGATGCAGGCGGGTGCCGGAGCCTCCGGCCAGGATAATTCCTTTCATGGGTTTACTGATGTGGTTTGTTACAATGCAATGAGTACTTCTCTGGATGCTGATCTGCCTTTGGCTACGACAAAAAACAAGCCGCAGACCATCCGGCTGTGAACTTTGAAAGATATAAAGCAAATTTACACTTTAACGCCTATTGATCAGCGTCCGTTGCCCCCGACCCAGCCATGAGCATTCGTGAGGTTAAGTTATTGCTAAGAAAAGAGATCGTTTTAGAGTGGCGAACGCGCTACGCCCTCAACGGCATACTACTTTACGTAGTAGGGGCGGTGTTTATTTGCTACATGAGCTTTAAGCTTCGGGCCGGTGCCCTGAACGTACCTACCTGGAACGCCCTGTTCTGGATTGTTATGCTCTTTGCGGCGGTAAATGCGGTAGCCAAGAGCTTCTTGCAGGAGCAAAGCAGCCGCCTGATCTACTACTACACCATTGCCAGTCCGCAGGGGATCATTGTTGCTAAAATGATCTACAACACGTTGCTGTTACTACTGCTGGCCATTATTTGCCTGGTGGTATTTAGTATGGTGATGGGCAACGAAGTGCAGAACGGAGGGCTGTTTGTCACAAACTTACTGCTGGGTTCTATAGGGTTTTCGGTCACCCTTACCATGGTATCGGGCATTGCTGCTAAGGCCAACAATAGCAGCACCCTGATGGCGGTGCTCGGCTTCCCCATTATGATCCCACTGTTGCTTATGGTAATGAAAATCTCTAAGAATGCCATCGACGGGCTAGACCCCAGCGTGAGCTACGACGATATAGTTGTGCTCATGGCGATCAACGGGATAGTCGCCTCTCTATCGTACATCTTGTTTCCGTACCTGTGGAGGAGTTAAGTATTTTTCTGGGTGGCCAATGTAGGAGGCTGGCTATTAACGGTACAAGCTTTATGATCTTCCCGCCGTCAAATGAATTTGTTTTCGTTTACCTCTAACAACAAATTTCCGGTTACGAGTGGACAAAAATGCTGTTTGTTGTGTTACTTTGGCGAACAACCGAATCGCGATGAAAAAGCAGTGGTGGAAAGGATTAACTGTACTACTGATCGGCTACACCATCGTAGCCGGGCTACTAGCCGATGCGCCCCGTTTGCCTATTCTTAACGAAACCATCCGCGTGCTGCACTTCCACGTGCCCATGTGGTTTGGCATGATGGGTTTGTTCACCGCCTCGGTAGTTTATTCCATTAAGTACCTCCGTAATCCACTGCACCGGCACGACGTTTACGCCCTTGAGTTTGCCAATACCGGGATGCTACTGGGAATTATGGGGATTCTGACGGGTTCGCTGTGGGCTAAGTTTACCTGGGGCACCTTCTGGACGAGCGATCCGAAGTTGAACGCTGCCGCCATTGCCCTGCTGATTTACGCTGCCTACTTTATCTTGCGCGGCTCGCTGGTTGATGAGCAGCAGCGCGCGCGTATCGGCGGTATATACAACATATTCGCTTACGCTACGCTGATTCCGTTGCTGTTTATCCTGCCCCGTATGACTGATTCGCTGCATCCGGGTAACGGGGGCAATCCTGGATTCAGCAGCTACGATCTGGACAGTCAGCTGCGCATCGTTTTCTACCCGGCGGTTATCGGTTGGTTGTTGCTGGGGGTATGGCTTACCACATTACGCATTCGCTTACAAGCAGTTAAAGATACGATCAATGAAAGAATGGAAGACGCGCTGTTACGCGCTAATCGTCCTCGCTCTGTTGACAATGCCTCAACCGTTGAGCGCTCAGCCTGAGCCAACCGCAGACGCAGGTAGCACCGTAGAAATGGCCGACATCATGCGCCAGGAAGGGAAGATTTACGTCGTAGTAGCGGTGATGCTACTCTTATTCTCCGGTTTTGTGGTTTACACGATCCGCATCGACCAAAAGGTGAGTCGGTTAGAAAAAGAACTACACAACGAAACGCCATGAAAAAGACCCATATCATTGCCATTGCCGTCATCGCTATCTGCGCGGCTATCATTATGACCACCGCTGGTGACGCTAGCTCGTACGTTACCTTCGACGAAGCCCAGGAGATGGCTACCGCCGGTCAGGATAAGCTTATTCACGTGGTGGGCCAGCTCAAAAAAGACGAGCAGGGCAACATCGTCGGGCTAAGTCCTTCCCCTGATAAATTATCGGTATCGTTTGTGATGGTCGATCAGGATGGGCAAGAGCAGCAGGTCTACTACAATGAGCCGATGCCCTCTGATCTGGTTCGGTCTGAGCAGACGGTCGTCATTGGATCCTACCACAACGACCTGTTCGTTGCCGAGCAAATTCTGCTCAAGTGCCCCTCTAAGTACCAGGAAGAAGAAATTGGCTAGCCCAAATGCCCAACGAGTACGACCGAATCATCAAAGAAAATATCGAGGCGGTCATCCTTCCCTTGTCGGACAAGCTATTTGGAATTCGTCCGGAAGCAATGGAAGAAATCACCGTCGATCTTCACCTCACGCTAGAGCGCAAGCCGGACGTAACCCGCCGAATCACGGATGAGCAAGGGCGCAAAAGCATTCTGCACATTGAGTTTCAGGTAGGCGACGAAACCGAAATGGTGTTGCGCATGCAAACCTACCGGGCGCTATTGCAGGAGGTTCACCAACTGCCGATTCGGCAGTTTGTCGTTTACCTGGGACAGAAGAAGCCTACCATGAAAACGAGAATTTCAGAGCTGATTCCTGGCGACGGTAATAACTTTGCGTTTAGGCTAATTAACATCCAGGAGTACGACTACGAACGACTGCTTTCCTCTGATATTTCTGAAGAGATTTTGCTCGCCGTGTTGGGCGATTTTCAGAACGAATCACCCAATGTAGTTGTTGCTAAAGTGCTATCCCGATTGCAGGCAGCTAGTCAAGATATAAATAAGTTACAGCGTTACGTTCGGCAGTTGGTAGTGATGAGCAAACTGCGTAATTTACAGGAAGAAACCCTCTTAAACATAGAAAAGATGCCCTTTGACTTTGATATTGAAACTGATGTGATCTACCAGCGTGGTAAGCAAGAAGGTAAACAGGAAGGCAAGCAAGAAGGTAAACAGGAGGGGAGACAAGAGGGACGCCTGGCGGAGAAAAACGAACTGATTGTGGCTATGCTACGCGATGGCACGTTAGTGCCGACTAGTATTGCCGCTATTACTCACGTCTCGGTCGATTACGTCAAAGAGCTACAACAGCAGCTAAACGCCTAATTCATGATTAATACTTTTGCCGGAAACTTAGGTCACTTCTTCGTTATTGCGTCGTTCGTTAGCGCCCTGGTGGCTGCTTGTGCCTACATCAAGGCTTCTAATCTGCATGATCTAGAAGCGTCCGCCTGGCGGCGTTTTGCCCGTGCCGCCTTTCTGCTGCACGGTGCGCTGGTGCTTGGTGTCGTTCTTAGCTTGTTCTACATTATTTACAACAACCTGTTTGAGTACCACTACGCCTGGACGCATTCATCGCGCAGTTTGCCCGCTTACTACATGATCTCCAGCTTTTGGGAAGGGCAGGAGGGTAGCTTCTTGCTGTGGATCTTCTGGCACGTGGTGCTGGGGGTAGTATTGATTTACGCCAACCGCCGCAACGCCTGGGAAGCCCCGGTGATGGCCGTATTTGCGCTGGTGCAGGCGTTTTTGGCTTCCATGATTTTGGGAGTAGTGATTGGCGACCTAAAAATCGGCAGCTCTCCCTTCTTGCTGCTGCGCGACGTGATGGAAGCGCCGGTGTTCGCCATCAATCCCGACTTTGTGCCCGAAGACGGCACCGGCCTTAATCCGCTGCTGCAAAACTACTGGATGGTGATTCACCCGCCTACGCTCTTTCTGGGTTTTGCCACCACCCTGGTCCCCTTCGCCTTTTGTATGGCCGGACTCTGGAAGCGGCGCTACGAAGACTGGGTGAAGCCTACCCTGCCGTGGGCGCTGTTCTCGGCGGGAGTGCTCGGTTTAGGCATCATTATGGGGGCCGTGTGGGCCTACGAGACGTTAAACTTCGGTGGCTACTGGAACTGGGACCCGGTAGAGAACGCGGTCTACGTGCCCTGGTTGGTGTTGGTAGCGGCCATTCATACGCTACTGATCTTTAAGAACAACCGCACGGCACTCAAGACTTCAGTGGTACTGGTCATCAGCATGTTCGTACTCATTCTGTACAGTACCTTTCTAACGCGTAGCGGCATTTTAGGCGACGCCTCGGTGCACTCGTTCACCGATTTGGGCCTATCGGGTCAACTGCTTATTTACATGTTGTTTTTTATGGTGGGAGCTATTGTTTTGGCGGCGATCCGCTGGAAAGAAGTGCCCACCTCCGAGAAGGAGGCTTCAGCTTACAGTCGGGAGTTCTGGATTTTTATTGGAGCTACCACCCTGTGCCTGATGAGTTTTCAGGTACTGGTGCCTACCTCCATTCCGGTGTACAATACCATCGTTGAGCTACTGGGGGGAGTGTCTAACGTAGCGCCTCCGGCCGATCAAATCGCTTTTTATACCAAGTTCCAGCTTTGGTTCGCCGTTGTGGTGGCCCTGCTATCGGGTACGGGGCAGTTTTTCTTTTGGAAAAAAATGGACGCGGCCCGCCTGCGCGAAGCGCTTACCTTGCCCTTCATCATCACCCTGCTGGTGAGCTCGGCAGCTATTCTGCTAGGCAAAGTAACGGATCCGGTCTACATCATCTTGCTCACCGCTTCGCTCTATTCGGTGGTTGCCAACGCCACGATACTGGTACAATTAGCCCGCCGCAAGGTGAAGCTGGTCGGTGGATCGGTAGCGCACATTGGGGTTGCGCTGATGTTTATTGGTATTCTATTCTCGTCAGGATACTCGAACGTAGTTTCGCTGAACTACTCTGGCAAAATAATATTTAGTGAAGACATACCTAAACAAGAGAACGCCGAAAACTTGGTATTGTGGATCAACGAGCCGCGCCAGATGTTAGACTACCAACTGACCTACCAGGGAAGAAAAATGGAAGTAGATGGTGTGCCGGGATTTGTAGACCGCAAGCTGATGCGCCCTACCGAGGACGAGCACATTGCTACCGCCCGCCAAGACATTATCGTTGATGGACAGAAGTACCTGAGCAAAGGGGATACTGCCGCCGTCCGCCCCGAAAATACCTATCACGAGATCGTGTACCGCGACAATGCAACCGGTGAGGAGTTCTCACTGTACCCCCGCACCCAGAATAACCCCTCAATGGGGGGCACGCTGGCCTCACCTGATATCCTGCACAAAGTCTCTCGTGATATATATACGTTTGTAAACGCCATGTCGAACGAGCCTGACGAAAAGGAGTGGAGTGAGCTCAAGGAGGTTGAAGTGGAGATGAGCAAGCCGTTCTTTGTGAACGACTACGTAGCTACCTTGCAGGGAGTGGAGCGTGTAAGTGAACTGGACGACGTAGATTTGCGTGATGATGACCTGGCGGTGCAAGCGGTGGTAAACGTAGAAGCCGAAAACCGAGCATTCGTCCTCAAACCCGTCTACCTAATCCGCGACCGGATGGTAGGGCGCGTAGCCGATACGCAGAGCGAGCTCGGGGTGCGGCTTAGTTTAATGACCATCTCGCCGGAAACCAATTCGTTTACCTTCGGAGTAGAAACCACGCAGAAAGACTACATCGTGCTAAAGGCCATCGAGAAGCCGCTGATTAACATCCTTTGGATCGGCACGTTGGTGATGCTACTCGGCTTTGGTATCTCCGGCTACCGCCGCTACCAGGACTTAAAAAGTCGAGGTAAGGATGCCGAACGGCCTAAAACTCCTGATCGCAAAACGTCTTCGCGTCGCCAGATACCCGTTTAGAAGTTTATGGAAGAAGTAGAAGAACGTGTAAGTAAACTGGAAGCAGTACTAGGCCGATTCATCGTCCAGACCGACATGATGCTCAAGCGGATGGAGCAAGATACTACTGCCTTTAAGAAAGAGATGCGCCGTGACCAACTCGAGCGCGACGAAGATCTGAAGGAGTTTCGCAAAGAAGTGCGAGCCAGTCAGCAGGAGCGTGATAAAGATTTGAAGGGGTTCCGCGAGGAGGTGCGGGCAGATCAGCAAGCGCGCGATGAGAGTTCAGAGAGGTTCAGCAAAGGTATAGAGAAGTTCCGCGAGGAGGTGCGGGCAGGTCAACAAGCGCGCGATGAGAACGCAGAGAGGTTCAGCAAAGACATACAGAAGTTTCGCGAGGAGGTGCGGGCCGATCAGCAAGCGCGCGATAGAGATATGAAGGAGCACTGAGAGAAAGTAGATGCCGATCAGCGTACGCTAAACTTGAGTATAGAAAGAATTCAAAAGCAGATTCAAGAAGACCTTCAGGACTATAAGGT
>JBASAY010000037.1:0-7298 GCA_049650865.1 Tunicatimonas sp.
ACCGCAAAGGGCTGAAATCCTAGCAGCGTCACGTTGGGTCCGGCGGCCGCCCGCACCTTTTCCATCTCCGTTCCGTCGCCAATCACGATCAATCGCTTATCCGGCATCCGCGCGAACGCCCGAACAATCAAATCTATTCGCTTGTAGGGAACCATGCGCGAAGCAGTGAGATAAAAATCCTCTTTGTCAGTCTGCAGGGTAAACCCATCGGTGTCCACCGGGGGATACACCACCGTGGCCGACCGGCGGTACACTTTGTGGATGCGCTGCGCGATGTAGCGGGAGTTGGCCATAAAGTGGTCGATGCGGTTTACGGTGCTCAAATCCCACTGTCGCAGGTAGTGCAACGTAAGCTGGGCGAGCATCCCCCGCAGGCCGCGCTGGAGTCCGGCTTCGCCCAGGTACTGATGGTATAGATCCCAGGCGTAGCGCATGGGCGAGTGGCAGTAGCACAGGTGCAGCTGGTCGCTGCGGGTAATCACCCCCTTGGTAACCGCATGACTGTTGGAGATCACAATATCGTAGGCCGACACGTCGAGTTGCTCCACTGCCAGCGGCATCAGGGGCAAATAGTTGCGGTAGTGCTTTCTTGCGAACGGCAACTTCTGGATGAAGGAAGTAGTTACCGGCTTGTGCTGAGTGAATGGCTTTAGCTCGTCTGGTAAGAACTCAACCAGGCTAAACAGATCGGCATCCGGAAACACGCGCAGCATCTGCTCCAGCACTTTCTCTGATCCGGAATGGTCCACCAGCCACTCGTGAACCAGGGCTACTCGGGGGGCGGGCATGTAAGGGGGGCTGATTAAACGATGGGGCCAAAGATAGCATAATTAGCCAAACTGCCGGATGAGCCATTGGGGCGGCACATACGGGCGTCGACACAGAGGTGCATGGCACGAAGGTAGGGGTTTTGTAGAGATAAGCCAGACCGGGAAGCAGTGGGTTAGATAGTGGGTGACGCGCGCCCCAGTTTCAGTTGTTGCTAAGAAGGGTGAACATTTTCTTAAACTGGGGCAGCAGGATGAACCAACATCCTATTAATTTGCAGCACATGAGGACAACACTGTTACTCTCGGCTTTTATCTTGGTGCTTCTGGCTTGTACCAAAGAACTCGATCTTCCTCTGCCAGCCCAGGAGGAGGAACTGGTACTCAATGGCTTGCTGCATCCTGACCGTACCATTCAAATCTCGCTAACCACCACGTTACCTTCATATACCAACATCACAAACTTTCCAGTGGTAGATAATGCTGTTGTCGCGCTTTACGAGGATGATACCCTGGTAGGCAACCTAACTTTTCGTGACAGTTTATACGCGATAGACTACTACCCAAAAGTAGGGCGCACCTACACCATCGAGGCCGCGGCAGTAGGCTACCCAACGGTTCGCGCCACCGATGCGATTCCTCCACCTCCTGAGGTAGCAATTTGTTTTCGGGAAGACACTGCTGATATCTATACGTTTGCTAGTTCCATCCTTGACATCAATATTATCGACCCACCTACTGAAACGAATGCTTATTGGCTAGAAACCATTAGCTCGTACTATACAGGCAGAGTATGTAGCTTAGACGAAGATGGCTACACCACATGCGAAGAAACCGATCAGCTTAGGTTAGTAGAAACAAAGGCGACTTATTACAGGTCGTTTTCACCGATTCCCGACCGGTTCAACTCGTTTGTAGATAATACCTCGGGCGGAGTCACCGCTTACGATCTGTACGTGCGGGTTGATGACGCCACTTTGGACGGAGAAATCATTAGCTTTAATATAGCCCTGGGGTCTGACTACAATAGCCTGCGTGCTGGCTCTTCTGACTCTTCTTCTTTTCAACTCAACGTGCTGAGCAGTAGCCAAGCCCACGATCGCTATTTGAAGTCCAGTGTTATGTACTACCTTGCTTTTGAGTTTTTTGAAGAGCCTAATCCCTTTGCCGAACCAGTTAAAATCTATTCTAATGTGGAGAATGGCACCGGTATCTTTGCGGCTTACAACAGCACAACCTTGGAAATCAGAGACTTCCCTTGTCCTTAGTTTTACTATTTTCAATAACCTGTCTTACCATGAAAAAAATCATTTTAATCAGCTTGTTAACAATTGGTTCGTTACCCTTGCTGGCGCAGACATCAGTCGGCCTGAAGGTCGGCGGAGCGTTGAGCGGCCAGGCGTTCGAGGGCGTTGGCCTTTCTAGCGGAAACGACGTTAAACCCACTTACCTAGGAGGGGTCTTCGTCACCGTACCCCTCACCAAAACCTTTATTCTTCAACCTGAGGTTTTGTATATCAATAAAGGACTTCAATTCGTTGGTAACAGCTCTAATCCTACCCGCTATAACCTACACTATCTTAGTGTCCCCATCATGCTTCGGTATCATATACTGAACAGATTAACCGTAGAACTAGGCCCGGAAGTAAGCTACCTACTGGACGCTACCACGAATCTCAATTTTAACAACGCATTTTCAAGCCTCCCCACCTCCTCCATCGAACGCCAACTGAACTCCTATAAAAACCTGGATTTAGCGCTGAATGTAGGAGTTGGGTACGCAATCTCTGATAGGTGGGCGGTCAACTTACGCTACAACCTAGGATTATACGATGTCTCTGAGGATTTCACTATTTCAGTCCTTAACCGGGAAGAACCTAACCTTATCTCTGGACCAACCTATAACCGTAGTCTGCAACTGTCGGTGGGTCTTCGGTTATTTTAGCAGATGCGCATGATAATGCCATTGCCCTTGGTTATCCAGGGCGATCGGTTCGCGCTTGTTGCTGCTTACACAAAGAATTGATATGCCAGTTTCACGCTTTGTCTTGTTTGGCAAGATACTATTGGTAGGGTCAATCCACGCCTTTTCGCTGATTTACTGCTCAACGTTTGCGAGAGCCCAGCCCTCTGCTACCGTCAGCGGCTACGTGACCGACGCCGAAAGCGGCGAACGGCTCATCGAAGCCACCGTTTACCTGCCCGCCCTGCGGCGAGGGGTAGCCACCAATGCCTACGGTTTCTACAGTCTGTCCGTCTCCCCGGCCGACACCCTGCTGCTGCTGGTCTCCTACGTGGGCTACGCCACCATCCGCGATACGCTTACTGGGCAGCAGAACCTGCGCCACGACGTAGCCCTTACCCCCAACACCCTGCTCGACGAAGTGGAGGTGGTGGCCTCCGACGAGGAGACGAGCCGCGCCCCGCCCCTGAGCGTACACCGCGTTCCTATCCAAACCGTGCACACCGCCCCGGTGCTGGGCGGCGAGAGCGATCTGCTCAAAACCTTGCAACTGCTGCCCGGCGTCAAGTTCGGCAACGAGGGCTCGGCCGGACTCTACGTGCGCGGCGGCAGCCCCGACCAAAACCTGATTCTGCTCGACGGGGTGCCCGTTTACAACGTGTCGCACCTGTTCGGCTTTCTGTCGGTGTTCAACTCCGATGCTATCCACTCCATGGAACTCATCAAGGGGGGCATTCCGGCCCGCTACGGCGGACGGTTGTCCTCGGTGCTTAACATCGCTATGAAGGAGGGCAACCTCAAAGAGCGGCAGGGGGTGTTTGCGTTGAGTCCCATTGCCGGGCGGTTCACCTACGAGGGGCCAATCAAGAAAGATACTTCCTCGTTCATCATTTCGGCCCGCCGCACCTGGCTCGACGCCATCGCCGCCGTAGCCCTGTTAGCCGAAGACCGCACGCTGGGCTATAATTTCTACGACTTCAACGCCAAGTACAACCACCGCCTCAATGCCCGCAACCGGGTCTACGTAAGCTTCTACACCGGCCGCGACCGCTTCTTCGACACCTTCAACGATGGCGACGACCGCAGCACGTTCAACTTCCGCTGGGGCAACCTCACGGCGGTGGCCCGCTGGAACAGCATCATCACGCCGAAGCTGTTTATGAACACCTCGCTGAGCTACAGTTCGTACAACTTCTTCCAGGAGTACCGCGTGGAGCAGGAGGGCACCGACTTCTTCTCGCAGACGCGCTCGCGCATTCAGGACGGCACGCTGCGCACCGACTTCGACTACGCCCTGGCACCGTCGCACGCCCTGAAGTTTGGCATTCAACTATCTCGGCAGCGCTTTCGGCCCGACGTGGTGCAGCTGGTGAACGCCAGCGCCGACACCACCTTCAACAACCAGGACTTTATTGATGCCACCAACGCGGAAGTCTACGCCGAGGACGACATCACGCTCAGCGAGCGGGTAAACGTAAACGTAGGGCTGCGGGCATCGGCCTTCGGAGTGAACGGCCACACCTACGCCAACCTGCAACCCCGGCTGGCGGGACAGTACCGGCTCTCCCCTAGCCAGTCGCTTACCGCTTCCTACACCAACATGGTGCAGTACCTGCACTTGCTCACCAACTCTTCGCTGGGCCTGCCCACCGACCTGTGGGTGTCCTCTACCGAAACCATCGCTCCGCAGCGCGCTGAGCAGGTAGCCCTGGGGTTCACCCAGGGATTGCGCAAGGGGGCGTATCAGGTGAGCGTAGAGAGCTATTACAAGCGGATGCGTAACCTGATCACCTACCGCGACGGGGCCAACTACTTGTTTCAGAACAGCGAAGACTGGCAAAACAAGGTGGTGGCGGGTGACGGAAACGCCTACGGAGTGGAGCTGTTGATTGACAAGAAGCGGGGCAAACTCACGGGCTGGCTGGGCTATACGCTGTCGTGGACCAACCGCTGGTTTGCCGAAATTGATGAGGGACGAACGTTTCCCTTTCGCTACGACCGGCGGCACGACGCGTCGCTGTTGGTGAACTACAAATTACCCAAAAATCGGCTGCTGTCGTTCACGTTTGTATACGCTACGGGCAATGCGATCACGCTGCCCACCGCCCGCTACCAGGGCGTGCGCCCGCCGAACTGGGAGTACGCTGACTTTGATCAAAACGCCTTTGATGATCGGGTGCTGTTGAGCGAACGCAACAACTACCGCATGCCCGCCTACCACCGCCTGGACGTGAGCTACCAGCGGCGCAAGGAAACCAAACGGCTCAACCACCGCACCTGGATTTTCTCGCTGTATAACGTCTACAGCCGCCTCAATCCCTACTTCCTGTACGAGACGAACGGCAAGCTGAAGCAGTATAGCCTGTTTCCGATCATCCCTTCGGTGACCTATCGGTTGGAGTTTTGAGAGATGGGCAAATGCTGCACACACTCTAAGTTAGGGGTATTTCGTATAGTGATCCTAATTTGGGCGGTATAATGCCTTAATTTGCTGGACTCTCAATATTGAATGTAAAAAAAAGTTACCTTTTTGGTAACTTTTTCTTATATTTGCAGTAAACTATCCTGAGTGAAGGTGTTTTCAAGAGGAACATTACGGGATTTTTGGGAAAAGCACGGTGATTGCGAGATTCAACTGAAATCGTGGTACCGAGAAACCCAAAAATCTAACTGGTCGTCAATAAACGAGCTAAAAGAAGAGTATCCAAGCGCCAGCATTGTGAAAGACAATCGCATTGTCTTTAATATCAAAGGTAACGACTACCGACTGATCGTTAAGTTCAACTTTGAGTACCAACTAGCCTGGATTAGATTTATTGGAACCCATGCTGAATATGACAAGATAAACGCTAACGAAATTTGAAGTGAATATAAAGCCAATCAGAAATGAAGGGGACTACCAAAAAGCGCTCGAGCGCTTAGCGGTTATTTTTGATGCCCGACGCAGTACAGAAGAGGGGGACGAGTTGGAAATTTTATCTATCGTAATAGATAATTATGAAAGTGAAAACTTCCCCATCGATATGCCCGATCCGATTGCGGCCATCGAGTTCCGAATGGAACAAATGGGTCTTAAGCAAAAAGATTTAGCTGAGATAATAGGTTTTAAGAGCCGCGTAAGCGAAATAATGAATAAAAAGCGCAAACTGACTTTGGCTATGATTAGGAAGCTGAATACCAATTTGCGCATCCCTATCGAGGTTCTCGCCCAGGATTATTAAACAAAAAAAAGCCAGCGGCGTCTCCGCCGCTGGCTTTCTGCTAATCAAATACTCACCCATATTATGCGGGCATGGTGCCGCCGGTTACGCCCATCACCTCTCCGGTGATGTAGCTTCCTGCTTGCGAGGCCAGCAGCACGTAGATCGGCGCGATCTCGGCGGGCTGCCCGGGTCGACCGAGGCTGGACGTGAGCTACCAACGACGCAAAGAAACCAAACGGCTCAACCACCGCACCTAAATTTTCTCGTTGTACAATGCCTACAGCCGCCTCAACCCCTACTTTTCGTACGAATCAAACGGTAAGCTGAAGCAGTACAGCCTGTTTCCGATCATTCCGTCGGTTACCTATCGGTTGGAGTTTTGAGAGACGGTCCATCAGGGGTGTATCGGATAGGTGACGCGCTACAAGCGCGCCCCAGTTCCAATATTAGAACCATTTAAAATTGCATACATGAATAAATATTCATATTTTTGCAATCATGACTGAAAACGCAGAACATAGGCTTAATCAAATTTTTGAGGCTACGCTACACCTCACCGGCAAAGTAGGGATTGCAGGTTTGAAAATGTCTAGTATTGCAAAAGAAGCCAAAATAGCAAGCGGTACACTCTATATCTATTTTGAAAGCAAAGAAGAGTTACTAAACGCTCTTTACCGTAAACTGCAAAAAGAAAGCGCACCTGCCCTTATAGATGAAATAAGCCACCTCCCTATTGATATTCAGTTGTATAAAATGTGGAAAGTTGCTTTAGAGCGACTAGTTGCCAATAATTTGAGGATTGTTTTCTTAGAGCAGTTTCTCATTTCCCCCTACGTTTCGGAAGCTAATAAGAAGTTAGATACCACCTTCAGAAATTATTTGAAGAACTTATTGGATAAGGGTAAAAAGGAAAATTTGATAAAGGACACTGACAGCAATATGCTCATATCCCTAATTATCGGCTTTATAAGAAACTTTTCAACTTATTTGGTCAACGATATGGATGGTCGACTAACTGAAGATTCAGTCGATCAATCATTTTCTCTTTGCTGGGAAGCGATCAAAAAATAAAAAATTTATCAGTAATATGAATAAATATTCATAACTAATCACAAAGAGAATAAGAACAAGAAAATCTATTGATTCTAATCATATCTTTTACTATTTCTTTAATATCTAATGCCACTCGACATGAGGATTTTTGTAAACGCTTGATAATTAACAATATACAAAACAACAATTAGTGGCACTCCGAAGTCGCTTTATGAATTTCATAGGTCAGAAATCGTAGAGACAAGCCATGTAACAGAGAATTTAGCTTCGTCGCTCTCAGCGTGAAGTTATCAGTCGAAATTTTTCTCATGT
>JBASAY010000038.1:0-20279 GCA_049650865.1 Tunicatimonas sp.
GCCCGATGCCGTAACTGCGGGTCTGCGGCAGTTGGTTCCACTCTACTCCCTGGCTGTTGGGCCGGTTTCCCTGCCCGGTTTCTACGTAGTTTACCTCGGGGTCTACAAACGAGTCGGTGATCAGAAACAGGTTGCGGCCCGCAAAGTACACCGACATCCGGTCTAAGAAGGTGCGGTCGGTAAGGCTAGCGGGTAATTGGTATGAGAACGTCAGTTCGCGCAGGCGCAGAAACGAAGCGTCCTGCAAAGCATCCTGGTAGGCTCCCACAAACTGCCAAATGTGCGTGTAGTAGGTGAACGCCTTGTTGATAGCAATGTCGTTTTCGCCGGTAACCGCCAGGTTTCCCTCCGGACCGATTTGCCCCTTCACCGCATCGATAACGATATCTTCCTCGCGGCTCAGGGTCTCGGCCGAGGTGCCCCGAAAGCGCGTCTCAATGGCCGACTGCGAAAACAACTGTCCTCCCTGGCTCCAGTCGAGCTGAAAAGAAAGCGAGAAGTCTCGGTACGAAACGTTGTTGATAAAGCTCACGGTAAAGTCGGGCAGTGGCGAGCCAATTACCCTATTTTCAAAGTCGATGATGGGCATGCCGTGCACCGGACTGGTATCATCGTCGAGCACCACCACCCGGTCGGTGGCGGGGTCGCGCAAAAAGGAGGTGCCGAAGAACGAGGGGAAGTCTTCGCCAACCTGGGCCACCTGAATGGTATTGACCCCATCGGGCGAGGTAATACCGATCTGGTCAACGCCCTCAGCGAGTTGCTCCACCTTGTTCTCAAAGGTTAAGAAGTTGGTCAAGAACTCCCAGCGGAAATTGGAGGTGCTTACTGGTATGAGCGACAAAACCACCTCATGGCCCCGCGAGGATATCTCTCCGGCGTTGCGGATTTCTGTAGAAGCACCGGTCGACAACGGCAGCGGCACCTGAAAGATTTGGTTTTCCGACACGCTATTAAAGTAGGTGTAGTCGATGCCGATCCGATCTTCCAGAAAGCGGAAGTCCAGTCCCAGTTCTACCGTGCGGGTGTTCTCGGGCATCAGATCGGGAGAGATGCGAGTACTGTTCTGGGTGAAAGCACTCAGCCCATTAAACGGAAACACAAAACTTCCGGCATTGGTGGCCCTAAACCCGTTGTTGTTCACGTAAAGCGGACCGGCCTGTCCTACTTCCGCTACGCTCGCCCGCAGTTTAGCGAACGACATTACCTCCTGCAGGTCGGGCAGCAGTTCGGTAAGGATAACGCTGGTGCCCACCGAGGGGTAAAAGAACGAGCGGTTGGCCGCAGGCATGTTCGATACGTAGTCGGTGCGTCCGGTTAGGTTCAGGTAGATTTTGTTCTGCCAGCCCAGGTTGGCGTTGCCGTAGAAGCCCACGATGCGCTGGTTGTCGCTGGTGTTGCCCGCCGTAACCAGGGTAGCGTTGGCCAGGTTGGGGAAGCCCCCCGTCACAAAGTTTTGCCCGATGGTATTGTTTTGGTCGATCCGCTGGTCAAACACCTCGTTACCCACCACCACGTTCACCGAGAAATCGCTGACCTCCTGCTCGTACGACAGGTAGACGTTGGAGTTCACGTTCTGGCTGATCACGTCGTTGAGCGAGAGCAAACCGCCACTCGGAGGAACCGTCCGTCCGATATCGCCGGTGCCCAGCTCCCGAAGTTCCTCCTGCCGGGTGGTGAAACGGTCGATGCCCAAGCGGTAGTTAAACGACAGCGCGGGCGTAATCTGGTAGTCGAGCAAAATGTTTCCGAAGATGCGGGGCGTCTTGCTGTTGCGGTAGTTATTGGCCACCACCCAGTAGGGGTTGTTCTGCCCGCCCCGGAAATAAACTTGCTGGTACGGATTGTTCGGCGTAGCAATGGGCGTACCGGCCAGGTCGTACGAGGGTGGGGCCTCCCAGATGCCCCGGAAGTAGTTGGTGTTTCCGGCCAGATCAGGAAAATCGTCTACGTCTAGCTCCGAGTAGGTGAAGAACACACTGGTCGAGAATTTTTCACTGAGTCGGTACCGTCCGTTCAGCTTGAAGTTAATGCGTTCCAGTCCGGTGTTGGGCACCACTCCTTCCTGTCGGCTGCGCCCCAGACTAAAGAAGTAGCTGCCGTCATCGTTGGCGTTGGCCACCGACACATTGGTATTAAAGGTGTAGCCGTTCTGGTAAAACGCGTCGCTGTGGTCATAAGCCTGGGCCACCACTTCTTCGCCCACGTTGTTGGTATACGTGCCGACTTCACTGATGCGGGGGCCGTACGACAGTCCGCTGCCCGTGCTTAGGCTTCCGTTTCCCTGGGCGTAGGTCTGCTGCAGATCGGGCAGGTAGCCCACCTGATCTACGCTGTAGAAGGTGCCCACCTCCACGGTGGGTCCGCCAGTGCGCAGCTCACCCTGTTTGGTGGTGATGATCACCGCCCCGTTGGCCGCCCGGATGCCGTAGAGCGCCGAAGCGGTAGCGCCTTTTAGCACGTTCATGCTGGCAATATTATTAGGATTCAGGTCGATTGGCCGCCCCGAAATGGGTAGTCCGTCTACCACGTAGAGCGGCTGATTGTTGCCCGTGATCGAACGGCTGCCACGAATCTTTACGATGGGCGAGCGGCCGGGCATCCCGCTGGATAGGTTTACCGACACTCCGGCCACCTTGCCCTGTAGCGAGTTGAGCACGTTGGGGTTACCCACCTGATCGAGCGCCTCGCCGTCGACCTGCTGGGTAGCGTACACCAGTTGGTCCTTCGTTTCCTCAATTCCGAACGAAGTAACCACCACCTCACTAAGCGACTGAATATCGGGGGCCATCGCTATACTAACGGCAGTTTGGTTGCCAATGGGTACTTCTTCTCGAACGAAGCCTACCGATGAGAACACCAGCGTTTCGGCATCATCCGGAACGGTAAGGCGGTAGTTGCCGTCCGCATCAGTTACGGTGCCTACCGAAGTATTTTTTACCACAATATTTACTCCCGGGAGCCCTTCGTCGGTAGACGCATCGGTTACCTGGCCGCTGATCGTTTTGTCGATGGTTGAGGAGCTACTTGGCGATAGGCTAATGCTTGATGAGGACAATAGACGGAGCGGCGGCGAAGATGCTTCCGTTCGTACCGGCTGCCGGTCTATCAATAGCAGCGCGGACGAAGTAGGCAAGCGATAGATCATGTAGTAGTCCTTTTCCAGTTGCCGGTAGCCCAGCTGATGCCCATCCAGGTACGTGGCCAGCAGTTCCTCCAGCAAGGCCGACTGATCAACCTTCTGGAGAGGCACGATGATGCTTTCCACTACTTGGTCGTCGTAGCTAAAGTATACTTCGTATTCCTCTTCTAGGGTTTGCAGTATCTGCTTGAGCGATTGGCCCTGGTCCTGTTCGGTTGCCGCGGGTTGGTACACCTCATTGGGCAGGGCGGCCAACTGCTGAGCGGACGCTGATGTGCTAAGCAGAGCGGCTATCATCAGACCGGCACTGAAGCGAAGGTTGGATAAAGAAAAGTGCATAATTATATTTTGTTAGGTGAGGGGTTGATGAGCAAGCGCACTCCGGAAGAAGTTATTCTTTGGCTTCGCCGGTAGTTTTCGGTTGAATTATTATTTGATCATCGTGCTGGATAATTTTCAGTTGATAAATGCCGGTGAGGGCTTCCAGTAGTACGGTAAGGTTGGAGGAAGGCACTGTTCCGGTAAAGGTTTGTTGCGTAAGCAGGGGATCGGTAAAAATCACATCAACCCCGTAGGTTTCTTTGATCTTCTGCGCCACCTGAAGCAGCGGAACGGCGTCGAACACCAACTGCCGCTTGCGCCACGAAGTGTAAGACGCAGGATTTACCCGCTGCTGCGAGAACGACTGCTGGGCGTACGTCAGTCTTTCACCTGGCTTCATCTGTCGCAGCGCAGAAGGTGCTTGCTGCGTACTATCTACCCGCACCGATACCGCCCCCTCTGCCAGCACCACTTCGGTTCGCGCCCGGGCATACACGTTAAACTGCGTTCCCACCACGGCCACTTCCAGGGCGTTGGCCTTCACCAAAAATTTCTTCCACGAACTACCGTCTTGCCCGTGCTGTGAACCCTGGGGAGGGGAGGTCAGGGCTTGCTTCGCTACGTTGAAGTAAGCCTCACCCCGCAGCCACACCTGTCGGTACTCAGCCACCTCCCAGTCCGGCGCAAACCGTAGCGTAGAGTTCGCGTTGAGCGTTACTTCCGATCCGTCGGGTAGTTGAAAGGTCTTGATCTCGCCGTAGTCGGTTTGGTAGTTTACCCACTCGGGTTCGGAGGGCACCCAGCGGTAGAGTACCCCGGCAACTCCCAGTAAGATCAGCAACGAGGCGGCTACCCGGTACATAACCCGGCGTTGAGCCACCGCCCGCGATTCGTTGTTCACCTGCCGCATGACGTTGCGCCGCAGGTGCGCTACTTCCTCATCTGAAACCGGAGGGACCTCGAACTGCCAGCCCAGCAGCAGAGCCCGCGCTTGTTCCACTTTGGCGCGGCGGTGCGGGTGTTCATCCAACCACCGCTGCCAAAATAGTTCGTCCGCAGCGCGCGGGTGCAGCACCCAGGCCTGAAAGGCTTCGTCCTGAGCGAATTGCTGAGCGGTATAGCGAGCGTAGTCCATGAGGTTGGTTGTTCTATACCGGTAAAAGCAGAATGTGCCGAAACCTCACGGGGGGGTAGAAGAATATTTCCAGAAAGTTTCTTAACGGTCGCGCTTTGGGATAGTATAGCGCGGATCATTGGGCGAAAGTAAGCAAACGCGTTAGCTCGCGGTAAGTAGCAGCGTTAGCCAACCCAATAAATGATGCAGCACCGGTTTCAGACGCTCATTGAGCCGGGCCAGCGCTTGCGACACCAGATTGTAGACCGTGCGTTTATCAATTTCCATTAGTTCGGCAATCTCGTCGTTCGTCAGGCGGTTGTAAAACCTGAGGTAGATGGCCTCCTGCTGGCGCGGCCCCAACTGGGTAAGGGCCTTTCGGAGGGCATGGGCTTGTTCGTCGGATAGGTGATCTTGAACCGTATGCGATACGTGAATGGCTTTTTCTAGGGGAAGCGTGGCACGCTGTTTTTTCAGTTCTCGAACAATCTTGCGCCGTAGTGCGCCCAGCAAGTAGAACTTCACCGAAGTGGTCGGGCTAATCCGCTTCCGGCGCTTCCACAGTTCGCCAAACACATCCTGAATGCTGTCCTCCACCAACGCCCGGTCCGTGGTTAGCTTATGCCCGTAACCGTACAGGGCGCGCACGTGCTGATCGTAGATAGCTCCCAACGCCGATGCCTCTCCGGATCGGAAGCGCTCCCACTGTGCATCATGGTCGTTGTTTCTTGGCATAGGGCCCCCTTGGTAATTAAACTCCCGGCACAACGCGTAACTACTAAGTGCTGGGACGCTAATTTTCCCAATTTGATAAAAAGAAGAGTCATTGACAAATGGTTATTGTCAAACTATCGGCGATTTGGGTAACTTTTTGACATTAGGAGGTAAGTGTTCCGAAGGATATCTTTCGTAGGACTTCTACAAATTCCCTCGCTTCATTTCCTGCCCCGCATGGTCTACCGCTCGGGCGGTGAGCGCCATAAAGGTGAGTGAGGGGTTCTGGTTACCCACCGAGGTCATGCAGGCGCCATCGGTCACGAACACGTTTTTACAGGTATGCAGTTGGTTCCAGCGGTTGAGTAACGAAGTGTTCGGGTCGTGCCCCATGCGTACTCCGCCCATCTCGTGAATGTCCAGACCGGGCGACTGCTTGCTGTCGATGGTTTTAATGTCGCGGCAGCCCGACTTTTCCAGCATCTCGGCGCCCTGCACCAGGAAGTCCTGCAGCAGTTGTTCGTCGTTGTCAGTGTAGGCTACCGAGGTCACCAACTGCGGAATGCCCCAGGCGTCCTGCGCGGTGTCGCTCAGGCGGACGTGGTTGTCGTGCTGAGGTACGGTTTCGCCCTGCATCATCATAAACACCTGCCAAGGACCTGGCGCACGCAGTTGTTCTTTCCACTCCGCTCCGTGCCCCTCCTCCACCAAGCCCCGCCGCCAGTCTTGCCGCGCTGCGCTGAAGGCCACCATGTAGCCCCGCAAAAAGTCGGTGTCCTGCCGAAACACGTTACGAAACGACGGAATAAAGGCGCTGGTGGGGCGGCGGCCGTAGTAGTACCCATCTTCGTACCCATCAAAGGTGGCCAGCATGCTACCCCGGTAGTTATGGAAGGCCACGTAGCGTCCCAGCAGCCCGTGGTCGTTGCCCAGTCCGTCCGGAAAGCGCGACGAGATGGAGTTGAGCAAAATTAGGTTGGTGTTTAGCGCGGCTGCGTTTACAAAGATGATGCGGGCGTAGTACTCGGTCATCTCCTTGGTGTGGGCATCCACCACCCGCACGCCACTCGCTTTGCTCAGCGACTCATCGTAGATGATCGAGTGCACCACCGAATCGGGTTGCAGGGTCAAGTGACCGGACTTGGCCGCCCAGGGCAGGGTGGAGGAGTTGGAGCTAAAGTAGGCTCCGTAGGGACAGCCGCGGTAGCACAGGTGACGCGCTTGGCACTGGGCCCGCCCCTGCTGCCGGTGAATGTCCTGCGGCTCGGTCAGGTGGGCGCAGCGCCCGATAATCACCGGCCGATCGTCGTAGTGCTTGCGTAGCTCCGTTTGGATGTGCTTCTCCACGCAGTTGAGATCGAAGGGGGGCAGCACTTCGCTGTCGGGCAAGTTTTTGATGCCGTCGCGGTTGCCGCTGATGCCGACAAATTTTTCGACGTGACTATACCACGGGGCCAGGTCCGCGTAGCGAATGGGCCAGTCCACCGCGAAGCCGTCGCGGGCGGGTGCCTCGAACTCATAGTTACTCCACCGCTGCGTCTGCCGCGCCCAGATCAGCGACTTTCCCCCGGTTTGGTAGCCCCGGATCCAGTCGAAGGGCTTCTCCTGCACGTAGGGGTGCTCCTCATCCTTGACGAAGAAGTGCTCGGTAGCCGGCTCGAAGGCGTAGCAGCGGTCGGCGATGGGATTGGTCTGCTTTTGCATCGGCGGAAACTGTCCCCGGTGGGAAAAGTCCCAGGGATTTTTAGTGGCCGTGGGGTACTCGCCGTGCTTCACCGAGCGGCCCCGTTCCAGTACCAGGGTTTTCAGGCCGCGGTCGCAGAGTTCCTTGGCGGCCCAGCCCCCACTGATGCCCGAGCCAATGACGATGGCATCGTAAGTGTTGTTCTTCTTGGCGGTGCCGGTGAGGTTCATAGAGTTGATTTTCAGTGATAGCTGTTCTTTACTAAGTCTCGTGTCTACCCTACAACTCGAAGAGTTTCTTTATTTTTTGTTCTATTTCTCGCTGATGGTCGGTAGGAATCTTTCCGAGCTGTCTTTTAATAACGCGAGTAGGGATAGTCACCAATCGATGAAGCCGTACCGCAGAACTCACCTTTAATCCGGTATCTCTAAAATTAGCGTCAATCTCCGTCAGTAGTACGTCGGTTGGTTCGTTTGCCTTGGCAACTTGGCTAGTGATAAAGGCGATCACTACGTGTCGGTATGCACCTATGCTGTTAGTTAGACAAACTGCCGGTCTCATCTTAACTCCCGTGAAGTCATCAAAAGGGAATGGAACAAGAATAACTTTATATTTCATCCTTAAAATCTTCTCCGTCAGATACCGAGTAAATATCTTCTTCCGGATCGTCTAGAAAATTGAATACTTCGTTTCCCCTTGCCGACTGTAGCCACTGGCTATCAGAGATATCCTCTTCATTAGGAAATAGCACAATCACCTTTACCCTCTTATCTTTTACCGGTAAAGCATTATCCAACTGTAGGTGTCCATTTTTATCAATCTGTCCGTTACTCTCCAAAGCCTGTATCATAGGGGTAAATACTTTATTTTAGAAACCAATCTACAAAAATAACTGTACTTTGTCGTCAAGCAACTCCACTATGAACGTAGCCATTATCGGAGGCGGGGCCGCCGGATTCTTTGCCGCCCTGTCGTGCAAGCACCACCACCCTACGGCACACGTCACGATCTACGAGAAGACCAGCAAACTGCTTTCGAAGGTGAAAGTATCCGGTGGGGGGCGTTGCAACGTAATGCACGACTGCTTTGCTGTCTCACAATTGGTTAAGCACTATCCCCGGGGCGGAAAACGGCTAAAAAAACCGTTCGCTCAATTCGGACCGACTGAAACGCAGGCTTGGTTCGAGCAGCGCGGCGTGCCGTTGCGTACCGAATCCGACGGCCGCATGTTTCCTACGACTAACACCTCACAGACCATTATCGACTGCTTTTTGCAAGAAGCCAAACGCTTAGGAATAGAGGTTCAAACCCAATCTTCGGTGCACACACTGGTGCTGGATGGTAATACCTTTCGGCTGACCGTAGGCTCGGAAGAGGTCACCGCTGACCGAGTGATCGTGACCACCGGTGGCAGTCCGAAGTTGAGTGGCCTGGCCTGGCTTGCCGATCTGGGTCATGCCATTGCCCCGCCGGTTCCCTCGCTGTTCACCTTCAATATGCCCGACACTCCGTTGACGGCGTTGCCAGGCCTGAGCGTGGAGCGCGCCTTGGTACGCGTGCCGGGCACGAAACTGAGCCACGATGGTCCACTGCTCATCACGCACTGGGGCACCAGCGGCCCGGCCGTGCTGAAGCTGTCGGCCTGGGGCGCACGAGCGCTGAGCGAGCGAGCCTATCAGTTTCCGGTGCAGATCAACTGGCTGGGTAACCCCAACGAAGAAGAAGTACGCACTGATTTGTTGCAGCAGCTTCCGGCGCTGGGGGGGCGGAAGATAGCGAACAAGAATCCTTACCGCCTACCGCAGCGGCTGTGGAACCATTTGCTCGCCAAAGCTGACATCGATCCGGACACGCCCTGGGCCGAACTCAGTAAAAAGCGCCGCAATGCCCTGCTCGCCGCGCTACTCAACGATTCGTATACGGTATCGGGAAAGACGACCTTCAAGGAAGAGTTTGTTACCTGTGGGGGCGTTTGCTTGTCGGACGTAGACATGAACACCCTGGAGAGCCAGGTGTGTCCGGGGCTGTATTTTGCCGGAGAGGTGCTGGATATCGACGGAGTGACCGGAGGATTCAACTTTCAGGCAGCTTGGTCAACCGGTTTTGTGGCGGGAAAATTGGGCAGCAACCTACAAGATTTGGCTGATTCACTAGCGGGCGAAACCGCTTCGCTTATCGCAAAAGACTAGCCGCAAGTTTTTCTACCGCGTATACCACCACGCCCAGGCGATGAGGACTGCCTGCAACGGCAGACGCAGCAGCAGCGCCCACGATGGAATGCCCGGAGTGCCCTGTTGGTACATGTACAGATTAGCCGGAAACACCGCCACCAGCAGGGCAATGATCCCCCAGGCGGCCCAGGGACGAGTTACCGGAAAGAGCAGTGCTATTCCCAAAACCACTTCAGCTACTCCGGCCGCCAGGTTGAGCGCCTCCGGGGCCGGGAGGTAGGGCGGAATGATCCGTTCGTACATGCGGGGACGCAAGAAGTGATTCACTCCCGCCGCCACGTAGAGCGCCGCCATAATGTATAGCAGTACTAATTTCAGCATAATCGCAAATTACGATATTTTGCTAATAGCCTTCCGCTACCACAAAGCAACCAACTGGCTGGTCTGGCTTTTAAAGATAGCTCAGTTAGCGAAGAAACGCACTAATTAAACGATTTAACAACCGTATCCAATTGCGTTAAACAAAACGGGTGGTATATTGGGCAATCCAATAACTTTTTGCTACTCCTATGGCGATCCTCGGCAATATTATCAAAACGGCTATTGAGCTCAAGGAAAAACTCACCCCTGAAACTTCCCCGGTTCCGGCGCAGCAGCAGGTGCTCACCAATCTGCTAAAGACGGCTGCGAATACCAGCTTCGGCCGACAGTACGGATTCTCAAAGATACTGTCTTCTCCCCAACCCCGGCGGGCGTTTGCCGAAACGGTGCCGCTGCACGACTACCAGAAGATTCACGATGAATGGTGGCACCGCCTCGTTGAGGGTGAAACCAACGTGACCTGGCCCGGTCAACCGCATTACTTCGCTCTGAGTTCGGGTACCACCGGTAGCAGTAGTAAGCGCATCCCGGTTACCGATGAAATGCTGGCCGCCATCCGCAACACCGGCCTGCAGCAGGTTACCAGTCTGGCTAACTTCGACCTGCCCGCCGAGTTCTTCGAGAAAGAGATTATGATGCTGGGCAGCAGTACCGACCTGCAGCAACGGGGCAACTTCCTGGAAGGAGAAATCAGCGGTATCAGCGCCAGCAACATTCCCTTTTGGTTCAAGGGCTTCTACAAACCGGGCGATGATATTGCCCGCATTGACGACTGGGACGAGCGGGTGCAGAAGATCGCCGAGCGCGCCGAAGAGTGGGACATTGGCGCGTTGTCGGGCATTCCGTCGTGGATTGAGCTGATGCTCAAAAAGGTGATCAAGCACCACAACCTCAACAACATCCACGACATCTGGCCCAACCTAAGCGTGTACACTCCCGGCGGCGTGGCCTTCGAGCCCTACCGAAAAAGTTTTGAAAAGTTGCTGGCTCATCCGCTCATCTACCTGGATACCTACTTGGCCTCCGAGGGGTTTCTAGCCTTTCAGAGTCGGCCCGACACCACCGCGATGAAGCTGGTCGTTGACAACGGCATCTACTTCGAGTTTGTGCCGTTTGAAGAAAAAAACATGACCGATGAGGGCAACGTGCGCCCCGACGCCCCGGTGCTCACCCTGGCCGAGGTAGAAAAAGAGCGCGACTACGTGCTGCTGATTTCTACCGTGGCGGGCGCCTGGCGCTACATGATCGGCGATACCGTAAAGTTCACGGACTTAGCGCGTCGCGAGATCATCATTACCGGGCGCACCAAACACTTTCTGAACGTGGTGGGCTCGCAGTTGTCGGTACACAAGATGAACGAGGCGATGCGCGTGCTGGAGGATCAATTTCAGGTGGCTATTCAGGAGTTCACCGTGGCGGCGGTCCGTCGCGAGGAAGATCAGGAGTACATTCACCACTGGTACCTAGGCTCTGACGATCCGATGGACGCCCACAAGGTGGCGCTGGCGCTGGATGAGCACCTCAAGGAAGCTAACAAAAACTACCGGGTGGCGCGCGGCAAAGCCCTTAAAGACATACGCGTAGAAGTGGTGCCCGCCGATGTGTTTTACCAGTGGAGCGAGGCCAGCAAGAAAAAAGGTGGACAGGTGAAAACCCCCCGGGTGCTGGTAGAAGAAAAATTTAGGGAGTGGGAAGCCTTTGCGAAGCAAGCAACCGCTAAGTCTTAGGGCACCGGAACGGGGCTTGGTGCCGCTTCAGACAGTAGTCGTGTAAACTCTTCGGGCGACATATACAGCCGCTTCAGTCGCTTCTTGTACAAGACCGGGATGTGCTCATGATTCATCACAAAGTTCTTGGTACTCATGATACGATCCCCTAAGCCGTGCTCCAGGGCAAATAGATCGGCCCGTCGCTCGGCTCCTTTCAAAAACTTAACCGACAACCAATACTTAGCACCAAACCCGATCATCGCCAGTCCCGAACGGTCTTTGTAGTCCATGATGTGGCCCAGTTCGTGGCCAATCCATCCAACCAGCACCTCAAACGGCAAAGTAGTAATGTCTAACTGACCTTCGTTGAGCTTGAGGTAGCGGCTAATTTTCACCTTGTACACGCGTTTATTCTTGCCCCTAAGCAGGCTAATCACCTTGGGCTGGGCCTGCATTACCGACTTGCGGATGTTCTCGTGGTAGATAAACTCGATGCGGGTAGTCGCTAAATCAGGATAGTACGACAAAGCCGTTAAAATTACTTTTTCAAGCTCCGAGGGAATTGTCTTGTGCTTTCCGTAAGCGGCTAACTCACTGTCCGGTCCGGGCGGATCGTCTGATGCACCCAGTAGGGGGCCAGTGGTGAAAAAACACAAACAAGATACAAGAAGGATTAAAGAGAAATGAATCATCAAGTAGTTTTACGGTGCACAATCAGAGGATAAATCCTACAGTCAGCCTTTTTTGCAACGGAGCAAACAAACCATTTAGTTCATTCGCTTAGTAAGCTACGCTGATAAACTAGTAATCGGATGTTTCTTCAAGAAGCAAATTTTTTGGAAAAGATACCTCTATATACTGAGTTAAATAGTACATGCGTAGCGAAAATTGCGATGCAATGTCGAGACACACTAATGCATGCATGCATACCTATACAGGATTTCCTTTTCTCACCTGTTATTCGCTCAGCGCTCGCAATATCAGTACTAAATCTCTCTGCTGAGGCGGCACCGCCCGCAGTACCCCCTCTTGCAGGGTAAGTTCAGCCTCTACGTATTCAGCGCTCGAAGGGTCGAACCACTGCCCTTGGTACTTAATCTGCCGAGGGTTATAAAGCGCTACCGGTGTTGCCTGAGGCACGTAGACGAGCACCAACGACGCGCTGTCGTCTTGCACTACCGATACAAACCGCCGATAGTCCTCCTCGCCGGGCTGCTTGGTTAGCTTTTCGGGAGCGGGTTTGAGCGTCCACCAGTCGAACTGCTGGATAAATTCTGATAGATAACCGACCTGTAAACTACCGGGTAAGTCTACGCTCGCCCGCCAGGTCGACGGGTTACTATCGCCCAGCGAGCCGTGGTTCAGGATGCGTTCTCCCTCTCTAATCCAGGGCCAGATGCCATTGGCTCCGTAGGTGATGCCCGATAGCGGAGTAGCGAATAGGCTCCAGTACGACGCATTGCGCACGTCACGCGCCGTAATCTTCCCATCGCTGCGATACACGGGAATTTCCTCGTAGTTCGGCTCCATATTAATGAGCGGACGCGGCGGCAACTGATCCCAGCGCGTCGCCATCGGTCCCCGGTTAATCCAGTTCACGGTTCCTTCTTGATTGCTGTGGCTCGACTGGTAGGTGACGATATCTAGCCACTCCTGATCGGCGTAGGCATCACCAACCCACGCTCGTCCGCCGGGGTGCAGCGTGACCAGTCCGGGGTGGTAGTCGCTAAACACCTGCTGCCCAATGTACTTCCAGCGCTGCTCGTAGGGATCAAGATATTTGCCGTCGCCGCCCAGCAGCCAGATTACGTGGTGCGCTCCGTAGCGGGCCACGATGTAGCGGGCCAGGCGCACGGCCTCGTCTTCGGGCAGTGTGTAGCCCGGATTTAGTTCTCGCCCGCCACTTTTCTGCAGGGCCCACAGCACCACCGGGGCGGCCACCAGTCCGTATTCATTAATTTGATCCATCTTTTCGTCCATGTGCTGAAAAAACGACGGGTTCACCCGGATGCGTCCGTTGCCCGTGTAGGCCGTTTCTCCTCGGGAGTTTTGATCGGCTCCCCGCCACTGGGTAAGCACCAGTTGGATGGCCGAGTAGTTGTTCTCCTTGCGGTGCCGGAGGTAGGTAGTCCATTCGTCAGCAGTTGACTTTAGGCCTCCGTTCCAGGCGGTGCAGGCCGCGAAGAAGAAGGGGGTGCCATCGCGGTGCATCAGGTGGTAGGCACCCGAACTACGGGCAATTGACCCGTGTTGGTAGATCGGCTCCGGGCGGGCGGAAGGCTGGCATTCGAAGGTGCCGGTTTGTCGATGGAGTCCGGCGTTGCTGGTGTCGGAGCAGAAGCTTGTGTAGCGCCACGTGCCCACTTCATCGGGCATCACGCGGATGCGCCAGTCAGTATTATCGTCCCAGAAGCCGTTTACGCGAAGCTGGCGACCCGATGGGGCGGTGAGGGTAGCCCCGAAATAGTCTACCTCGTAGAGCGGGTTATCGTAAGACGCTTCGCTGGTGAGGTTAATTTGGTGGCGCTCCCACTGATAGGTTGCCTGGGCAAGCGTAGTGATGGGTAGGGTAAGGATCGCTAAAGCGAGCGCGGCAGTACAAGGCATGACCGGATAAGGAAGGTGAGCTTCCAAAATAGCAAATTTTACGCGCTCATCTAAACGCAAAAAGTCCCGGCGGAAGGCCGGGACTTTGAAGTGCTGAATGAAATTATATAACGCGTTCGTTAGGCTAGCTTAACGTCAACGGCATTTAATCCTTTTCTTCCTTCTTTGAGTTCGAAGGTAACTTCGTCACCTTCTCTAATTTCGTCGATCAGACCAGATACGTGTACGAAGTACTCCTGACCTGATGCGTCGTCCTTAATAAATCCGAATCCTTTGGAGTCATTAAAGAATTTTACTGTTCCTGTGTTCATGATAATAATTAAAATAAATAAATATGATTTGCAAAGATACACTTTTTTGAGTGTGATCTATGTACCCAACAAAGTTATTGCACGAATGTTCGCTTGTGACAATGATTTCTGTTTTGGAGCCACCCCTTACTCCGCCGCCGCCATTTCAGTTGGCTGTTCAGCTTCCTGATACGCTTCTACCGGGGGGCAGCTGCACATTAGGTTGCGATCGCCGTAGGCGTTATCAATGCGGCCCACGGATGGCCAGAACTTGTTATTCTGCAGGTACGGTAGTGGGTACGCCGCCTGCTGACGACCATAAGGGAACTCCCAGGCATCGGCCGTGATTACTGCGGCGGTGTGCGGAGCATTTCTAAGTACGTTGTTCTCAGCGTCGGCCTCTCCCTGCTCTATCATACGAATCTCTTCCCGGATGCTAATCATCGCATCACAAAAGCGATCTAATTCTTCTTTGGTTTCGCTCTCGGTGGGCTCGATCATCATGGTGCCTGCCACCGGAAACGATACCGTAGGGGCGTGAAAGCCGTAGTCCATCAGCCGCTTAGCAATATCGGTGACCTCAATGCCTACTTTTTTGAAGTCCCGGCAGTCGATGATCATCTCGTGCGCGCTGCGCCCGTGCTTGCCGGTATACAGAACAACGTAGTGATCTCTAAGGCGCTCTTTGATGTAGTTGGCCTTGAGAATGGCCAAGCGGGTAGCCTGGGCCAAGCCTTCGCCCCCCATCAGGGCAATGTAGGCATAAGAGATGGGCAGGATGCTGGCACTCCCGAAGGGCGCCGCCGAAATAGCAGAAATAGCCTGCTTACCGCCCACCTGAACCACCGGACTGCCCGGCAGAAAGGGCACCAAGTGCTCAGCTACCCCAATGGGCCCCATGCCTGGCCCTCCTCCGCCGTGCGGAATGCAGAAGGTCTTGTGCAGGTTAAGGTGACACACGTCAGCTCCAATGCGGGCCGGACTGGTAAGTCCTACCTGGGCGTTCATGTTGGCCCCGTCCATGTAGACCTGCCCGCCGTGCTGGTGCACAACGGCGCAAATCTCCTGGATGTCTTCCTCAAATACCCCGTGGGTAGAGGGGTAGGTCACCATCAGCGCGGCCAAGTGTTCGGCGTGCTGCTCAGCTTTCGCTTGCAAATCTTCCAGATCGATGTTGCCTCGCTCATCGCAGTTTACCAGCACCACGCGGTCGCCCGCCATCACGGCGCTGGCGAAGTTGGTGCCGTGGGCCGAGGTAGGGATCAACGCTACGTTTCGGTGCGCGTCGCCGCGGCTTTCGTGGTAGGCCCGAATCACCATCAGGCCCGCAAACTCGCCCTGGGCACCGGAGTTAGGCTGCAACGATACATCGGCAAAGCCGGTGATCTCGCTCAACCAGCGCTTCAGGTCAGTAAATAGCTGCTGGTAGCCCTGGGTTTGGTTAGTCGGGGCGAAGGGGTGCATCTTGCCAAACTCAGGCCAGGTTACCGGGATCATCTCGGTGGTGGCGTTGAGCTTCATGGTGCACGAGCCCAGTGGAATCATGGAGTGCACCAGCGAAAGGTCTTTGTTCTCTAACCGCTTAATATAGCGCAACATCTCGTGCTCGGCGTGGTAAGCGTTGAACACGGGGTGGGTGAGATACGGCGTAGTGCGCATCAGGGCGTCGGGCCAGTCTAGGGATAAATCGCCTTCCTTCGGCACTTCAGGAACCGAGGCGCCGGTTAGCTGGGCGAAGATTCCTAGAATCTCTTCTACCTCAGCGAGGGTCGTGGTTTCATCTAAGGAAATACCCACTAGGCCTTCGTTGAAGTAGTTAAAGTTGTATCCCTGCGCCTCAGCCGCTTCTCGCAGTCCGCTAAGTTGTTTGTCAGAAACCGCAAGGGTATCAAAGTAGTTAGCGTGCACCGGCTCGAGCCCTATGTCGGTCAGTCCGTTAGCAAGCAGTTTGGTAAGTCCGTGAACCCGTTCGGCGATGCGGCGCAGGCCGTGCGGACCGTGGTACACGGCGTACATGCCGGCCATCACGGCCAGGAGCACCTGGGCGGTACAAATATTCGAGGTAGCCCGGTCGCGCTTGATATGCTGCTCGCGGGTCTGTAGGGCCATGCGATAGGCGGCGTTGCCTTGCGCATCGGTGGACACTCCGATGATGCGGCCCGGCAGTTGGCGCTTAAACGCCTCGCGGGTGGCGAAGTAGCCCGCGTGGGGTCCGCCAAAACCCATCGGCACGCCGAAGCGCTGGGTAGTTCCTACCACACAGTCGGCACCCATCTGGCCAGGAGAAGTCAGTAGCGTGAGGCTGAGCAGGTCGGCCGCGAAAGCAACCAGTACGTCGGCTTCGTGCGCCGCCTCAACCAGCGCGCTATGATCGTAGATGGCTCCCTGGGCGTCCGGATACTGAAACATCATCCCGAAAACCTCGTCGTCAGAGGGGTTGAACTCACGAGAGGAAGCCACCCGAAGCTCAATGCCTAGCGGAGTAGCACGACACCGAAGCACATCGAGGGTTTGGGGAAATACGTGTTCATCGACCAAAAAGACCGAAGCATTCTTCTTGTCACCCTTGCGCAGGGCGTAGAACATCGTCATGGCTTCGGCCGCTGCGGTGCCCTCGTCGAGGAGCGAAGCGTTGGCCAGTTCCATGCCCGTTAGGTCGCTCACCATCGTTTGAAAGTTGATCAAAGCCTCCAATCGGCCCTGAGCAATTTCAGCCTGATAGGGAGTGTAAGCGGTGTACCAGCCGGGGTTTTCCAGGATGTTACGCTGGATGACGCCCGGCACCACACAGTCGTAGTAGCCTAAGCCGATGCACGAACGCAGCACCTGGTTCTTGGCCGCCAATTGACGGAAATCTCGCAAAAACTCAGACTCGCTACGAGCGAGAGGAAGATCGAGCGGTTCGAGCAGGCGAATCTGCTTCGGAATGGTTTCGTCGATCAGCGCGTCGAGCGACGCCGCATCGATGCGCTCCAGCATAGCGTCGACCGAAGAGGCGCTGGCGCTGTTATGGCGATCTTCAAACGTGAAATAGGGGGATAACGATAATCGGGACATACAGTGGGTAGGCCAAGGTGTGGGACGTAGTAAAGTTGAGGAACAACAAACGTAGGGAGCATCGTTCGCAAAGCAATTGGCTCTTCCAAAAAAAAATTGTACCGAAGAACCCGCCCAGTAGTAGGTGGGCTTGGCACAAGAAAGGCAACCAGTGAAGCAATGCTTTTCCGCTAGCAAACCGCGGTGCATCTCGCAGGCAGTCCTGCGAAAGAAAAAAGTGCTGAAGGCGGGAGTCGAACCCGCACAGCTAAAAGCCACACGCCCCTGAAACGTGCGCGTCTACCAGTTCCGCCACTTCAGCTAATAAGGATGCGAATATACGGATGAATTTTTGGTTCCGCCTAACGCGCGGTAAAAAAACTATTTGATCGAGACGGTGCGGGCGCCCACCAAGCGCGATATGTAATAGGTGTCCTCTAGATTGTCTATGCGCACCCCACGGCTGCTGGTAGCGTGGACAAACGGAGTGTTTCCCGAAACGGTGTCGAGTAAGATGCCCACGTGGTTGATGCGGTCGCCGTAGATACTAAAAAACACCAGGTCGCCCCGCTGGGCATCTTCCAGATCAATGGGAGTGCCGACCTTAAACTGGGCCCGGGAAGAGCCCGGTAAGGTAACTCCTACCTGCCGGTACACGTAGCGGGCGTAGCCGGAGCAGTCGAAGCCCTCGGGAGTTTTCCCTCCGTATACGTAAGGAGTGCCGCGAAGAAGTAATGCCTGTTCTATAAGTTGGTCTACCGGATCGGGATCGCGCTCTTCCGTAACCATAGTATCGGAATGATCAGCGCCGGACTCAGCAGGAGCCTGGGACAGTCCGGTAAGTAGCACCGCCAGAAGAAACAGAATAACAACTACGTTGAAGCGTCCCCACCGGGTGAGGAAGCGAAGAAGAAAAATCTGCCGTACGGTACTGCGCATGGGCCTTGCCGTTAGAGAAACAACTGCTGCAAGCACTTCCAAAGACGCACCTTCCGCTCAGGGTCGCGGGAAAGAACTTCCAAAGAATCTGCCCGCAGAAGCTGCTGGGTTTCACCGGTCTTAACCACGTACGCTTCAAAAAAGTTGCTTTTACTCCACGGGTGGGGCACCTCGCCAAACACGATGAGGGTTTGGTAAGCGTGGCCGGGCAGGTACTGGTCTAGCATTGCGCCTTCCTCTAGAAAGGATCGAACGGGATGCCAGTTAACCAGGGCAATGTCGTTAGTAGATAGGTTTACCGCGTTCAGAATTTTTTCTAAGAAAGTCTGGTCGGTAGAAGACAGGAAGGGATGCTCCGAGGCGTCGGTCAGTATCAGAACGGGACTGGTTACCGATCCGGCAACCGGCAGAGTTGGTGGGGTGAGCTTCGCCGGTGGTTTATCGGGTTCGGGTACCACGTAAACTGGTTCGCGGATAAAGAAGGGGAGGAAGCGGTGGTCTTCGCTCATGGCTGTTTGATATCAAAGATAGATTGCAGCTCCTTGGCTTCTTCGGGCCGCAATCGCCCGGCTAGTACCAGGCGAAGCTGCCGCCGACGCAGCGCTCCGGCAAATAGCTCCTGCTCCTCGGCGGTTTCCGGAACGGCTTCGGGCACCGACTGCTTGCTGCCGTCGGTGTCTACCGCAACCATCGTAAAGAAAGCCCGGTGGCTCTCCACAACAATTCCCTGCGGAATGTCCTCTGCTTCTACCTCAATGTGTACTTCCATCGAAGTGTTGAAGGCCCGCGTTACCTGCGCACGCAGGGTCACCACGTGGCCAATCTTGATGGGCTGCGAAAACGAGACGTTGTCTACCGAAGCGGTGACTACCATGCGGTTGGCGTGCTTCTGGGCCGCAATGGCCGCCACAATGTCCATCCAGTACAACAGTCGTCCGCCCATCAGTCCGTTCAGTCCGTTGGTATCGTTGGGGAACACCATCTCGGTCATGGTGGTCAGGGATGTACTTACGGGTTTCTTCATATCGTTTTGATGAGACGCGTTATCTCATGAGGGATAAATCGCTTGGTGAGACGCGATGAATCGCGTCTGTACGGAGATGCTAATCGATCACCATACTTTGGTGCCGCGGTCTAGCCACTTCGACCAGTTGCGGTTGTAGGTGTGCACGCTGTCGGTGGGTTGGTCCTGTTGGTTCACCACCACGTGTCCGGCGTTCTTCCAGGCGAAGATTCCTCCGTAGAGATTTTTTACGTGCTTGTAGCCTGCTTTCTGGAGGGCTTCGCCTACCCGTTCGCTGCGATACCCCACGGCGCAGTAGACCACCACCTCGGCATCTTTATCTACGTCCGAAAGGGCCGCCACATCAAAGGTGTCGTAGTTTACAAAGCGCGCGCGGGGCAGGTGGCTCACGGCGTATTCTTCCGGGGTGCGGGTATCGAGCAGTACCACCGGGCGCTGCTGTTGCAGGCTGTCCAACGCAGCGGGTTTGATGAGCGGCACCGTGTTCCGGTACATTCCCTCCAACTTTTGGTCGAACGACTGCTGCCCGCAGGCGGATAGGCTATTGATGCCCAAGATTGAGAGGGCCAACCACCTTATACGCAACGGCCTAAGCCTTGACAAAAGCGTTCGAACAACGTGATCAACCATGCTCAACTCCTCCGAAGAAGGTGTAGTAGGGTTCTTCATTGGCCAAGCGTTGCACCAACAGGGCCACCTCGCGGGCGTGGTAGTCGCCCCACATGCTAGACTCGCCGTGGGGAACCTTGCTGCCTTCCGGCACGTAGTCCCAGCCGTTGGGGCGGTGGTAAATCGAGTGCAAGATGAGCCCCTGGTGGTTCGGGTCGGTGCTCAGGTAAGGTTCGTCCAGCAGGGTGTCCAATACCGTTAGTCCCGCCTGGAAGTACTTCTTCCCGGCTTCATCCTGGCCCTGCCCCCGCAGGTAGTGTCCCAGGCGGAGCAACCCCTGCGCCCCGATGGCTGCTGCCGAGCTATCCACCGGTTCGTGATCGTTGTAGGGATCGGCGGGGCGCTCCAGGTAGTCGCCGAGCTGGTGCAGGTGCGGCGCCCCGGTGTCCCAGTAGGGAATGCCATCGATGGGCGAGTGCTCGATGTAGAAGTCGCAGGTAGCGCGCGCGGCCTGTAGCATAAAGCGGGTCACCTCCTC
>JBASAY010000039.1:0-11584 GCA_049650865.1 Tunicatimonas sp.
TTGTTCGTACATTATCAGATTCGTTTTCTCCGCGAAGATGAAGAAAACTTCTCGAACCAACTAACCCCTGACGCCAGCACTATGACCACGAATCGCTACAGCGTTTGCAAATGCTCGGGCACATGCATCTGCTGCGTCAGCACCTCTTCTACCACTTCTCCAGTGATGTCGGGATAGTTAATCTCCAGGGGGCGGCCGCGTTGCACCCACGCTTCAATTTCCGGGAGACGTTTCTTTTTGAAGTTCTTCAGCACCGGGATGCCCAGCGTCTTGAGCGCGGCCGCGTTGCAGTGCTGCTCGTACTGGTTTTTCATCGGAATCACCATCAGCTTTTTGTTCAGGTACAGCGCCTCAGCCGGAGTCTCGAACCCCGCTCCGCACAGAATGCCCTCGCCTTCGGCCAGACTTTTGATAAACCGTTCGTTCTCGATGGGCTGGATCGACACGTTCTTCTCGCGGTAGGTCTTCCGGGTGTGCTTTGAGAATACCTGCCACTCGATGCCATCCACCTTTGTGAGGCGCTTAATGATCTTCTCGTCGCTGAAGGCCGGCAGGTACACTGTGTAGTGCCCCCGGTGGTGCACCTCCGTCTGCCGCACTTGCTGCCGGATCACCGGGGTAAAAATGTGCTCATCGAAGCAGGCGAAGTGAAATCCGTACTGTCGTTGGGTGGGCGCGTAGTGTTTCAGAATGGCCCGCCCCATCTTATCCTTCTTTTCGGGCTGCGGCGCGTGGGGCGACAGAATCGCGCTCTGGTGACTCAGGCTCACGCAGGGGATACGCTTGAGGTGGCAGGCCCAGGCCGACACGGGCTCAAAGTCGTTGATCACCAGGTCGTACTGCTCCACGGGCAGCTGTCGCACCTCTCTATACAAATTGCGGGTGTCGGTCTTGCGGTAGGTTTCCATCAGGTCTACCCCGCCCGACTTGCCAAAGATGAAGCCCATGCCCTTACACTGGTACTGGATCGGGTAAGGCAGCGCTACGTCGGCCTGAATGCCACTGACCAGCAAGTCCAGGTCGGTGCGATGCTGCAGGATGGGGACGATGTCGCGCGCGCGGCTGAGGTGCCCGTTGCCGGTGCCCTGAATGGCGTAAAGCACTTTCATATTTGTTTGATATTAAACTCCTTTACCAAATTATCGTAGAGTTGGGTGGCGGTTAGGTTATCCTCTTCCGGATCAGTATCATCGTGAATGAATGCATCATCCTGGTACCGATACAGCGCCCACTGTCCGTGGTTGTACTCCAGCGCCGTGAGGTTCTCTACCCAGTCGCCGCTGTTGAGGTACATCACCTGCCCCTGCTCGGTAGTGATTTTGCGGATTTCGGGGTTGTGGATGTGCCCGCACACCACGTAGTCGTACTGGTTGCTGATCGCGATCTCGGCGGCGGTATTCTCGAAGTCGTCTATGAACTTCACCGCACTTTTTACCCGGTTCTTAATCTTCTTGCTAAACGACACCCGGCCCCGCCCGAGCTTTTCGTAGATGAAGTTGACCACCGCGTTAAGTAGAATGAGCGTATCGTAGCCAACGGCCCCGAGTTTGGCCAGCCACTTCGAGTGTTTCATGGTGATGTCGAACACGTCGCCGTGGAAGATCCAGGCTTTGCCGGTGGCGAGGGGGAGCACCACTTTGTTTACCACCTGCAGAGACCCCATGGTGAAGCCCTCAAACTTGCGCAGCATCTCATCGTGGTTGCCCGTCACGTAATAGATAGTTACTCCCTTGGCGGCCATACCAAAGATCTGCTTGACGATGCGCATGTGGGCGGCGGGCCAGTAGCGTTTGCTAAATTGCCAAATGTCGACGATGTCGCCATTGAGTACCAGCACGTCGGGTTTGATGCTTTTAAGGTAGTGCAACAGTTCTTTGGCATGGCAACCGTAGGTACCCAGGTGCACATCGGAGACGACGGCGACCTCAACGGAACGTTTTTTTGACATGATACAATAAGGTATAGTGGAAGAAGAATAGTATGTCACTCAGACTGAGTGCGGGTAAGCGGTGGTGGTGCGGGTTGGTAGGGGCGAGCGGTGACGGTGATGAATCGGAAACGGAGCGTCGGGAGAGGAGGGGAAGTTTGCTCAATGCGGTAAACTGCTTGGTTTAAGCGAATTACCTACTATTAATCGAAACCTACGTTAACAACATATTAAACTATTGTTACGACAATGTTACCATTAAGCGCTGGCATTCACGGTTTCTTAATACGTTTACCACTGACTCTTGCTAACCGGACGTAGCACGTAGAGACCGTTGGCGCGCACGTTAAGGTACACTTCCGCTTCAGTCTCTACGTAATCACCATCCACGTGCCCCAAGGGTTCATCAATCTGTTGAATATTAAACTGTTGCCGTCGAACAATCTCTACGTAGGGTGAATGATGGATGTTTCGGGTGAACGACAGCATGGTGAACACCGGCAAGTAAGCCAGCGGAAAGGGGCGCACAAACACCACATCAATGCATCCATCGTCGATACTGGCTTGAGGGGCAATCACGGCGTTATTGCCGTACTGCTGGGTATTGGCAAAGGCGACCATCAGCAATTTCTCTTCCACCACCTTACCGCCCCTTACGTAGCGGTAGCGGCGGGGCCGGTAGGTCTGAAACTCTTCCCATACGCAACGCGCGTAGGTCGCGTAACCCCGTTTGATCTGGTGCATAAACTTCTTGCTCACCTGCGCGTCGAAGCCCATACCCGACACGTTGAAGAAGGGGCGGTCGTTCATAAAGCAGGCGTCGAGCGGAATGGGTTCGGCCCGGTTGAGTTGCTGCACCGCTCGCACCGGGTCAGTAGAAAGTCCCAGGTGCCGGGCGAAGCCGTTGCCCGACCCCAGCGGAATAATTCCCAGCGCGGTGGAGGTGCCAATCAGCTGGCTGGCCATTTCGTTCATGGTGCCGTCGCCGCCTACCGCCACCAGCACATCAAAGGCGTCGCGGGCATCCCGAGCAATCTCCCGGGCGTGCCCGGCGTATTCAGTCACTTTAATGTCAAAGTCGTAGGCGTAGCTATCAAAGTAACGGTCGATAATCTTGGGGATATCCTTCTGTTTCCCGATGCCGGAGATAGGATTAACAATAAACAGAAAACGCTTCTTAGGCATAACAAAGAATCACGGTGACCAGACAGTTGGAGGGAGTACAAACAATGCAGTGAAATTGTTAAAAGTCTTCGTCGCCGTTGGGTCTTCGGCAACGAATTGATTAATATCTAAATTTGCACTTTTTGGTGACAACGCTTGTTGCGCTTTGTGGGCCTGGCCGGTTTGAATTCCAGGGTGTTCTTAAACACTAAGTCAAAAAAATGTCTCGTGTTCTGTCGGACCAGCGCGGCTGTTCTGATTCGTTTGCTATCCAACGTATGACAACCGAATGTTTAATCACAAATTTTATCTATCATAAGTCATTGATTATTAGATTCATACGAAAAAACTTAAAAAAATTTGCCGAAAAATTGCTTCGCAATTTAGTTTTCTCCTACCTTTGTGAAACACAAAACAAAAGAAGTATCGTGAATTATCTATCCATACATATCGCCCCCTTCACCCCCCGCTTTGGCAAGGAAAGTGATCAGGATAGGTATACGCAGCTCAGGCATAAATAGTAATTATTCTATACAGAATAACGAAGCCCGAGCTACTTAGCCCGGGCTTTTTTGTTGTACAAAATGTCAAGACGATGAAGCAAAGTAAGTTATACAAGGAGATTCGCATAGACCAACCGTTCAATTTTATCGGAATTGAGTATTCCGGAGCGGAAGTGCTCTGGGCGGATGGGACTGGGATCGGTTCAACGTAAGGTGAAGCATTCACCGCACGACCAACCACCCGGTCCCGCAAGTGACCGGGTTTTTTTGTGCCCCAAGCCGGGAGTGCGCTGGAGTTGGATCATGCGAGCGGGACCGCTCCTACCACTCCCACAAAATACATTGACTCATAGCTCAGTAGGTAAGAGCACCTGCCTTATACGCAGTAGGTCCTTGGTTCGAGTCCAAGTGAGTCAACGCTGAAGGAAGGGCAGAACGAGTGCTTCCTAACAAACCGGAGAGGGGTTGAAGGCCTCAAGGGGATTTCGTTTGTCCCCAATGTGCTGAGAAAGCTCCGGGATAATCAGCAGGTGAAGCAGACGGTTGAGCGCACAAACCATGCGTCTCCCGTTTGCTCACTTCTACGGGAAAATAGCTCAGTGGTAGAGCAGTCGCCTGTTAAGCGATAGGTCGTATGTTCAATTCATACTTTTCCCGCTATTGTATCACCAAAATCGTAGGGTTATGACTATGCAATTACTAGAGCAGTACATGCTGGAAGCCGACCAAGCGTTTGCTCGGGAAGATTTTGTAAAAGGAAAAGCTCTCTTGGAAGAAGTGCTGGCCCTGGAACCGGATCACGGTGAGGCGCACAACTACCTGGGTTGGCTCTACCTGTACCAGCTCAACGAATTAGAGAAAGCTGAGCAGCACTTTGCCTGGGCGATGCGCTACAAGCCCAATTGCCGGGGAGCTTACGTGCACTTGTCGTCGCTGCTCGCTGATCAGGGACGCTACGAAGAGTTGTTCGCCCTCGGTGAGAAAGCCTTTCGGGTGCGCGGCATCAACCAGGTGTCGCTGCTAATTGACCAAGGACGCGCTTTCGAACTGATGGGACGCTACAAGACGGCGATCTGGCACTATAAGGCCGCCGTTCGCGCTTCGCTAAACAACGCTGAAATTGACGGGCTGCGCGATCATATGCGGCGATGCCGCCGCAAGCGGTGGATCCGATGGATGTAACAAAAGCGGTGCGCCGGACTCGAAGGATGGAGTTCGGCGCTCGTAACGGAAGATAATTAATGCCTAAACAAATAAGACTATGCGATTCATACGAATGATGAGAAAGAATAAGCATCAATCCATGCACCAACCAGTAAAAGAAATTATTCCGGGGGCACCCCCCTAAATTCACTAAATAATCATGGGAAACCGTACCAAACACCTGTCCCGTCAGAAACGCTTAGCGTATATCCAGCACCAGAACGAACGCGAGCTTGCTTTTGCCAAAACGTTGGCCGAGCGGAAGCCTGCGCATAAATCATGGAAGCAACGGATAGAAGCTTTCTATCATCACGCAGTACCAGAAGAGCAATTAGTGACTACCATTGATCGTGAACTGCATCAGCTTTTTAGTGCAATGGCTGCCAAAAAGCTAGCGCAACGTATCTGCTTTCGTGCTCTGCTTCTTCATCTGGACCAGCAAAAGTGTCAAAAGCTGCTGCAAGACCCTGATTACCTAACCGGCCTGTTTGCGCTGTCATCTCACGTACCCACGATCCGGCAGCCGGTGAAGACCTGGCGACGTACTTCACACAACACCGAGAAACAATTTGTGTCGCTTATTAACCACTGCTTTGTGCGTTACGCAGTACCACCCTTTTTTTATCGGGTATGGCTCGATGCAAAGAAAACAACTCAGCAACGGTGGTTCATTGATCTGGCGCAAGGCAAGAGTATCCGTCAAGTAGGAAAGTTACCAGTTGCGATGACCAAGAAAATGGGGCATTTCTTTACTCAAGCTGCCGCCACCTTAACGGTGGAAGAGGCGTTGCGGTGGGCGCAAGCCAAAGGAATGGGAGGAAGTGATCAACTTGCTCAAGCCATAGCTGGCAGTCGTTTGAGTCGCAACGAGTTCAAGGAAGAGCGGTTGTGGGAAACCGTCATCCGCTTCTTGGTGCAGCAGCCCGAGGAGCATGCCCCCCGGGTGGGCGAAGTAATCGACTACATTGCCCATGCTTTCGAGCAGAACGCGACCTTTTCTATGAAGGGCAGAACCTGGACTGCGCTGTGGCGGCAAACGGAAGCTTGGCACGAGGAGCTAAACCGAGAACGAAAACTGGGGGGCCGGTATACCTGGGAAGCTTCCGGCATCGCGGAGCGCGTGGTGACCAAAGGCAGTGGAAACAAGGTGAAAACCTACCGCCTTATGGAGCTTTGTTCTTCCAAAGCGCTGGCCACGGAAGGAAGGAAAATGAGACATTGCGTTTCAAGCTACGCCCACGTTTGCTACAAGCAGCGGTCGGCAATTTTCTCGCTACGGGTACGTGATCAGCTAACCGCCGAAGAAAGTACGTTGGCGACCATTGAGGTAGACCTGAGGCAGCGGCGGGTGGTGCAGGCGAAAGCACGATTTAATGCGCCTATTTCTGCGCCAGCTTGCCAAATGATGGAAGAGTGGGCAAAAGAAGAAAAATTGACCCTGTCGCCCTGGCTTTAGAATAGAGAAAACATGAAAACAAAAATACTATACCGACCAGTAGGACCGCAGGAGCTGGCTCTGATTGTTGATAGCAACTTCCGAGCGTTTCCTCCTCGGTTAAGTTGGCAACCGATCTTCTACCCGGTGCTCAACTTCGAGTATGCTCGGCAGATTTCCGAGCGTTGGAATGCTTCCAGCGCCGAAAATTTGTACTGCGGCTTCGTAACCAAGTTTGCCATCGTCAGTGACTACATTAGTCAGTTCGAAGTGCAGACGGTGGGCGGCCCAATGCACCAAGAACTTTGGGTACCTGCCGAAGAACTTGCTGTTTTTAATAGCCGGATAGATGGTGCAATTCAGGTAGTGGCGGGTTACTACGGTCTAAAGTTTGATAAACAACGACTGCCCGTTGAGGTACAAAAATTACTAGATCAACAATTGCTGCGGTGAGCAATGTAAGACAGTGGTTGCGTCTCACACGGACGCTACTGCTTTGTCGCTTCGCTTCTCGCAGTAGCGTAAACAGACAAAATTATGGCAGCAAATAAACTTACCGGAAAAGAAATACGCGCTTTGGGCTATCCCGAAGGGCGCGCCATCGGAGCGGCGGTGCGCACAATGGAAGCGCACTATAAGGGCAAGCGCAAAAAGGTGAAGCTCGAGCTACTGAAAAAGATATTTCAGTATCCGCACAACTACGTGAAGGACGAAGTGTTGGGGATTATCGCTCGGGAGTTGATCGCTCAAACCGAGCGGCCCGAAGAACTCACGCTCAACCCACAGCGGAAGGCGTACCCCATCTACGGCGAGCAGCACATCGAGCCGGGAGCCCGGCACCAGATGGAGGTAGCTATGAAGCTGCCGGTGACCGTGGCGGGGGCCCTGATGCCCGATGCGCACCAGGGCTACGGCCTGCCCATCGGCGGCGTGCTGGCCACCAAGAACGCCGTGATTCCCTACGGAGTGGGCGTAGACATCGGCTGCCGGATGTGCCTGACCCTGTACGACCGTCCGGCGGTGTTTGAGCGGGAGCACGTGCGCGCGATGAAGCAACTGCTGAACGACAACACCCGCTTCGGACGCGGAGTGTTTGAGCGACCGAAGGATGATGCCGTGCTGGATCGAGCGGAGTTCCAGGAGATCAAAGTGGTGCGCGATCTGAAAGACCGGGCCTACCGGCAGATCGGTTCATCGGGCGGGGGCAACCACTTCGTGGAGTTCGGTGTGGTGGACTTGACCGATGCTGAGAACGAGTTCGGTCTGCCCGCGGGGAAGTACCTGGCGGTGCTGTCGCACTCGGGTTCGCGCGGACTGGGAGCCAACATTGCCCGCCACTACACCAAGGTGGCCATGGACGGTTGTCGCCTGCCGAAGGAGGCGCGCCACCTGGCGTGGCTTGATCTGGATACGGAAGCGGGGCAGGAGTACTGGTTGGCCATGAACCTGGCGGGTGACTATGCGTCGGCCTGTCACCACCAGATTCACGCCCGGCTGGCGCAAGCGCTGGGGGAAGCTCCGCTGGCGATGGTGGAGAACCACCACAACTTCGCCTGGAAGGAGCGCGATGCTACGGGCAACGAGGTAATCGTGCACCGCAAGGGAGCCACTCCGGCCGGACGGGGAGTGCTGGGCATCATTCCCGGTTCCATGACTGCCCCGGGTTTTATCGTGCGGGGCAAGGGTGAGGGGGCATCGCTCAACTCCGCGGCGCACGGCGCCGGGCGCACCATGTCGCGGAAAAAAGCCAAGGAGCAACTGTCGGCCAAGGAGGTGAAGCAGCACCTGAAGCAGGCGGGGGTAGCCCTCATCGGCTCTGGCCTGGACGAGGCTCCGATGGCCTACAAAGACATTCATACTGTGATGAGTGCCCAGCAGTCGTTGGTGGAGGTGGTAGGCTCATTCACTCCGAAGGTGGTGCGGATGTGCGGACCGAACGAGGGGTTTGGTTAAGTAGAAAGCCGAGGAATTTTGCCTCGGCTTTTTTGTTTAGGGTGGGTGACGGATAGAGCAGACATCGTGGCGGCTTTGAAGATGTTTTCTTTCGAGCCTCGATTTGATCACTTATCGTCATTGATATCCCTTTCACTCATCTACCAGCCGTCAGTTCCACTGTTCACTGCGGGATGCTTGCTCGAGGTTAGCTGTGGTGTTTGTTCTCTGGCAGATTGGCAGTCTTAAGCATCTCATTAGCCTTGTGAAGTTTCTCTGGACAAATGATCTTGTCTTTGTACTTTTCCAATGACTCGTCAATAGTAATGATTGGAATTTTGCGTTTATTCAATTCTTTCACTGTCTTCATGATCGCAATTTAATCAAATTTTCGTTGTGCTAAGAAACCATCGTATTCTTTACTAATTTTAAAAAGCGGAAACTCATCGCCAATTTGTCCATACAGATAAAAATCTTCAATCATTTCATCATAGTGTTTTGTGATTCCCATTCGGTAAAGTCTCGTTCTGGCTTTCGTACTTCCAGTTGCGTAAACAAAGGCTGCTGGATGTTTGTCGAAGAACGCATAAAGTGCGGCAACAACCGTCGCTAATACTTTTTCACTATCACCATTATTCGAAATAGCCAAATCATCAATCTCTGTTTCTCCAACTTTGTCTCCGAAGGCTAAATTGTATAGATTAGGTTCATTCGTTTCTTGAAACTGAATGAGCTTTCTAATTGTCCCCTTTCGGCCTTCGCTAATAAACTCAAACGTAGTTGCGCTTTTCTCTGCCTTTAGAGGATATTTCTCTGTTTTCATTAAGTTATACTAACAATAAAACTTCCACATATTTCATCCTGATATACTCTTTTTTACATTATTGCTAACGGTTAGTATATGGCAAGTAGGGCTATAGAAAGCGATAAACTTTCAAGTTTACACTGAGCCAAAACGTTGTATTTTTTTTAATTTATTCATTCTTAGAAGCCAAATCAACGATTTGGAGGTGTTGGTAAATAGCACTGAACTTTCGTAAACCACCGAGCGCCCTATTTGCTATATACAGTGTTGCCACCAGTATTTTTTATTTTATTATTTCCCGATATTCCATCATGGCAGAGGCAAACTTTTCCGACTTTTCATAACTACTCAAAAAGTACGCTTCATTTAGGCCTGTCGTACTTGTCAGTTCGATTTCTCCGTATTGGCAAATTGGAATTTCGTAGTTGTCCTTGAACCTTTTGTCAGGAGAGCCATTCTTGTTGACTTTTGCCCATGTCTTGTCAACAACGGCTGCATCTTTGGGAACACCTTCCTCTTCTAAGAAACGCTGTCCGTGAAAGTTGAAGTCAAGTTCTCTGATGTCAACAAGTCCAAATTTCTTGTGAGCGTCAACTACGGCAAGAAATGCAGGATAGATGTATAAGTCACCACCGTTGGCATTCTCAAAATGCAAAGCGTCATACTTGGATTTAATGATGTCTATATTTCCAAATCCAAATTTTACTGGCTTGCGAGAAACTGAGGTTGATGCAGCTGAACGTGTTGTTTTTTGGTCAACCCCAACGGAGGAAGTTATATCCCATATTTTCTCGCATGATAGCAATGTTTTGTAGTTTTCAAGTAGAGCGAGATATTTCTTATAAAACTGTTCGTCAACATCCATGTCTATGTTAACGAAACAGTTGTCAAGCTGTTTTTTTACGTCCTTTAAGTATTCTTTTTTGTCTTTTCTGTTCTCCTTGAACCACTTAATGAAAAAGCCAAATATGAAAATATAAGAGAAAACCATTAAAACTGTCGCAAATGTCAGTTTGCTTTTCGCTTTTACTATCTCTTTTTTGAGGTCGTTCCTTTCTTGGTAGCAATCAAGCAGCGTTTTCTTTAATTCTTGAAGTCCTTCCGTTGTTGTTGCTTCCGCTTGGTCTGTCTTAATAGCTCCGATTTCTTCATTTAAGTATGCTTCAACAGGAGTTCCTGAGTCGGTAAACGGTGTTGTTTGTTTACCTTTCTTTCCTCCACCCATTTTCTGTCGGTCATAAATTCCTGTTCCTGGAATACCTGTGTTTAAATATGCTCCTTGTTTTCCAATATTAATACTTGCTCCGGGAACTCCTATTGTCGTACTGATACCAGATTTGCTGAAATTCAGATATACTCCGGGGAACAATTTAGCTTTTCTTCTAAATCTCATAGTTCTTTGTTTTTTCCATTGGTGGCAACAACTGAATAAACACACCGGTGTGTTTATTTGCTATATGTCAATTCGTCTACCGTCTATTTCTTGGGTTATATGTCCCTCTATAAGATGAAAGAAGCCACCTTGACTATTGCCGAACATTTACAAACATTTAACCCTGCCAAAACGCCTGTACACAAGCATCATCCATGGACACCTAATCCGGCAACACCAACAACAAAGCATCCGCCAAGACGAATAGCGAAATCTAGCAATAAATATTTATTTTTTTTTATACCATTTTGATATTTCTTTGACTTTCGTTTCTCAGTCTATGTTCAGTAAGCCCACCACCTACGATATATTTGTCTATGGCACCCTGCGGAGCGGTGGAGAGTATCACTCGTTGTACCTGCGGTATTTTCCGTGTCTGCTGGCCGATTATTGGTTGCCCAACTACGCGCTCTACGACTACGCCGGTTTGTACCCCTTTATGGTGCCAGAAACCGGTCGGTCGGTGGTGGGTGAGGTGTATCGGGTGCCGCGAGCAACCAAAGAGGCGCTCGATGATTTTGAAGACGTGGCGGAACGCTTGTACCGCTGGGTGTATCTGCCTATGCACGGGTTTTACACCTACTTGGCAGACAATATTGATATCGCAACGATGCCGCGCGTGCCCGGCGGCGACTGGCTTACTTACTGTTCAGCCGGATAAGGTCTGCTTCGTCGTTCTGCACGTTGTTCACGCGCTTCGACACTTCGTAGGCCTTGATCTTGTCATCCGCCAGCGGGCGCAGCACGTCGGTGAGCCCGGCATAGTCGCTGGTGTCGCCCAGCCAGAAGTCCCAGGCTTCCTGGGGCAGAATCACCGGCATGCGGTCGTGAATGGCCGCGATGGATGGACTGGCCGCGGTGGTAATGATGCAGAAGTCGTGGTGCACCTCGCCCGTATCGCGGTTGGTACGCTCGTCCCAGATACCGGCGAACACGAAGGGATGTTCGTCAGCGCGCACCAGGCGGTGGGGCACCTTGCCCGACGAAGTTTTCTTCCACTCGTAGTAGCCGTCGGCCAGCACCAGGCAGCGCCGTTGCTGAAACGATTTCTTGAACGTGCTCTTCTCGGCCACCGTCTCGGCCCGGGCGTTGATGAGGCGCTGCCCCTTTTCTTTGGCCCAGAACGGAATCACGCCCCAGGCGTAGAGCGACACCTGCTGCCGCTGCGCGTTGCTCACCACCG
>JBASAY010000040.1:0-8457 GCA_049650865.1 Tunicatimonas sp.
TTAGGGTAGCATTCCAGGTGTAGCCTTCGTTGGTGTTGTCTACCAGCGAGATGAACGAGTAGCGGCCGTCGATCGGATCGTTCAGATCGAACACTGGACGGTCGTCCGCACCTTCCAAACTACCCACCGCCGGGCGCAGGTTGACATTCTTCACGTCAATATTGTTTAGCGTTTTGGTGTACATAAACTCTGCGGTACCCACCAAGCCAAACGGCAAGGCTTGGTCCACGGCAATATTTGTACGGAACACCTGCGGATATTTGAAGTCTTCTACAAAGAGGTCAACGTCGCCCGAAGGACCGGCGGAGGTGTTCGTTAGATTAGCCCGCCATTCGGCCGGAGTTGCGTAGAAGGGGAAAACTCCCGCTGACAAGGTGCTGTTTAATCCGTTGCGGATAAACATTCCGCCGGGCCACACCCACGGCACCCGGCTGGTAAAAATGCCTAATCCGCCGCGCACCTGGGTTGTCTTATTACCGGTCACGTCCCAATTGAACCCCGCCCGCGGACTCCACAGCACTTGCGTGGCGGGAGCCTGACTGGCACGGGCCCCTTTTAGATCATAGAACTGCTCAATGGCGGGCACCGTCTCTTGGTTAAACTGGGTATTGTTGAGAGGTGGATTTTCTAGAAAGACCGGAATATCAGCGCGCAGACCGAGCGTAAGCTTTAGCCCACTGTTCACCTGTATCTCGTCTTGCGCGTAGAAACCCAGTTGCATTGCGTTAAAGGTCGGGCCGAGATTACTAGCCTCATCACCCAAGCGTATATCCGACTGGCCGGGGGCCAACTGCTCGTGTCCGAATAGTGCAAACCCCGGGTCACCGTTAAGAAAGCTCTCCAAACTATTGTACGAGTAGCGGGGGGTAGAGAAAATAGTGAACAGATTCTCTATTTGGAAGAACTCATTGTGGGTACCCAGGGTAAAAGTATGCCGTCCAGCGTACCAATTGAAGTTGTTGGTCAGGGTAAACACGTCCTGAAACACCACATTGGAATACGAAAAGTTATCGGTACCGATATTGATCTCGGCCGGACCATCGTCAATAATCGCCAGCGGGAATGGCTGACCCAAAATATCCCGATCATCACGCACGCGGGTGTAGCCGAGGATCAGGTTATTGGAGAAGTTATTTCCAAAGTTACTCTTGAGCTCCAGAGCCGTCGAGTTGGTCGTGGTAGGAAACGCGTTGCCCGTATTGAAGAAAAAGATATTCCGACTGGTGGGGCGGTTCAGGCGGGTGGTTTCGCCAAACACGTAGCTGTGGCGCAGCGACAGTTTGTGATTTCGGTTGATGTTCCAGTCAATCTTGGCAATTACCTTGTCGCTGTTGCGCGTACCGACATTGTTCAGGTAGCCACCGGGTTCGTAGCCGTACTGGTTGCGGACAAAGTTAGCGAGTTCGTTTAGGTCGGCTGCGGTAGCGTTGCCTTCGTACTCTTGCGCAATAAAGGGAAACGGCTCTTCTTCGCGCAACAGCTCCACGTTAGCAAAGAAGAACAGCTTATTTTTTATAATGGGTCCGCCCAAGCGCGCTCCGTAGGTGTGCACACTAAAGGGCGCTAGTCGGGTGCGCTCGTCGTCGGGAATGTCGCCGGGTGTTTTTCCGGCCAGTTGTTCGTTGCGGAAGTAATAGTAGGCCGACCCCTCAAAGTAGTTCTTACCGCTGCGGGTTACCGCGTTGATACCCCCTCCGGCGAAGCCTCCCAGGGTCACATCGTAGGGGGCTACCACCACCTGAATCTGCTCCAGGGCATCCAGACTGATCGGCGAGATGCCGGCCTGCCCACCGTTGGTGCCGGAGTTAGCCAATCCGAACACATCGTTGTTCACCGCCCCGTCGATGTAGATGGCGTTGAAGCGGCTGTTCACCCCAGCAATAGAAAGGCCGCCCTGAGAGATGTTCGCCTGGGGGGTCAGTCGGGTAAGGTCGTTAAGGTTTCGTTCTACGGTGGGCAGTGTCATAATCTGCTCCCGGCTCACGCTGGTTTCGGCCCCGGTTTGGTTACCATCAATTAGCCCGCCAGCGGATACCACTACATCGGCCAACTGGGTTACCGACTCGCGCAGTCCTACATCCAGACTATAAGTCTGGCCTAAGTCAAGGTAGATATCGTCTTTGGCAACGTCTTCGTACCCTACAAAGGAAATGGTGACTAGGTAGGGACCGCCCACGCGCATGTTGGCCAGGCGGAAGTATCCGTTGCCCCCCGTTACGTTGGCGTACCGTGTACCCGAGGGCTGGTGCACCGCCTGAACGGTAGCTCCTAGTACGGGCTGCTGGTTTTCGTCCACTACCTCACCATTCATGCTGGCCGTAGTGGTTCCCTGCGCCATCACCGTAGGTCCGGATAGCAGCGCGCTAAAGAGCAGGAGAACAAAGCTGTGTAGAACTGTTTTCATAGAATAGAGATGTAAGTTTTTAAGTACAAAAGTACAAAAATCAGCCAAGTTGCCGAAGAATATCTTGAAATGACCCAAAAAATTAGGAAATGAACAAAGTTAAGGACTAAGGGCGGCGGGCGACTTAGAAGAAGGGGAATAAAGAGCGGTGATACCGTAAAATTCGCAATATCACTCGGGCAACTGCGCTTCGTAGCGGGGCCAACCTTCTATTAGTGCGTTTACCACCGTACTGCCTACCCAATAGGCGGCCTCGAGTGAGGGTACGTAGGCCGAGTATGCCTGGTTCTCGTTAAGCATACTCTGCGCGGCCGACAGTCCCCGATAGGGCATCGAGAAGTTGCTGGCGGTGCGCAGCACGAGCAGCCGATCGGCATCTACCCGGCCCGCCGCGTCCAGAAAGTGCAGCGCCTGGGCGGTGCCGGTGTCTTCCATGGCACTAGTCACAAACTCGCCCTGCCCGTCGGTCCAGTACTTCACCCAGCGGTTGGCCCATTCGTTCATCTTTTCGCCGTGCCAGAAGGTCATCGCGGCCACGTGGTCGCCCTTCATCACCCGCGGCGGCTCCTGCGCCTTGGGGTAGTTAACGAAGCGCGCCCGCATTTGCTGCAGTTCTTCGGTATCCTCCAGAGCAATGTCTTTGGTAAGCTGATAAGCCCAGTCCACCAGTTGGGTATTTAATCGGAACACCTCACCCCCGTCGGTGGTGGGCACCGGCTCCTGGTAGGGTTCGGTTTGGTCGATGGGAAAGATACCGGTGTCCCAATCGTCGGGAATTTCGCGGGCGTCGATCTCGTGGTTCAGGTCGCCGTCTACCAGCCATTCGGCCCATACCGCCGCGCCAGTGGGAGCGTCCTCGGGGTCTACCCCGGCAATGCCCGCTACTACCCAGTAAGCCTTGGTGAGATCGAAACGGGGGTCCATGCCCAGGGCCATCACCGACGCGGCCGAGCGGATACTGCCCACCCCAGTCACCATCGCCAGCACGCCCTGCTCAGCGTTGTAGCGCAGGTGGTGGTAGGCTTGCGGCAGGGCCAGCGTATCAGCAAACGGAAAGCGCTCGGCCCACAGCTGAAGCTCACCGGGTTGGTCGCCCATGTCGCTGCCGGGCTCGAACATAGTAACTACTACTACCTTGATGGGGAGAGGAGCATCGGGCGCGGTTTCGGCGGCCGGACTGGTATCTGCCGTGGGTTGGCAGGCGAACATCAACGGTATAAAAATAGCGGTAAACAGGTACTTCATAGTAGGTTGGTTAGGGAGTTTCTATAGGCAGCTCTAAGCAGTAGTCAATAAATTTATTCCAGCGGCCCTGCCAGTGCTGCATTGCGGTTTGTTTTTCTGCTTCACTTAGCGCGCTGTAGCTAATCGAGTTAATCAAAAGCTGCTTTATCGCCCGCAAATCTAGCTCCCAAGCCAGAAAGATCGCCCAGTAGTCAGGGGTTACTCCCTCGTAGCCGAATACGCCGGGGTCATCGGGGCTGATGGTGCAGGGGATGCCCCGCTGCAGCCACGCCCGGGCCGGGTGCACCCGCAGGTCGCCTACGTAGCCCAGGATCTGATTGCTCAGTGGATTTAGCTCTATCGCGATGTCACGCTCCCGAACGGCTTCCTGCAAACTGGGGAACAAAAATAGATTAAAGCCGTGTCCGATGCGGCGGCTGCCCAACGTCACGGCATCGTAGAGGTTCTCCGAAGCCCAGTCGCTTTCGCCGTCGTGCAAGAAGAGGGGCAGATCAATACCGTATACTTGCTCGAGCGAGTCGATTTTGAGCCAGGTATCCAGGTAGTAGCGCGTGGGCTGCCCCCGGTCTTCTTCGGCTACCAAATCGTAGCCTTTCACCCACTCGGGATAGCGCTTACGCAGTTGGAAGGCCTTTTCAACGTCCCGATCAATTACGTTACGCGGCTGGAAGCGGTGGTTGGTGTAGATAAGCTTGGCGGTGAAGTCGGGATACTTTTGTTGGGTGCGCTCTACTGCTTCCTGGTAATAGCGTACCAGGGTATCGGCGGTATAATGACCCGGGGGGTGCTCCAGATCGTGTAACCCTACTCCCAGAAAGGTACGCAACTCAACGTGCTGCACTCCGTCTTCGGCCAGCGTCTCAAAGGTAGCCTGGGTGAAGTCCCGAAATACGGGTTGGTAACGGATGAAGCGGCTAACGCGCTGGAAGCACCGCTCAAACTCCCGCCACACATCTACCCGCGGTTCGTTCATGCGGGCGTCGAAGGTAAGCAGGTCGTACAGCGAGTCGGCGAAGTGGGGCACGGTTTTGTTGAGCGACCACACGCTGTAGTAACCCTTGGGCACCATCGATGGCTTGAAGAAATCTAGCTGCCCCTTTACCAGGGTGGGATGGTTGTCTTGCCAAAACACGTAGCACTGGGGCGTTTTCAGCGCGCGGTCTACCACCCACCGCAGGTTGCCCGCGGCTTCGGGGTGTAGGTGCAGCACACCGCCCTTGGGCATCTTCCGCAAAATTCGGAACAGCAGGGTTTGCTTGGCTTCCTGCTGCGATTCGTAGAAGTAGTGAGCGGGCGGAAAGAAGTGTTGCCGCTTGTATTGAGTTATCATCCGGCGCCGCAGCTGCGATAGCTTTTCGTCTACCGCCTTTTCCCGGGCCGAGAGCGTCACGCTGGCATCAAAGGCGCGCGCACTATCGCGCTGCACGTAGGTCTGCCGAGCCTGCTCGTAGGCAGCCCGGGTGGTATAGCCTCCGGCGGGGTACTTCTTCGTAAGCGACGCGCTTTGGCATCCTACCATCAGCGATAGCAAGCTGCCAATACCAAGAAACAGAGATGAATTAAGCGGCCATTTCACGGCGCATAGTTACAAAAAAAGCCGGACAATGTCCGGCTCGGGGGTTGTATCAGTACGGTGTCACCCGTTAGTATTCGCGAATATCAATTCGCTTGGCAGGCACGTCGTTATCAGCGCCAAAAGGTAGTAAAATTTTGAGCTGTCCGCGCTCAAACACCGCATCAATCTGGTCTTTATCTACCGCGGGTGGTAAGCTAAACGTACGGTTAAAAATCGGGGTTGTATGGCGAGACGACTGCTCTTCCCCGTCCTCATCGAGGGTTAATGGAGTGTCGTTCAGCGTGGTGTATACCACCAATTGGTTTCCGTGTACGTAAATATTAAACGAATCACTATTTACCGAGGGCGCGTTTACCTGAATAACCAACTTATCAGTTTTCTTCTTTACATTGACCATGGTGGCTACTGTTCCTCCGGTAATGGTATTAATAGCATCTATCTGACGAACAAAATCTTTCAGCACATTCTTCATAGTTTCCTCCTATTAGTTTTAATCTACTTACGAGAGGCAAACAATGTACCATACGGCAAATGAGCATCTACTTCATCAAAATCAAGCCATTCTGTCAATTTCTAAGTTAAGAAGCGACAAAATGTCATTATAATTAGCCTTCATCATGGTATACTGCTGACAAAACTGGATAGAACACCATCTACGGACGACTGTAATAAGAAATCAAGGTTAACGAACCCACCCCCAGTAGCAGCAGTAGGTCCAGACGAATGGGGCCTACCATATCGGGAATGATGGCTAGCAGCGAGGCCAAGAACAGCAGCAGCGCCAGCGCAGTGGCGAAGATAATTTCGGTGCCCAGCGGCTTTCTTGCTAAGATGCCTGCCAGAATCATAGGAGCCAGCAGCGACGTGCCCGCGAAACTTACCCGGGCCAGCAGCACCAACTGGTCGCTCGCCAGAATGGAGAAAATGAGGGCTACGACCGCGAAGCCGAAGATCGCCAGCTTGGTGATATTCATGACCGCTTTTTCGCGTCCCGGCAGTAGCGAACGTAGTTCGGTACCCAGCGCAAAAATCTGCGAATCAGTGGTAGAGAGTCCGGCGGCCAGCAGCCCCACCACTGCCAGGGCGGCAATAAAGCCCGGTTGTTCGTAGAGCAGCACCTGCGATAGAAAGTCGGCGGTGGATAGGTCGGCGTAGCGCACCGCCCCGTACATGCCGATGAAGGCGGTAGGCAAGATCACCAGAATTGCAAAGACGCCTACCGCAACGGCCATCAGGTGGGTGGTGCGTAGGTCGCGCATAATCACCAGGCGAATGGTGAGCTGCGGTTGCGTGATCGGGATGCACAGAATCACCAGCATCGAGGCCAGCAAAAACTGGGGCGTAAACAGTCCGTTGGGTCCGGGCGTAGACAGCAGCGCTTCGTTAGCCATTTGCACCTCATCGAAAAGCGATCCTAAACTATCAAAATGCGCTACGCAACTCATCCCGATAATCCAGGTGACGATCAGCAGGGTGAGTCCCTGCACCGCGTCGGCGTGCATAATGGCTTTGAGGCCGCCGATCTCGCTGTACACCAGCATCACCCCCACAATGGCAATCGACCACCCCCACGAGGGCAGGGCCTCGGGAAACACGGCGGTCAGGAAAATGGCAATGCCGCGAATTTGGATGGCCACGTAGGGAATTAGAAACAAGAACACTCCGGCAAAGCTTACGTAGCCCGCCAGTTTGTTGCCGTAGCACTTCTGCATCAGTCCGGCCACCCCCTGAAATCCCTTCTGCGCCACCCGACGGCGCAGGTGGTAGCCGAACCACAGCACCAGAAACACCATCGCGCCATCGGAGACGGCCAAGAAGATCCAGGCTCCGATGCCGTGGGTGCGGAAGAAGTCGGGCATGCCCAACAGCGTAAAAGTACTGAACAGCGTAGCAGCGAAGGTCAGAAAGCCGAGGATCATGCCGATGTTGGAGCCCGCCAGCAGGTAGTCTTCGGCCGATTTATTGCTTTTGAAGGAGCGCAGGGCTACGTAGGCCAGCATACCGGCGTAGAGCGCTCCCAAGATAAGTACCCAGGTGGTCATTGCGATTCGTCAGAGTTTCTACCGGGGTGCACCCGGGTGCCAATGTAAGTGAGCAATACTAGCAAAATAGTGAGCAAGATAGAAATCCACAGGGTGTAGGGCACGCCGAAAAGCTCCGGCTGAAACTGACCGGCCGGAATTACCAGGGGGGTGAAGGTGAGGGCGGATAGAATGACGGCCAGTGCTACGCAGAGGAACCAGGGACGGGAGTTGGGTTGGGGCATGGGGTTAGAGTAGTGAATGTAAGTAGTTAGCTGAATCTATCAAACCTATCGTTCGGTATCTATCTAAAACTTCGTACTGATCCAAGTCTGGATTCCTCTTATTATGAACAAGTGTAGTAAAGGCTTTTACCGCAAGTTCATGGTCTAAATCTATAATATCAGTGATAAAATCATCTACCTTCTTGGCTGATAGGCCGTAGGTAGCCAGATAATTCTTTGGGAAATCTTTCAAATTGTTAGTTACAATAATAGAGTTTATTCTGATAAATTCTTAAGGTTCGTGTCGACCGGGCCACGGCGGCCCGAACCTCCGGGTAAAAAATTATCGGAATAAAGTTTAATATTTACATCGGTTTTGATAGCTGCTGCTAAAACGTGACGATCGTTGATATCTGGTAGTTGCAAAGTATCTATCAACGGTTCATAGTTTTTGACCAATGCATCAGGAAAAGCTTGATTAGCGTTTGCTATCCTCTTTTCGATTTCTTCCGGTGCAACCCCTTTTCTCTTCATGACAGAAGCCCATTCGTCGAAGATATGACTGCTCCATTTAGGGGTATACAAATCATAATAAGCGAACCAAAACAGTAGGTCGCGAATATCTATTGGACAAATAACATTCGTATCTAGTACGCAAGTGAAACGGACACTATGAATCATACAGTGCTAGCTCCTCATCCGAGGCCATCATCTGAATAATTCGCTGCTTTTGCTCTGCCTTCATTTGCTTTTGGTACGCAACCACATCTTCGTGCTTTACTCTGCGATGCTTCCCAACCTTAGTGAAAGGGATATGTCCGTCTTCAAGCAGTTTAACCAAGTGGGGTCTGGAACAATTTAGGGTGGTGCTTCAGAAAGTATGATGACCTAATTGATTGACAGCCAGAGACATTAGAGGTAACTTTGTATGTTATGACGATACAAATTACCCTTTACTGCCCTGGCTGTCAGAGTGCCAATGTTGTT
>JBASAY010000041.1:0-5887 GCA_049650865.1 Tunicatimonas sp.
TGATTCTCCGTACGGAATGCCCAGCGACCAGGCATACTTCCAAGTTTTCACTTCCAGGGATACGACATCCTTACCCGTTAGGCGATAACCTAAGTTGAGTTGCCCAAAGTCAGGCCGGTTCGATGGAAGGAAATTGCCTAGCATGGCGAAAGTGCTCCCCACAAAACACTTTTTGTAGGTGCTGTCGCGCTTGGCGTATTGGGCACTGAGTTGGGTGACGGCGGCCAGCATGAAGGCCGAGCCAAGTACTAGAATCTTGCTTTGCATATCTTTAATTGTTAGTGAATAGTGATATGACAAAACTAGCAAGACAATGAGCGGCTCAACGTTCACTTAAGTTAATAAGCAAAACTCAGCACTTACTTTTTTCAACAATTCTTGCTCTCATCCGGCTCAGCGACTGGGGTTTGATTCCCAGATAGCTGGCCAATTGGTGTTGGGGCACGCGTTGGATCAGGTCGGGCCTTTTTTGCAGCATATTCAAGTATCGCTGTTCGGGTGAAGAAGTTTTAAAGTCATCAAAATCGATCTTTTGCTTAGCGATACGTTCTTCGGAAAAGACCCGACAGAGCGTTTCGAACTTTGGGAATTTTTCGAAGATCTCAACTTCCGCATCCTGAGCAGATTGGGTAATTACGGAGTCTTCGGTAGTAGCGATGTAGTAGTCGGAAGGCTCCTTGGATAAGACACAGTTGGGAGTAATTCCTTCCATCTCCGTGTAGAATGCCGTTGTTTTCTCTTCTCCGTCGATGATGTAATACGTGCGGATGCACCCTTTTAGAACGAAGTAACCTTCTTCCGAACGTTGCCCTTCTCTTAGTAAAACCGTTCCTTTTTTTACCGTGCGGAAAATATTCAAAGAAACGATGGCGTCCTTTTCATCTTCGGTAAGTGAGATGTATTTTGAGATAAAATCAAATAACAGATTCTGCATCCTTCTTTTCTTTGGTGTCGTTGTCTAGCTACGCTTACTACCAATAACGGGCTTGAACCTGCCCACTGGTGGGTTCGGAAGAAGTTCCTCCCTTAATCATCATTCACTTTCACTCGGGCGCATCTCCAATCAGGATGGGGCGGGCTCGGCGGCGACCAAACGGGATACGGTAGAAAACCGAGTAGTCAAAGCCAAAGCGCTCGACGCGGTTGCTGCGGCCAAAACCCGGAATAAAGTAGGGCAACAAGTCAGGGGTATCGGAGTAGCCCTGGGCAAACTTAAAGCGCAAGTTATAGCCCAAAAACACATTGCGGAATACTTCCACTTTTACTCCGGCGGTCATTTCGGCCCAGGTAGCGGCTAAACCGTCGTTCTGCTGAGTCAGCACGGTGGTTCCCCAGATATCGTCAATCAACTCGTACGACAATTCATCGTTGATCTGCGCCCGCGCGAAGCGCAGTCCGAACAACAGGATGCTGCCCGCCGCGTCGTAGTCATTCGCTTCGCGGTCTTTCAGCAAATTCACATCCACCCCCACCCGAAAAAAAGAGCTCTGACTGTCGTAGGTGTAGGATGTAGCCAGCAAATCCGGATTGTTCTGCTGCGTCGTGTTGGCCACGCCGTATTCTCCCACCAGCATAAAGCGGCCGAAGGCCAGGTCACCCTGAAAACTGTAGCGCGTGTCGGCCGCGTTGGTGGCGGTGCGAATCAGGTCGTTGAGCGTCACCCCTACCCGTAGTCCCGACGGACGGATATTGAACGCCCGGCGCGCCGTGGTATCCGCTTCCTCGGTCTGGGCATAACCCGGGACACTACGCAGAACCAATCCGACGAGCCCAAGGGTAATAAAGAAGTGTTGTAGGCTACGGGATAAAATCAACGATGCGTAGGTTTAGAGAGACATCTACTGCCAACTCCCGGTTCTCGATGCGCACCGAGTCGAAGGTGGTGCCAGCGAGCGTATCCAGGTCAAAGTAGCGGGTCTGCGGGCGGCAGTACTCGGCGAAGCGAACGGCTTCCTGTTCGTAGGTAAGCGTGAGGGTTTCAACGCGGGCCGGTTGCTCGCCGTGCGCCAGCAGGTCGAACACAAACTCCGTCTGGTCGGCCTGCGGATTGATGGGCAGATCGAGGCGACCAGACACCGTATCGTCCGCCACCAGCACCCGCCCGGTTCCATCGGTAATCGTGCGAATAAACAAGCTGTCGGTGCGCACGGATGATGTATCCTGTTCCTGGAAGTTGAACTTTACGGTATCAGTGTAAAAGAACTCCTGGCAGGTATAAATCTCCAGGTTGACAGGGGTCAGGGCAGACAGCTCCGGCTCTATCAGACGAAATGAATCCAGCGTGGTAACGCCTCCCGCGGTGTCTACCGTTAGGTTATAGAACCGCTGCGTAGGTCCGCAGTCGGGCGAGATCAGTTGCTGTTCGCGCTGGTAACGCAATACAATGGTATCGGTTGTGCCATCTCCCCGTACTAAGTAAAAGGTAGACACATCCTCTGAGGGGTTCAGAAACAGAACATAGTCAGACCTCTCCTCGCGCATCGTATCCAGTCGGTATCCGCCACCTCCTACCGCCACTACTCCGGTAACCACTAGTTGGTCGGTATTTCTTATGGTAGTATCATCAATCCTAAAAAAACCTAACCTAACCCCATTACTGTTATTCGTTACGCACCCCGATTCGTCCTCACAGGCGGCTAAGCCGAAGAAGGCAAGCACCGCCGCCAGTGGCAACCACTTTTTTAAAGAAACTGGGAGATGAAGATTCATGTTGAAGGAAACGCGCCGAAGCAGAGAGCGAACGCCAGGATAACGCGCCAGCGTCCGGCAAATTTTGTTAATTTTGTGATCATTTAAAAGAAGCCGCTGTGAAGACCAAGGGAAGAAAGAAAGATAAAGTCAACATCGTTACGCTGGGGTGCTCCAAAAACCTGGTCGACTCCGAGGTGCTGCTCACCCAACTGCGGGGCAATGATGTGGCGGCCACCCACGAGGCCACGCGCGACGATGCCAACGTGGTGGTGGTAAATACCTGCGGCTTCATCGACAACGCCAAGCAGGAGTCTATCGACACCATCCTGCGCTACGCCGATGCTAAGCACGACGGACTGATCGAGAAACTCTACGTTACCGGTTGCCTATCGCAGCGCTACAAAGATAGCCTGGAAGAAGAGATTCCGGAAGTAGACGCTTTCTTCGGCACTTTTGAGCTGCCCCTGCTGCTCAAGCGACTTAACGCTACCTACCGGCACGAACTGCTGGGCGAGCGCATCACCACCACCGCCCGCCACTACGCCTACCTGAAAATCGCCGAGGGCTGCGACCGCCCCTGCTCGTTCTGCGCCATTCCGCTGATGCGCGGCAAGCACGTGTCTAAACCGATGGAAGACCTGGTGCGGGAGGCACAGTCGCTGGCCCGCAACGGCACCAAAGAACTGCTGCTCATTGCGCAGGATTCTACCTACTACGGGCTGGACCTGTACCGAAAGCGCAATCTGGCAGAGTTGCTGCAGCGCCTGTCGGATGTGGAGGGGATCGAGTGGATCCGGCTGCACTATGCCTTTCCGGCGGGCTTCCCGATGGATGTGCTGGATGTGATGGCCGAGCGCGCTAACATTTGCAACTACCTGGATATGCCGCTGCAGCACGGCTCCACCAACGTGCTGCGCCAAATGCGCCGGGGAATTACCCGCGAGAAGACCGAGGCGTTGGTCGACACCATCCGCACCCGCGTGCCCGGCATCGCCCTGCGCACCACCCTGATTACCGGGCACCCGGGCGAAACCGAGTCCGACTTCGCCGAGATGCTTAGTTTTGTGGAGCGTACGCGCTTCGACCGGCTGGGCATCTTCACCTACTCGCACGAGGAGGGCACCCACGCGCACAGCATGCTCGACGATGTGCCCGAGGAGGTGAAGCACGAACGCGCCAACCAAGTGATGGACGTGCAGCAGGGCATCTCGGAAGAACTGAACCGCGCCAAGATCGGCCAAACGCTACGGGTACTCATTGATCGCAAGGAAGGGGGCAACTTTATCGGACGCACCGAAGCCGACTCGCCCGAGGTAGACAACGAGGTGCTTGTTCCGGCACACGACCAGTACCTGCGCATCGGCGATTTTGCGATGATTGAGATTACGGATGCTTCGGAGTTTGATTTGGTGGGGCGGCCAAACCTTAATTCACTTGTGTCGCGATGAGCGAAGACAAAATATTTCTGATTGACATCGAGGTTGATAAGCTGACCAATTCTATAGAGAACTGCATCTCAGGAGATTCGTTTGACACTGAAGTGCTTCCTTTTTCTCCGACTGAGGGAGGCTATAAGAAATCACATTGGAGATTTGATTGGAAACTGGAGTCAAAAAGCATTGATAGAGACCTTTGTAAGTTAGTAATCAAAAATAACTTAAATGTCATCCAAGGTCTGATCAGCTTAAGCGACAATCGTGACCACGTTTTTGTTCACCTTATTGAGAATGCTAAGTTCAATCAGGGTAAAAACAGGTTATACCGAGGCGTAGCCGGAAATTTGTTTGCTTATGCTTGTAAACTTTCCTTCGACAAAGGATACGACGGATATATATCTTTCTTTGCAAAATCGCAGCTAATCAATCACTATATTAAGACGCTAGGTGCCCAAAGGATGAGCGGGTTGCAGCTTGTTGTTGATACTTTGTCAGCAAAAAAACTTATTAGTACCTACTATACGTAAGCTATGGGATATATTAAGGAACCAAAGGAAGTAAACTTTACGGTAATTAATCGAGAGATGACAGCAGACGAACGAAAAGAGCTATCTGACTTCATTGCTCGGAGAAAAAAGGAGATTACAGCCACGCAAAGTAAACGGAAGGGACAGACTTCCCAACTTACCTCTTAAAAGATCAGTCTAAAAGCCGCACCGAAGCCGACTCGCCCGAGGTAGACAACGAAGTGCTTATCCCGGCGCAGAATCAGCACCTGCGCATCGGCGACTTTGCGATGGTCACGATTACGGATGCTTCAGAGTTTGATTTGGTGGGGGAGATGCTGGTGCCGGTGCATCATTAGTAAAAATGAATAGTCGGCGGCCTTCGGGAAGACTCAACTAAAATCAACTCAGATGATCAGGAGGATTGAAGCAAAAAACTACCGGTCACTTAAATACATCGATCAGTCGTTGGATGATTTTCACGTGCTGGTGGGACCCAATGCGAGTGGAAAAACCACCTTTATGGATGTGGTTAGTTTTCTGTCTGATATTGTGGACGATGGAATTGACAAAGCTATCCAAAGGCGCTCGGCTAATTACAACGATCTGACTTTCTCGTCTGAAGGCGGTGATATTGAGCTAGCCTTGGAGCTAACCATTCCTAAGAACATTCGCGCGTCTTTGGAAAATCGGTTTGACCTGACACGGTACGAAATGCGGTTTGGGTTGACTGAGGATACGCAAGAACACGCTATCAAGGAGGAAAGGGTGTTACTACTAGCATCCGAGCAAATTGATGAATCTCTGAACTGCCAGACAAAGCAACGCACATTATTTCCTGAGTCAAGAACTGAACCGACGTCTATACTAAATAAAAAGTATCCGGGAAAGTCCGGAGAGGCTTACCAATTAGTTATTATAAAGAAGCCTCAGGGGAACGACAATTTTTATGATGAGACCTACCGAGCTTCCGGCAAGGGTTGGTTACCTTCTTTTAAGCTAGGTGTTAAGCGTTCAGCATTGGCCAATCTACCGGCTGACGACACTAAGTTTCCCGCTTCCACTTGGTTAAAGGAGTTTTTGCTCGAGGGAGTACAGCTTTTCGTTTTAGACAGCCTCAGCATTCGCGCAGCAAGTCCTCCCGGACAAAGCAAAACATTTAAGCCCGACGGTTCCAACCTGCCCTGGGTGATTAACGACCTAAAAAAGAACGAAAAACAATTTAAAAAGTGGATCGCCCACGTACAAACCGCT
>JBASAY010000042.1:0-14933 GCA_049650865.1 Tunicatimonas sp.
GTAAAGAGTTTACTGCTGCTGCCTGGCGTAAGCACGGTGGGCGAGGGGGCCAGCGGCTTCAACGTACGCGGCGGCCGGGTAGACCAAAACCTGGTGCTACAAAACGGGGCGCTGCTGCTCAACTCCTCTCACGTACTCGGCTTCTTCTCGGTCTTCAACCCCGACGTGTCCGAGAATTTTACCCTCTACAAGGGGCACGTGCCCGCCCAGTACGGCGGCCGCCTCTCCTCAGTGCTCATCGTAGACACCCGCAACGGCAGCTACGATAACTTCCGGGTGCAGGGCGGCCTTGGCCTCGTCTCCAGCCGATTGGCGGTGGAAGGGCCGATAATCAAAGACAAAACTTCGTTCCTGGTGGGCGGACGCATTTCCTACTCCGACTGGATTTTGCGGCGGGTGAAGCAAGTGGACGTGCGGCAGAGTTCGGCTTCGTTCTACGATCTGAACGGCGTGCTGTCCCATCAGTTCACGCCCAACAATCGCCTATCTATTGGCTATTACGGCAGCGAAGACTACTTCCGCTACTCCGACCAGTTTGGCTACACCTGGGGCACCCAGCTACTTAATCTGCGCTGGAGAGCATTGCTGACCGAAAACTGGCTGTCTACTTTTTCGGCGGTGCGGGGAGTGTACCGCAGCACCTTCTTCGATCCGGCGGGCTTCGATGCCTTTCGGCTGAAGAACGGACTGCGCTACTACCAGTTCAAACAGAATTTCACGGTAAGTCGATTCGCCAACCACGCCATTGATTTGGGAGCTGAGTACGTGTCGTACGACAATGATCCTACCGAATCGGGCCCGTTCGACGAAGCCTCTACGGTGGGCAGCGAGCAGATTACGAACGAGGCCGGTCGTGAGATATCGTTATACTTTAACGACGAGATCACCCTCTCGCCCCGCCTGTCCGTCTCGGCAGGCTTGCGCTACACCTTTTTCCAGAACGCGGGGCCGTACGATGTTTTTGAGTACCAGAACGGAGTGCCTACCAACGTAGCGGCGATCATCGACACGATCGGTTACGCCGCCGGGGAGGTGATCCAGTCCTACGGCGGCTTAGAACCGCGCCTGGCCATTCGGCTTCAAACCAGTGCTAGCAGTTCTGTCAAACTCGGCTACAACCGCATGCGGCAGTACCTGCACCAGATTTCGAACAGTACCTCGCCCACCCCGGTAGACATCTGGCAACTAAGCAACCGCTACATCCCGCCGCAGGTAGCCGACAACATCTCGCTGGGTTACTTCCGCAATTTCCGCGACAACCGGTGGGAGACGTCACTGGAAATATACGGCAAGCGCATGGACAATTTGGTGGAGTATAAAGACTTCGCCGAGCTATTGCTCAACGAGCATCTGGAAACCGAACTGCTAAGTGCCGAAGGGCGCGCCTACGGCGGAGAGGTGTACGTTAAGAAGAACCAAGGAAGCTGGACCGGTTGGCTGTCCTACGCCTACGCCCGCACCTGGGTGCGCGTGGTAGCTGCGCCGGGCCGCGAAACGGTGAACCAAGGCAACTGGTACCCCGCCAACTTCGACAAGCCCCACAATTTAACCCTGGTAGCGAAGCGGCAGCTGGGCGAAGCGGGTTCGTTCTCGACCAACTTCACCTACAGCACCGGCCGCCCGGCGGTTATCGTGGTCAGCAGCTACATTGATGGCAGTACCACCGTGCCCGTATTCTCGGCACGTAACCAATACCGCATTCCCAACTACATTCGTCTGGATATCTCGTTTGCTACCGGAAGGGTGTTCAGTAAAGGGGGGCGGTATGAGGATAACCTGACTTTTTCGGTGTATAACCTGCTATCGCGCGACAATGCTTTTTCGGTTTTTTACCGGCGAACCGCCGAGCGGGTACTGCCGCAAGCCTTTAAGTTTTCGGTGCTGGGCGCGGCGTTTCCAGCACTAACGTATAATTTTAACTTTTGACGTTTGGTATCCGCCTTCAGAAAATACCTTAACGTCTTCATGATTAGTCTAATTGGACTGATCAACGCCTGCGTAGAGCCGATTGACTTTGAAACTGAACCGGTAGGGGGTCAGCTGATCGTAACGGGTAGCGTTACCAATGCGAAGGGAACGTACGAAGTCACACTGAAGAAAACTGATCAGCTTGAAGCCTTTCCGGTGCCCATCGGTGGAGCGCAGGTGACATTGCGCGACGACCGGGGACAGCAAGAAGAGTTGCAGGGACAAGATGGGGTGTACCGCACGGCGGGACAAATTCAGGGCCAGCCAGGCGACACCTACGAACTTGAAATAGTGCTGTCCGACGGCACGACGTATCGCTCCCGCCCCGAAACCATGCCCACGGCCATCGGAAAAGATTCGGCCTACTTTAGGGTAGCGAAAGAAGAGGTGGTCAGCGAAAGCGGAGTGCTTTTCGAGGATCGGGTGGTGGAAGTATACGTAGATACCCAACTGCCGGAGAACGCCCCGTCGCTTTATCTTAAGTGGGATGTAGAAACTGTCTATTCCGTCACAACAATCGTAAGGTCACCCTTGAGCACCAATATCACCTACTGCTTCTTTTACGGCTACCCCAATGCGCAAGAAATACAGCTGTTTAACCGACAAGAACTTCCGGCAGGAAGCTCGTTATCAGGGCAGTTGCTCGCTACTCGAGAGGTGGATTTTTCTTTCTTAGAGCGACACTACTTTAACGTGATCCAGTCGTCGCTGACCCCCGAAGCCTACGAGTACTGGAGACAGGTGAGCGAACTAAGCAACCGTACCGGATCAGTATTCGACACCCCGCCGGGTTTGGTACAGGGCAATATCTATAACGTGGAAGACGAGCAAGAGCAGGTACTGGGCTACTTCGAGGCTACCCAAGTGGATACCACGCGCTTTTTCCTCAATCGGCAGGACATCCCCTTTATCATTGGCTCCACTTGTCAGTGCAGCGCGTGCGGCGAACTGCCCGGCGTACGTTTCGACCGACCGAGTTATTTCTGATGACATTGCTACCGACCAGGATGATTTGTGCCGGAAGATACTAATGTGTAGCTTCAGCTTTAATGAAAAATTGCCTCAACACGCTGTTTATTGGACTTAGTCTGCTGACCAACGCCTGTGTAGAACCTATTAGCTTTGATACCGACCCGCTAGGCGGGCAGTTAATTGTAACCGGGGGTATTACCAATGCGGTAGGCACCTACGGAGTTGTCTTGAAAGAGACGGATGAGAACCGTGCCTTTCCGGTACCAGTTAGCGGCGCTGCGGTAACGTTACGCAACGATCAGGGGCAGCGAGAACTTCTTCGCGAGCAGGATGACGGTCGGTACCGCACAGCCGGAGAAATTCAGGGGCAGCCGGGGGATACCTACGAGATAGAAATTGTGCTAGCTGATGGTGTCACGTATCGTTCTCGCCCCGAGACCATGCCTATAGCAATAGGCAAAGATTCGGCCTACTACGAGATTGGCAAACAAGAGAAAGTGAGCGATAGCGGCGTGCTCTTTGAAGAACGGGTGCTGGAAGTATACGCTAACACCCAACTTCCCGAGAGCGTATCACCGCTCTACCTTAAGTGGGACGTGGAAGCCGTATACTCAGTAACTACCATCATCCGATGGCCATTGGGTGATCGGGTAATTTTCTGTTACTTTTACGATGAGATTAATGCCCAAGAGGTTCAATTATTCAACAGTCGTGAGTTTACGGAGGGAAATACGTTAAGGGAACAGTTATTAGGCGCTCGTAAAATAGACTACTCATTTCTAGAGCGGCACTACTTTAATGTAATTCAATCATCACTAACCATTGAGGCGTACGAATACTGGAGTCAAGTGAACGAGGTGAGCAACCGTACCGGTTCTATCTTTGATACGCCGCCCGGCTTGGTGCAGGGAAATATCTACAACGTTGACGATGCTGAAGAGCAAGTACTGGGCTACTTTGAGGCAGCACTAACCGATACCACCCGCTTCTTCCTTAACCGCCAAGACATACCCTTTATCATAAGTGCTACTTGCCCCTGCACCTCCTTTCGCACCCAACCATCTTTCCCTCCGTATACCGTAGATTCAGTATGCCCCTGCACCAAGTGTGATGAACTTTCCGGCGTTCGGCTTGATCCGCCGAGTTACTTCTAAGGGAATCTTGCGGAAATAAATTTGTTATCATACCGTTGCCAAAAGCAAGGAATTACCATGAGCCATAGAAATTTTCTTTTTGCGGGATTGATACTCGCGACGCTAGCCACCGCTTGCCGCTCGGAGTACCACCAGCGGGTGGAAGCCGAGCTGGCCAAAGGGGTGCGCGAAGACAGCCTCTTCTTAGGAATTACCTTCGGAATGTCTTCCAAAGAGTTTTATGCCCACTGCTGGGAGCTTAACAAGCAGGGCATTATTCGCGAGGGCACGCAGAACATGACCGTGATGTACGAAGAGACCAATCTGCAGCACCCCGCGGTGATGGACTTCTACCCCGACTTCTACGAGGAGAAGATATACGAGATGCCCGTGACCTACTCCTACAAGGCCTGGGCTCCCTGGAACAAAGAGCTGTTTGCCGATAGCTTACAACAGGATCTGCTGACACTTTACAAGCAGCGGTACGGTAGTGACTTCATCGTGGTAGAGCATCCCGCTACGGGGGAGGCTTACGTAAAGGTAGATGGCAACCGGCGAATTAGCATCTACCGAGAAGATGATACGAACGTTAAGGTGGTGTTTACCGACCTGCTCGCCGAACGAAAGAAAAAGGAACAAGCTACCCAGGCGAATTTATGATGGTACGGCAGCCACTTTCGCTAAAACTCACGGGCTGGATCGTTTGGATGCTCGTTCTCGCTGCCTGCCGGTCTTCTGTCGAAGATTATCCGGCAGAAACACTTTTTACCAACCTTCCCAGTGACTACACCGGCGTAGACTTCGCCAACACGCTGGAGTATAACAAGGACTTCAACATTTATACCTACCGCAACTTTTACAACGGGGGCGGAGTAGCACTCGGCGACCTGAACAACGATAGCCTGCTGGACGTTTACTTTACCGCCAATATGCAGCCCAACCGGCTGTATCTCAACCGGGGCAATTTTCGGTTTGAAGACGTTACCGCGCAGACGGGAGCGGCGGGGCAACGTGCGTGGTCTACCGGAGTAAGCGTAGCCGACGTGAACGGCGACGGCTGGCTCGATATCTACGTCTGCAATTCGGGCGACGTGGCGGGTGATAACAAACAAAACGAACTGTTCATCAACCAAGGTACCGACTCCGATGGGCAGCCAACGTTTGTAGAGAGCGCCGAGGCCTACGGCCTGGCCGACCAGGGTTACTCTACCCACGCTGCCTTCTTTGACTACGACCTAGACGGCGACCTGGACGTTTACCTGCTTAACAACTCGTACCAAGCCATCGGCAGCTTCAACCTGCGTAAAAACGAACGGCCCAAACGTGACCCGGTAGGCGGTGATAAGCTGTTTCGCAACGATGGTAACCGCTTCACCGACGTGAGCGAAGCGGCGGGCATCTACGGCAGCATCATCGGCTTCGGGCTAGGGGTAACGGTGGGTGATATTAACCAGGACGGCTGGCCCGATATCTACGTGTCGAACGATTTCTTCGAGCGCGATTACATCTACATCAACAACGGGGACGGTACTGGTCGGCATACCGGGTTTACCGAAGACCTGGAAAACGAAATGCACTCGATTAGCGGCGCATCGATGGGGGCTGATATGGCCGATATCAACAACGACGGCTACGCTGATATCTTCGTTACCGAAATGCTACCCGCCCGCGAGGATCGCCTAAAAACCAAAACCACCTTCGAGAACTGGAACCGCTACCAGTATAATCTAGAGAACGGCTACTACCACCAGTTTACCCGCAATATGCTTCAGCTGAATACGCCGGTGCCTTCTTCCGGTCAGCCCCGGGCGAGCTTTCGCGAGGTAGGGCGGCTGGCCGGAGTGCACGCCACCGACTGGAGCTGGGGGGCACTGATGGCCGACTTCAACAACGACGGGCAGAAAGACATTTTTGTCGCCAACGGCATCTACCAAGACCTGACCGACCAAGACTTTATCCAGTACATTTCGCACGAGGAAACCATGAAGACAATGGTTTCGCGCGATAAAGTAGACTTTCGGAAGCTAATCGACGCGATCCCTTCCGAACGGATCGCCAACTATATGTTTGTGAACAACGGCAATCTGTCGTTCACCGACCAAGCCGCCGAATGGGGATTAGACCAACCCAGTCACTCGAACGGCTCGGCCTACGGCGACCTAGACAACGATGGCGACCTGGATTTGGTGGTGAACAACGTGAACATGCCCGCCTTTGTGTACCGCAACAATACGGACACGTTGCTCAACAATCACTACCTAAAGGTGCAACTGGTGGGTGAGTCGCCCAACACCTACGCGCTGGGCGCGCAGGTTCGGCTGAAGGTGGGTGAGCAGCTTTTCTACCAGGAGCAAATGCCGGTGCGAGGCTTTCAATCAACCGTAGATGCCCGTCTGAACTTTGGGGTAGGCACGCTCACCCAGATTGACACCCTAAGCGTGCACTGGCCCAACCAGACCACCACCGTGCTTACCCACGTACCCACCGACCAAACGATCACGTTGCACCAGAAGGACGCCCAGCCTACCCCAGTGGCGGCTGCCTTATCTTCACCCCGATTGTTTTCTCAATTGCCGGAGGGTGAAGCGCTCTTTGTCCACCGCGAGAACGATTTTGCCGATTTCGACCGGGAGCGTCTGTTATTTCATATGCTCTCGCGCGAGGGGCCAAAGATTGCGCGGGGCGACGTGAACGGCGACGGGCGGGATGATATCTACCTGGGGGGAGCTAAAGATCAGGAAGGTACGCTGCTGATCCAACAGCCCGACGGCCGGTTTGCTACGAGCGACCAACCCGCCTTTAAGGCCGATAAAGTTAGCGAAGATACCGACGGACTGTTCTTCGACGCCGACGGCGACGGCGACCAGGATTTGTACGTGGCCAGCGGTGGCAGCGAGTTTCCTAGTAGCTCGTCGGCCCTGATCGATCGGCTCTACCGCAACGACGGCACCGGCCGGTTCACCAAAGTCGATCAGTTGCTACCTACCGCGCGCTTCGAGAACACGGGTGCCGTGGCCGCGGCCGACTACGACGGTGATGGCGACCAGGACCTGTTTGTGGGCATGCGGGCGCAGCCGTTTCTGTACGGAGTGCCCGTGAACGGTTACCTGCTGCAGAACGATGGCACCGGCACCTTCCGAAACGTGTCGGACCAGCTGGCCCCTGCCCTGAAAGAGCTGGGCATGATCACCGACGCCGTCTGGGCCGACATCGACGGCGATCAGGACTATGACCTGCTGGTGGTAGGCGAATGGATGCCGATCCGGGTGTTTGTCAACGAAGCGGGGAAGCTGGTAGAAGACACCGAGGCGGCCGGGCTGTCTCAAACCAGTGGCTGGTGGAACGCCATTGCCGGGCACGACCTGGACAACGACGGCGACCTCGATTTTGTGGTAGGGAACCACGGACTCAACTCTCGCTTTCGGGCCAGCCCTACTGAACCGGTGAGTTTGTACGTCAACGATTTTGATCGGAACGGCACGGCCGAGCAATTGATCACCACGTACAACAACGGAAAGCCTTACCCTCTGGTGCTCAAGCACGACTTGGTAGCGCAGATGCCCTCGCTACGAAAAAGATACCTGAAGTACGCCGACTACCAAAGCAAGCCCCTGGACAGTCTCTTCTCGCCCGAACAACTAGAGGGGGCCGTTCACCGTCCGGTAAGCCAGCTGGCCTCGTGCCTGCTTATCAACGACGGACAGGGCCGCTTCACCCTGCGAGAACTGCCCACCGAAGCCCAACTTTCGCCGGTCTACGGCATTAGCATAGCCGACTTCAACGCCGATGATCTTCCCGACATCATTCTGGGAGGAAATTTCTACGCCGCTAAACCCGAAGTAGGCATCTACGACGCCAGCGTGGGCGTCTTCCTGAAAGGAACGAAATCAGGTAACTTCGTGCCGGTACGTCCTCAGAATTCAGGACTGTTTTTACCGGGAGAAGTCAGAGACCTGGCGCTGGTGAATACCGCGCGCGGAACGCAACTGTGGGCCGCACGCAACAATGACAGCCTGCTGGTGACCGCCGTGCAACCTCCGGGTAAGCCGACCGCTGCTGCTACCCCATGAGGTGCCTGGCCGTCAAACTCCTAGGGCTGCTATTAGTCGCTGGATGCCAGTCGGAGCCAGAAACCCGGTTTACCCGGTTGCCTGCCTCGGCCACCGGCGTAGACTTTACCAACCAATTGTCTGAAAACGATACTTTTAACATTCTCAACTACCTCTACTACTACAACGGCGGCGGGGTGGCCATCGGCGACGTGAACAACGATGGTTGGGCTGACCTGTACTTTACGGCCAACGAGCAAGACAACCGACTGTACCTTAATCAGGGTGGTTTTCGTTTTAAAGACGTTTCGCATGAAGCTCGCGTAACCGGTACTTCCGGCTGGACCACGGGCGTAACGATGGCCGACGTGAACGGCGATGGCTGGTTGGATATTTACGTTTGTCAGCTAGGCAACCACGAGGGGGTCCGGGGAAGAAACCAACTGTACATCAACGATGCCGACACCAGTCAGGGCTACCCCACCTTCACCGAGCGAGCGGCTGCCTTTGGCTTAGACCAACGAACCTTCGCCACCCAAGCGGCCTTTTTTGACTACGACCGCGACGGTGATTTAGACGTTTATCTGCTCAACCATACCGTGCATTCTTCCGATAATTACGTGCCGGTGGCGCAGGGGCGTCGGGCTAGTCCGCAGGGAGACCAACTGCTGCGCAACGACACTCCCCTATCCCCCCCTGAGGAAAAAAAGGGGGGGGTGTTTGTAGACGTGAGCCAGGAAGCCGGCATCTACCGCAGCGCGGTGGGCTACGGACTGAGCGTCTCGGTGGCCGATCTGAATCAAGACGGCTGGCCCGACATCTACGTAGGCAACGACTTCCACGAGAACGACTACCTCTACTACAACCAGGGCGACGGTACGTTTCAAGAGAGCATCACCGAAGCTGTTGGGCACACCAGCCGCTTCACGATGGGCACTGATGTCGCTGACTTCAACAACGACGCTCGCCCCGATATCATCTCGCTGGATATGAAGCCCGCCGACGAACGTGTTCGCAAACTCTCGGCGGGTGAAGACCCGTACAATATTTATCAGTTTAAGCTGTCGTACGGCTACCACCACCAGAACGCCCGCAACGCACTGCAACTCAACGTAGGGAATTACCGGTACAGTGAAATTGGACAACTGGCCGGAGTAGCCGCTACCGACTGGAGCTGGGCCCCGCTGTTTGCTGATCTGGACAACGACGGCTGGAAGGACCTGTACATCACCAACGGCATCCTGCGCCGCCCCAATAATCTTGACTACATCCGCTACATTTCTAACCGCGAGATCCAAACCGCGCTCGAACGGGGCACCGCCGAAACCAAGGCCCTGATCCAACGAATGCCTTCCGAGAAAATCACTAACTACGCGTTCAAGAACCGGCGTGATTTAACCTTCTCTAACCAAACGGAGGAGTGGGGACTAAACCAGCCGGGCTTCTCTAACGGGGGTGCCTACGGTGACCTGGACAACGATGGCGACCTTGACCTGGTGGTAAACAACGTAAACGACCCTGCCTTTGTGTATCGCAACAATAGCAAGGGCCACTACCTCCGCCTTCGCCTGGTGGGAGAAGGACAGAACACCTTTGGCATTGGAACGCGGGTATGGCTGTACGTCGACGGACGGGTGCAGTACCAAGAAATGATGCCTACCCGCGGCTTTCAGTCGTCGGTAGAACCCCTGGTGCACTTCGGTTTGGGCAGAACCGCGCACGTCGACTCACTCGTTATCGTTTGGCCTCAGCAGCAGCAGCAAGTTGTTCGTTCCGTTCCCGTCGACACCCTGCTAACCGTGCTTCAGCGACAGGCAACCCAGCATCATGCTGATACGATTTCTTCCAGTCCGCCCCTCCTTACGGTCAATTCGCTGGATAGCAGTCTTTATTACCACCGAGAGAACGACTACGCGGATTTTGACCGCGAGCCCTTTTTGCCGCACGTGCTGTCGCGCGAAGGACCAGCCCTGGCGGTAGCCGACGTGAACGGCGATGCCTTGGATGATATCTACCTGGGAGGAGCTGCCGGGCAGCCCGGAGTGCTGCTACTACAACAAGCCGACGGCACTTTGTCCCGAATGGAACAAGAGGCTTGGCAAGCTGACCGGGCCCATGAGGATGTAGCGGCCGCTTGGCTCGATGCCGATAACGACGGCGACCTTGACCTGTACGTCGGCTCGGCGGGTAACGAACCAACCCAGTCCGCCCTGGCCGACCGGCTGTATCGTAATGACGGGGCGGGTCACTGGGTGGTTTGGAAAGACGCGCTCCCCCCCCGGTACGAGAACACCGCTTGCGTAGTGCCCAGCGACGTGGATAAGGACGGCGACACGGATTTGTTTGTAGGAGTGCGCAACACCACTGGTAACTACGGCGTGTCGCCGCGGAGCTACTTGCTAGAGAACGACGGCAGCGGCCAATTCACTGCCATCAATTTGCCCATCGATGGAATGGTCACTGATGCGATCTGGTCGGACTATGACCAGGATGGGTGGGAGGATCTAGTGGTTGTGGGTGAGTGGATGCCCATTATGGTGCTAAAGAACAAAGAAGGGCAACTACTACCGCAATCGTTACCCGGACTGGAAAAGAGCAACGGCTGGTGGAATACCATTGAGCAAGCCGACCTTGATGGCGACGGTGATCAAGACTGGATAGTGGGCAACCTGGGTCATAACGCCATGCTTCGGGCCAACCCTGACGAGCCGGTATCGCTGTACGTGAACGACTTTGATAGCAACGGCACCACTGATCCGCTGATGACCTACTACCGGCAGGGTGAAGAACACGCCGTAGCCACGCTAGACGAGCTAGTAAAAAACATTCCCTCGTTGCGTAAGCAGTTTAACAACTACCAAACCTACGCCCAGACTCCCTTCCGTAGCTGGTTTCCGGCCGATGTCTGGAAGGCAACCACCGTACGGAAAGCCTACACCTTTAGCAGCAGTTGGGTAGAAAACAAAGGGGCAGAAGGGTTCTTACTGCACGCGCTACCCACCGCAGCCCAATTTGGTCCGGTACACGCCATTGTTGCGCAGGACATTAACAACGATGGCCTTTCGGACATTTTGCTTGCTGGAAACACCTACGAAGTGGACCCGAAGCAGGGACGCTATGATGCTGGGCGCGGCTTGCTATTTATCAGTAAACAAAACGGACAGTTTGACGCGACTTCTCCAACTTCATCAGGTATCTACCTAGAGGGGCAGGTTCGCCACTTAGCCACCGTACGCCGCCCAAAAGAGTGGTGGGTTCTTGCCGTTCGTAACAACATGGTTCCCCTGATTATTACCTCAAATGGCGAAGTAGATTTTGTGCCCTAACAACCCTGTCATGCATCGTCGTACAAAACTTAGATACAGCTCAACAAAAACACAGTGGCAGCGCGCCGCGGCGCGTTGCCACTTGTCAGCTGCCACTTGTGAGCTGCCACTTGTGAGCTGCCACTCATCACAAACTACCCTTCCTCCGGTACCAGCCGCAGTCGGGCCAAATAGCGGTCGGCGGTGATGTAGAGCACCGACTCGTCATCGTTAAAGGTGCAGTTAGCGGTGGCCTCACCCGTCTTTAGCGTGCCCAAATGCGTGCCGTCGGGCCGGAAAATCCATACTCCGCCGGGGCCGGTGGCGAACAAGTGGCCACTGCTGTGCACCACCAGGCCATCGGGCAGCCCTTTTTCGGAGGCTACCCGCTCGGTGGCGTCGTGCAGCACCCGTCCGTTGATGATCGTTCCGTCGTCCTGCACCTCGTAGGCGATCCACTGAGCGCGCTCCGGATCAGAGTTGGCTACGTAGAGCGTTCGCTCGTCGGGCGAGAAGGCGATGCCGTTGGGGCGTGTGAGCGAGTCCGTTAGTAGCGTTAGCACACTATCCTCCGAAAAGCGGTACACGCCCTGGAAGCTCAGCTCTTTGTCCGGACTGTCGGCCCCGCCCGGCAGCCCGTAGGGCGGATCAGTGAAGTACAGCGCGCCACTGCTGTGAAACACCAGATCGTTCGGGCTGTTGAGCCGCGCATCTTCGTAGTGCGTAACCAGCGGTAGGTAGTCGGGCTTCGGGTTATTGAGCGGGGCATTCATGCGGGCCACCTGCCGGGCGCCGTGCTGACAAAGCACCAGGTTTTGGTTGGCATCCAGCATCAGGCCGTTGGAGCCCGGTTCTTTGCCCGCCTCTTGCCCATCGTCTGAGCCCGCCGGTTTCAAGTACAACACAATACTGTCTTCCTCGCTCCACTGAAACACGCTGTTCTGCGGTATGTCCGAAAAAAGCAGGTAATCGCCCTGCGCTACCCACACCGGCCCCTCGGTCCACTCAAAGCCGTCGGCCAGAATCTCCATCCGGGCATCAGGACTAACGAGTGAATCGAGAGCAGGATTGAGCCGATCAATAGTGCCTAAGGTAGAGTAGCGGGGCGGCTCTTCTGCGGTCTTGTCTCCTGAAGGAGAACAGGCCACAGTAGCAGTAAGAGAAAACAGAAAAAGGAAACGGTTCATGGGCAGGTTTAGGTGGTATGAAGCCAATTTACGCCGATTTTAGAATCTGACAAGGGTTTTTGTCTTAAGGATCACTGGGTAGCTTTGGTTTCGGCGAACAGATCAGAGCGTTTTAGGGTTTAAGAGCCAAATAGCGTCCCGCTCCGGTGGCGCATCTCCGCACGTTAATCCAACCTACTATGAAGATTCTGCTGACCGGTGCCAACGGTTACATTGGCGTTCGCCTGTTGCCTATCCTGGTGCAGGAGGGGCACGACGTTACCTGCCTGGTACGCGACCGGCGGCGCATGCGCATCGATGAGGCTATTGCCGAACAAGTTACCTTCTACGAGGCCGATCTGCTACACGCTGAGATGCTGCGCGAACTACCCATCGACATTGACGTTGCGTTTTACTTGGTGCACTCAATGGGCAAGTCGGGTGATTTTGAGGAGGCCGAGCAGCAGGTAGCCCGTAACTTTACGGAGCGTATCGGGCAAACCAACTGCCAGCAGGTCATCTACCTCAGCGGCATCGTTAACGACGACCACCTGTCCAAACACCTGCGCTCGCGCAAGAGGGTAGAGGACGTATTGTTCTCCGGCAGCGTGCCGGTTACCGTGCTGCGGGCGGGCATTATTATCGGCTCGGGCGGGGCTTCGTTCGAGATTATTCGCGACCTGGTAGAAAAGCTTCCTATGATGATTGCCCCCCGCTGGCTCAACACCAAATCGCAACCGATTGCCCTGCGCAACGTGCTGCAGTACCTGCACGGCGTGATGCTGAAGAAAGCCGCTTACGACCGGGTGTTCGATATTGGTGGGCCCGAGGTGCTCACCTACAAGCAGATGCTGCTTAAATTTGCCAAAGTGCGAAACCTGCCACGCCGCATCTTCACGGTGCCTTTCTTGTCGCCCCGCCTGTCGTCGCTATGGCTGTATTTCGTTACCAGCACCTCGTTCGGACTGGCCCGCAGCCTGGTCGATAGCATGAAGAACGAGGTGATCATTCAAAAGGAGGGAATCGAGGAAATTGTGGAGATCGATAAACTCATCTCGTACGAAGAGGCGGTGGACCGCGCTTTCCAGCGCATCGAGCAAAATGAAGTGATCTCCAGCTGGAAGGACGCGTTCAACACCAGCCGGATTAGCGCGAACTCGCCCGAGAGTATCAGAGTGCCTGAAAACGGAGTGTACCGCGATATTCGTAAGGTGTCGTTTACCAAGCCCCGCGAACAGGTGATCGAGAACGTCTGGAGCATCGGCGGAGAGCGGGGGTGGTATTACCTGGGCTTCTTGTGGGAGATTCGCGGGTGGATGGACCGTATGGTGGGGGGCGTGGGGCTGCGGCGCGGCCGACGCAGTCCGCACGAACTGGTGGCGGGCGACGCGCTCGACTTCTGGCGGGTGCTGGTGGCCAACAAGGAGGAGGGGCGGCTGCTGCTGTTCGCCGAAATGAAGCTCCCCGGCGAAGCCTGGCTGGAGTTTCGAGTGATTAACGAAGAGGGCACCGACTACCTGCTGCAGACCGCTACCTACCGGCCGCACGGTCTACTGGGCCGCCTCTACTGGGCCGCGGTGTGGCCGTTCCACGGGTTTATCTTCCCCGGTATGGCCAAACGCATCATCTGCTTTGAGGAAAAACGGCAGCAGCTCGACGAAAAAGAACGACGAAAAGAAGCGGTGAACGCTTAAAGAGGGAACGGGAGAACGGAGAATGGACACCGGAGGGGAGTACAGGGCGTATGCGGTGTACAAGATATAGAAAAGTAGCGCGTAACCCCACCCTTAGTTCAACGTTCTGCGACAAAGGACAAAGGACAAAGGACAAAGGACAAAGGACAAAGGACAAAGGCGGATGGCCGCCCCGACAAAGGACAAAGGTTGAAAGACATCATCATCATTGGCGGCGGACTCGCGGGTTTAGTGAGCGCTATCCAGCTGGCCGAAGCCGGACGGTCGGTGCTGGTGATCGAAAAAAAGGCGTATCCTTTTCATCGGGTGTGCGGCGAATATATTTCTAACGAGGTGGTTCCGTTTTTACGATCCATCGATGCGTACCCGGAGGCGCTACAACCGGCTTTCATCCGACGGCTGCTGCTTACCTCGGCCAGCGGGCGCAGCCAGGAGATGCCCCTTGATCTGGGGGGCTTCGGAGTGAGTCGCTACGCGCTGGACGAGTTTTTGTACCACCGGGCACAGCGGGCGGGAGCAACGTTTCTACTCGATACCCAGGTGCAAGAAGTGCGTTTTCAGGATGATCACTTCGTGGTTACCCTGCCTCAGAACGAGCAGCAGACCGCCCGCCTGGTGGTGGGGGCCTACGGCAAGCGCGCCCGGC
>JBASAY010000043.1:0-6013 GCA_049650865.1 Tunicatimonas sp.
GCGCTTTTGGCATGCTTTACGGCTATTCTGCGTTACTTTCGGCGCCCGATGCTCTGCATCGCGCTTCTCAAGTGCCTTGCCTAGCCTAAAATCATGCTCAAAATCTCTCGTTAATCTATATGTCAACACGCTCTAGTATCCGGTGAATTGTTTCGCCGGATATTTTTTTGTGCAGGCAGTATTTTTTTGCTTAACAGTTGCATTATCTCAATCTATTAGTTTACTTTGTAATTCAAAGTACTTTCTGTTATGCAGCAAACTGATTATCTGAAAGACATCACCGAGATTCGCTCTATCATGGAGCGCTCGTCGCGCTTTATCTCACTGAGCGGAATGTCGGGCGTGATGGCGGGCGTGTACGCGCTGGCCGGAGCCTACCTAGCCCATTTGATTGTGCAAGATTACCGCGCGAACCCACACGAACACGTAGTTACTTATCTGATGGTCGTTGCGGCGGTAGTATTATTGCTCGCAGTGGGTACGGGAGTTTTTCTAACCACCCGCCGCGCCCGGGCGCAGGGAGCCACGATCTGGGACGCTACGGCTCAACGACTACTCATCAATCTGCTGATTCCGCTGGTGGTGGGCGGCCTGTTCAGTCTGATTTTGGTGGCACGCGGCATGGTCGGCATCATCGCGCCCAGCATGCTGATCTTTTACGGCTTGGCGCTGGTAAACGCCAGCAAGTACACCCTGACCGACATTCGCTACCTCGGCTTCGCCGAAATTGGCCTCGGATTGCTGGCCGCCCTGCTCCCCGGCTACAGCTTGCTCTTCTGGGCATTGGGTTTCGGAGTGCTCCACATCATCTATGGCACCCTCATGTACTACACCCACGAACGGTGAACTACTTACTTAACAATTTTGACAAGGCCTTTGAAAACAAGGTCCGCCTGGGAGTGATGTCGGCCCTAATGGTGAATGACTCGCTGGACTTCAATCGACTGAAGGAACTACTGGGAGTAACGGACGGTAATCTGGCTAGTCACCTGAAGGCGCTGGAGAAGGTAGAGTACATTGATGTGCAGAAGCAATTTGTGGGGCGCAAGCCTAATACCCGATACTCCGCTACCAAAATGGGCAAAAAAGCCTTCAATGATCACTTGAACGCGTTAGAGGCACTGCTCAAGGCACAAAAACAACAAGCGTAAAAAAATTTAACCATCAGCTTTGTAATTCAAAGTACTTTTAATCAATTAAACTACTACTTATGCGTATTACAAGATTCAAATGCTGGCTAGGAGCCACTTTATTATACGGCTACCTGTTCTACGACCAATCCGCCGGAATCAATTTCTTGTTGTTCAATGTTGCCTTGCTGGCAGGCCTTTTCTCGCTGTATCCGACGCTGCGGCAGCGACGGGCGGTGGTGACCGTAGCGATTGGATGTTTGCTAACGGCGCTCAACGTGGTGTGGCATCCCACCTGGCCCGCCGTTTGGATGAACCTTATTTCTTTACTGGGGCTGGCGGGGCTCAGTGCTCATCCGGAAAGCTCGCTGTTGGTGGCCTGGATCAACAGCGGGTACTCGCTAATCGCTTCTTTCTGGAAGCACACCCTCGGTCGGATGATTTCGCGGCCTACGTTGGTGCCCGGTGATTCCAAAGAGGAACCTACTTCTCCGGCAGTAGCAGGCATCACGGCGGGCAAAGTAGTATCGCAATTTGTTCCTCTGCTGGTAGCTGCTCTATTCTTTCTGCTTTACACGCAGGCAAGTCCAGCGTTTTCTGCTTTGTTTAATCAAATTTCGTTAGACTTCATTTCGGGCTGGTGGGTGATTTTTACCCTGTTCGGAGGATACTTGCTGCTTACCTTTTTCTACCCTTCAACGATTTCCAAGCTTGTTCAAGCTGATCTGGCGGCTTCTGACCTGTTGCACCGTCGCCGATCAACTACTTCCAAGTTTAACCCAGTGGGTCTTCGTTACGAGTACCGCACCGCTTGGCGAGCGTTTGTTCTTCTCAACATATTGCTGTTTTTTTTCAATGCGGTAGATATAGCGTACCTCAGTGCTGGAAAACTACCCGAAACAATAACCTACAAAGAGTTTCTGCACCAGGGAGTGAATGCGCTGATTATCTCGGTCGTGCTAGCCATTGCGATAGTGATGTACTTCTTGCGAGGCAGCCTTAATTTTTTGTCTAACAGCCAGCGCCTCAAGTACGCTGCGTACGTTTGGATTACTCAAAATGCCGTACTAGTAGGTGCTACAATAGTGAAGAATACCGAATACATTGAGCGGTTTGGCCTTACCCACCGGCGTATTGGCGTCTACGTCTACCTACTGCTTACCCTTATCGGCCTTGCAACTACGTGGATAAAGGTGCGAAATACAAAAAGCAACTGGTTCTTGGTGCGGCGCAACAGTTGGGCGTTTTATACGGTACTGGTGGTATACAGCACGATAGATTGGGGTTACGTAATTACTGAGCATAGCTTAGCTAGGCTTGAAGAGCATCCACCTCACATGACATATTTACTTTCGCTTTCGGATATAGACCTTGACCGGCTTGCATCTGTACAGGACAATCCGGTAGTCTCAGCGCGGGCAAAGGAACGCATTTACGGTCGTATAGATACCTTCATCCAGCAGGAACAGCGAGAAGGGTGGCAGTCGTGGAATTACCGCGACTATCTGCTGTACCAAAAACTTATTTACTATGAGTAACCACCTTTATGATTGTTAACCATTACACAGAATTGAACGATAATAGATATGCTCCCCAGCTTCATTAAAATGCTACGCAGCTTTCGCTACGCCGGGCGCGGCATCTACTTCGCGCTGCGGCGCGAGAATAACTTTCGCTATCATCTGCTGGCCACGGTGAGCACGCTGCTCACCGGCTGGCTCACCGGGTTCACCCGCACTGAGTGGTGCATCGTGCTGATGCTCATCGGCATGGTGTATGCTTCGGAAATTTTCAATACCGCCATCGAGAAGCTCTTGGACAAGCTGCATCCGGACTTCGACCCGGAGGTGGGTGCGGTTAAAGACCTGGCCGCGGGGGCGGTGCTGGTGACGAGCGTTACTGCCGCGATCGTGGGCAGCATTATTCTACTCGGAAAACTAGGATACTTATGAAAAAGATACTGTTTTGGGGGTCGCGACTTCTGGCAATTGCCCTATTGTTATCATCGTTGGCTTTTGTGTTCCCGGCTTGGTTCTACGCGCTCGATCTGCTCCAGTCGTTTGCCGTGCACGCGCTGGTGGGCTACGTACTGCTGCTGGGACTGTTCATCTTGATCCAGGCGAAGCGCCTGGCGATGGGGGCCGGAGGGGCAGCCACGGTACTGCTGCTGGGCCTACACTCCTACATCATGCCGCCCGCCCCGCCCGCTACTGCCGACGGGCCAGCCTTCACGGTAGCGCACTTCAACGTGCTGGCCAGCAATAGGCAGTACGACCCGGTGATTGAGCAGGCACTGGCTTCGGAGGCTGATCTGCTATCGTTTCAAGAGGTAGCCCCCCACTGGGCAGATCAACTCACCGCGCGGCTGCGCGATGCGTATCCTTACTACCGCGTGGTAACCGACCCCTGGGACACGCGGGGCATTGCCATCTTCTCTCGCTACCCACTCCAGAACGTGCAGACGCACTACTGGGTCAAGTCGCCTAACATCACAGGTGATATTGACCTCAGTGGCCGGGTGAAACAGGGCGAAAGCACCAGGGTGAACCAGCGTAGCGATACCATCATTCATTTTGTGGCGTCGCATATGCTGTCGCCCCGTAGCGAGAGCCGCTACCGCCGCCGCAACCGACAAATTCAGCACATCACCGACTACCTGACTTCCATTAATGGGCCCGTGCTGGCCATTGGCGACTACAACGCGGTGCCGTGGAATCCGTCAATTGTGGCGATGAGACAGGAAGCACAGGTGTACGACAGTCGGCAGAATTTCACCTCTACCTACCCGGCGCGTTTGCGGGGGGGCGGCTTGCCCATCGACTACGTGTTTCACTCCGAAGATTTTACCTGTCTGGATTTCTACGCCGTATCGGCCGAAGGGTCGGACCACCGGGGGGTGGTTGGTCGGTACCGCTTGCGACCTTCGATTTTGTGATTAACGGTAGAGGCAGATTACAATTTGTCTCTATCGTTAATCCCGCGCGTACAACACCTTCCCACCCACGATAGTGTAGTCTACCTTGGCTGTCAGGATATCCTCCTCCGGCACGGTCATGATATCTTTGGAAAAAACCGTAAAGTCAGCCAGTTTGCCTACCTCAATGGACCCTTTGATGTCTTCTTCGAAAGCGGCGTAGGCCGGGAAAATTGTGTATGATTTCAGTGCTTCTTCGCGGGTCATCCGCTGACCGGGTTCGTAGCCCCCTTCGGGGTCACCCTTGAGCGTTTTGCGGGCCACCGAGGCGTAGAAGCTGGGCAGCGGGTTGAGCGGCTCCACCGGAGCGTCGGTGCCGTTCGCGATGATCGCTCCCGAGTCCAGCAGCTTGCGCCACACGTAAGCTCCCTCCTCAATGCGGTCTTTCCCCAGCCGGTCGATGGCCCAGGGGCGATCGGAGGCCATGTGGATGGCCTGCATGGCGGGGATCACCCCCATCTGTCCGAAGCGCGGAATGTCGGCGGCGCTGATGTGCTGGGCGTGCTCGATGCGGAAGCGGACATCTTTGGCTTCGGCAGGATACTCGGCGAAGGCAGCGGCGTACTGATCCAGCACCTCACGGTTAGCCCGGTCGCCGATGGCGTGGGTGCCCACCTGAAAGCCGGCTTGCAGGGCCTTTGCCGACACCTCGTAGACCCGCGACATGGGGGTGGTTTCGTGACCGTAGGCGCCGGGCATATCTTCGTACTCGTTGAGCAACCAAGCCCCGCGCGAACCCAGCGCCCCGTCGCCGTAGAGCTTCACGCAGCGCAGCGTCAGGAAGTTGTTGCCCAGCCCCACCTCCGGTCCGCTTTGCCAGTATTGCTCCAGCAGGCTGGTATCGCGCCCGCTGAGCATCACGTATAAGCGCGTTTTCAGAGTTCCTTCTTCAGCCAACTGCTTATAGAGTTCTACCTCTTCCTGCGAGGCCCCGGCGTCGTGAAAGCTGGTAATGCCGTTCTCTAAACAAGCCTGCATCGCTAATTTAGCCGTCCGTCGCCGTCGCTCGGGACTGTCTTCGGGAATGTGCTGCGCGACCAGTCCCATGGCGGTTTCATTAAACAATCCGGTCGGGTTGCCCAGCGCATCACGAAACACTTCCCCCCCCTGCACGTCGCGTATCTGCATCCCTTCCTGGTCAATGTTCATCACCCCGGCCACCTCCATCGCCTTGGCATTGGCCAGCGCCGCGTGTCCGCTGGCGTGCTTCAGAAAGACCGGATTGTTCGGTGAGGCGGCACTGAGGGCCTCGTGCACCGGAAAGCCCTGCACCATGGTGGCGGGCAGCGAATCCCACTTATCCTGGTGCCATCCGCGTCCGACGATCCACTCGCCGGGCGGAGTGTCGCGCGCCGCCCGTTTCACCTGCCGGATAATCTCGGCGTAGCTCCGGGTAGCCATCAGGTCGAGGTTCATCTGGTTAGCGCCAACGCCCGAGAAGTGGGCGTGCCCCTCGATGAAACCGGGCGTCACAGTTTTGCCGCGCATGTCGAGCACCTCGGTGGCCTCGCCTACCCAAGCTTGCACGTCGGCATCATTGCCCACAAAGGCGATGGTATCGCTTACGATGGCAACGGCTTGCGCCCGGGGGTTGTCTTCGTCGACGGTGTGGACGGTGGCGTTTCGGAGAATTAGGTCGGCGGTGGGCTGGGAAGGCTGGCAACCAGCTACGATGAGCGTTAGCAGCAGTCCGGAGAGTAACTTTAGCATAAGAAGGATTTATGGAAGGCTCAAAACTACGGATTGAATCGTTCTGGGCAAAACCGAGGGGTCGGACAGTGAAATAGGCCAGTTCAAAAATTATCCTTACTTTGGGGAGTAAAGATCAAAGCAACCTAACCCCTATGAAAAGAAGAACGTTTCTCCGCACCTCAGCGGCGGCGAGCCTTAGCCTGCCACTAGTGCCGTT
>JBASAY010000044.1:0-26969 GCA_049650865.1 Tunicatimonas sp.
GGGCCAGCATCACTTTCTTCATCAATTGACCTTGTGCGTGGTTGATTCTCAGAAAGTACAGATCGTTGGGGTAAGTGCTGAAGTCAATCTGCCACGCGGCGTTGGTCCGAATAATGGCCGGGTGCAACAACTGCCCCTGGCGGTTGTAGACCCGCACGTCGGTGAGTTGCAGTTCACCGGCTTCCAGCGTCATCAGTCCGGTGGTAGGATTGGGGTAATAGCGGATTAAGCCGTTACTGTTCTCCTCAACCAAGCTTTTCTCGAAACCGGCAGAAGCAGTGCGGGCGTTGCTGCCCAGCTCCCAGCGCCCAATGTCGGGGGCCGAGCCGTTGAAAGGGAGCCCAACGTTGGTCCCAGCGTCTACTACCGCACTGGCCGACGAGGCAGGACGATAATAGTTGTCCGTGCGACTGCCCGAATTGCGGAAGCCGGGGTTGCTCACGATGTTGCCGCTGCCCAGCGTCACTCCCCCGGTTAGGTTCCAGGCGTTCTTCTGCGGATTGGTGTGGTACTTTAAGTTGTTCTGAAAGGTCACGCCCGATCCGTTTTCTACGTCCGCTCCTTCTGAGTTCAGAAACACGTTGTTCTTCACCTCAGCGCTCAGCACCCCGTCCAGGTTCAGGCCGTTGCCCATCCGATCAAACACGTTGTTGTAGATCTTCAGGTTCTGGGCTGCGTCCGGCACAAAGACGGCCGAACTTTTACCGAACCCACAAACCGGGGTGCGGTTCACGTTCACGAAGATATTGTCCCGGATGATGTAGTTTTTCTTCAGCGTCTGGCCCTGTCCGTTCCAGATGGCAATACCAAAGCCCTTGTCCTGGATGTAGCAGTTGTAGATTTCTACCCCCGAAAGCGCTGCTTCAATAGCTTCCTTACTACTCACGCCATCGGGGTCGATGATTTCCACATCATGGATTTTCAGGTTGTTGGTGCTCGTGCCGCTGGGCTCGTAGCTGGTCAACTGACCGTGGTTCACGTACGAGTGCCAGGTGTTGGACCTGACGTTGTAAATCTCGTTGCCCTGGTCCAGGTTCCACAACTCAATAGAGATTTTTTCTCCCCACTGCGCATCTTCCTCGTTAACGGTGATATCACAGTCGTGAATCTTAACGTTTCGGAAGTGCCCGACCATGATAAACTTGATGCCGTAACCCACGTTATCGTTGATTGTCAGGTTATAAATGTCCGCTCCGTCCAAACCGGCCAGGCACAGGTTGCCCAGGGTCTCGCTGCCCAGTTGGGCGCCGTTGTCCTTGAACGTACAGTTGTAAACCTTGGTGTTGTGCATCCATTTGCCCTCGGGCATCGGCTCATACCACCACATGTCGCTGCGAGTAAACACGGCTCCACGCTGCTCGCAGTTCTTAATAGTGACGTGGTGCATGGTTACGTTATTGCGGTTTTGTACCCACACCCCGGCCTTCACCTGCTTGCTGTTGCCATCTACCGTAAAGCCACTCAGCGTCTGGTTACCATCCGAAGAAGCCACCATCTGGTCGGGTGAGCCGTAGATTTGCTCGGGGCCGCCGGAATAACCGGCCGAGTAGAGCTGGATTAAGCTGCCGTAGTACCACAATTTCCAGTCCCCGGAGGTGCGGTCGATGCCTGCCGGAATGGGTACGTCGCCCGGCGAGGTAATGGTCACGCTCGACTCACCGGCTCCTTCCAGGTTAACTCCCAGCGGCAGTTCGATGGCCCTGGTTTCCGAGTAAGTGCCCGGATTGAGATAGATGGTCACATCCGGTCCGGCGGGCACGTGCTTGGCTGCGTAGGCAATGGTCCTGAACGGTGCCCCCTGCGAGCCTCTTCCGGCAGCATCTTGCCCGGTGGTGGCCACGTAGTAGTACGTGCCAGTGATGTCGCTGGTGGTGAAAGCATTGCCTGCGTTGGTGGCCACTTTGGTTCCGGTAGAGTTCACCGCCGTCACCTTCCAGTAATATTTTTGGTTGGCCGATAGCGACGAAGTAGGGGTGAAGCTGGTAGCGGTCAGGCCACTTTGACTAATCACCGGACTGGTGTAGGCACTGCTCGTCGACACCACCAGCGAGTAGCTGGAAGCGCTGGCCGAACCTGCCCAGGTAAATGTAGGGGTGCGCGATACTCCGGTGGCATTGCTGGCGGGAGTGGTTTGCGTGAAGACGCCCGGTGCGGGAGGAGTTAGGGTGGTGAACGAGCGTCCGGCATTGGAGGCCACCACCGACCCGGCCGCGTTCACCGCCGTCACCTTCCAGTAATACTTGGTGGTGCCCGACAAGCCGCCGCCTGGCGTGAAGCTGGTTACGCTCAGTCCCGACTGGTTGATCACCGGGTTGGCGTAGGTGCTTTGGGTAGAGACGACCAGGGTGTAGCTGGCTACGTTGCTCGAAGCACTCCAGGAGAAGGCAGGGGTTAGCGATACAGCGGTGGCATTGCTGGCCGGAGCGGTCAGGGTAAACGCGCCGGGAGGTGCCGGGGGTGCAGTAACCAGGTTGGCACTGCCAATAATTTGGTGCGACATTCCAGGTCCTTGCCAAGCCACAGTGAGGTGATCCCCTCCGGAGGCTTCTTTTTGCAACGCTTCAATATAGTAGTAGGTACCCGCGCTCAGTGTGATCGAGACGGAGGTTTGCGAACCATACTTGTTGTACTGTAAGTAATTGGTCCAACCGTTCACCGAGGCGATTTTCACCCTATTGGCCGGACTGCTATCGGTGCTTAGCCACAGTTCGGCATCATCGTCGGCCGCAATAGAGAACTGGTACGACCCAGAGGTGGTAGGCTTGAGGTAGCCTCTGATTCTCTGTCCGTAGTTCTCTCCTACGTCGTTGGGAGCATTAAACTCCGTAAGTACACTGGTCGAGGTAGGACTACCAGGGAAATTAGCGCTACCGGTCAGATCGCTAACGGCGGTACCCGGAATGTTAGCATAAAACTCCCGAATGACTCCCAGCTGTGAAGTAGTAGGAGGAGTGGTAGGCGGGGGCGGAGGAGCAGTGGCTGCTGTGGTGAATGAAATACCAGCGTTGCTAGCCACCGTTGATCCGTTGGCGTTGCTGGCCGTCACCTTCCAGTAGTATTTGGTATTGTTGCTCAGGGCTGCGCTCGCGCTGTAACTGGTGCCGCTTATTCCGGACTGGCTGATCACCGGGCTGGTATAGTTGCTGCTAGTCGACACCACCAAGGCGTAGTTGCTGGCTCCGGAAGCGGTAGCCCAACTGAAGGTAGGAGTGGTGGACACTCCGGTAGCCCCACCGGCCGGAGCGGTCTGCGCGAATGAACCGGGCGGGGGGGTAGGAGGCGGCGTAGCCGTGGTAAAGGAAAGTCCGGCGTTGGCCGCCACGGTAGACCCGCCGGAATTGATGGCGGTCACCTTCCAGTAGTATTTCGTGCTGCCCGACAAACTGGAAGGGGCAGGGTAGCTGGTGCCGTTGATGCCGGTTTGCGTGATAGCAGAGTTAGCGTAGTTGCTGCTGGTCGACACCACCAGGTTATAGCTACTAGCGTTGGCAGCGGTGCTCCAACTGAAAGCCGGAGTGGTGGAGACGCCGGTGGCTCCATTGGCCGGAGCCGATTGACTAAATGGGCCGGGCGGAGGGCTGCTTACCCCGGTTGTCAACGTGAACGCATCAATGTTGACCGAAGTGGGCACATCGGATTTCCCTTTTAGCTTCAGGCCTTGGTAACCTGCCGGGAGGGTAAAAGTAATTGACAAGCTTTGCCAGTCGGTCCAGGAGGCGGTTGGCGGAAATACTAAATCCTGTACTTTCTGCGAACCTACGTAGAAAGCCAGGTTGGTCACGTTGCTGCCCGTGCCATTGGCATACCGAACATCAAGTTGCGCAGTCTGGATAGCGTTGTTACTCTTGTCAAAGCTCAGGTAAGACCACTCGTTGGTGATGTTAGTCACGTAGCCCGAACCGGTGTAACCCGCGTATTGAGTAGCTACGGTCACGTTGGCGCGGTTACTGTTTTCCGCTTCGTACTGATCCTGAGCAGAAGCAGTTTGCGAGAACCATAGGGTAAGCAGCAGACTGAAAAAGAGGAACAAAAGCCGACGGTTGCTATCTGCCGTTGGCAAGGTGAGAAGAAGACAAGGTGCTTTCATAAAGTTGAATAGTTGCGTGGATAAAAAAATCTCGTTGACTATTCTTAGAAAGCAGACCGTGATCAGTTTAACTCATCTACTTTGAATGATTTTTATTATAAACGCTAAACAACTAACGTTTTTGAAGTTTTTGCATGATAAAATAGCGTATTTACGCTATGCTCTCACTTTGAAGCCCATCACCAGGATGTCGTCGATCTGCGGAATGTTCCTCTTCCACTGCTGTATGTCTTGGTCCAGGCGCTGCTTCTGCTCCGCAAAGGGTAACTGATGAATCTCCAACAGTAGTTCTCGTAGCTTCTTCGACATAAACTTGCGCCCGTGCGCACCGCCGAACTGATCCTGGTACCCATCCGAGTACAGATATACCCAGGTATCTTGGTCTAGCGGCACGGTATGCTTGGTAAACCGATGGTTTCGATTGGTATCGGCGCCACCTACCGCACTACGGTCGCCCTTCACCACGTGCATCTCTCCCGCCTGAATATAGACCAGCGGACGGTTGGCCCCCGCAAACTCTAGTACCCGTTCTTCGGGGTCAATCAGGCACAGGGCGGCGTCCATGCCGTCTTTGTTGGCGGTTTCGTCTTGTTTCAAAAACCGCCGCACGCTCAGGTGCAGAGTGTTCAGTATTTCGTTGGGCTGGAAGATGCCCTTCTGCTCAATGTCGTTCAGGAAGTTGAATCCGATCATCGACATCAATGCGCCCGGCACCCCGTGCCCCGTACAGTCCATGGCAGCGATCAATAACTTGGACGAACGTTCTTCCGGGCCATCCGTGTCTACGAAGGCTAATTGATTTTCTAAAGTACGCTGCCGGACTTCGGTGAACCAGTAAAAGTCGCCGCTCACAATGTCGCGTGGCCGGAAAAATATAAAGGAGTCGCTTACCAGGTGCTGTAGGTCGGACTCTTCGGGTAGCATGGCTCCCTGGATGCGCTGCGCGTAGTTGATACTGTGCAACATCTTGCGGTTGTTCTTACCCAACTCGCGGTGGGCTTTCTCAAGCGTGCTGCTCTGCTGCAGTAGCTCCTCTTGCTGACTCTCTATTTCGGTTTTCTGCTTCTTGATGGCCTCGTTCCGGTGCGCTAGTAGCACATTCTTTTTCTTGGTCTGCCGCGAGTATACTACCACCAACGATAACATTCCGAGCGACAGCAGCACTCCGCCCGTAAGCAGGCGGCGTACCCACACCTCATTTCTAAGGCGGGCTTCTTTTTCGCTTAGCGCCATTTCTTTAAGGGCGGTTTCGGCGTTAAGGGCGCTAATGGCGGTGCGTTGTTCGGTGGTTAGCTCATGGGCTCGTTCCAGCTCCATCATCGTCTGCGCTAGCTCCTGCTTTTTCTGAAACACCTGCTCTTCGGCCAACACGGCCTTCTGCTGAACCTTCCGGCTAACCCGCTCCTGAATCTCACCGTCGATCGACATGTAGTACATAAAATACTCCATGGCGGGCTCAGCCTGACCCAGGTACTGGTAGGTTTGGGCGAGCAGACCGTAGTACAGGCGCACCAGTTGGATATCTTTGCCCCGCTGCACTGTTGGCAAGGTATTGTTGAGGTGCTGCAGCGCCTCCGCGTGGCGGCCCGTATGGTTTAGGGCCGTAGCCAACGAAAGTAGCGTAGTTTCTTGCCGAACGGTGTCGCCTGCGGCCTGATATAATTTCATTGCTTCCTCTAGATACTTAACCGCTTTCTCGTAGTTGCCCTGCTCAATGTGAAGCTCGCCCAGTTCCCGACTAACCGCCGCCTGGTCGACCGTGTCGCTGGGCTGTAGCGTTACCGCCAGCGTCCTCTTGAAACTGGCCATGGCTTCGGTGAGTCCCTGCTGATTCCAGCGCCGTTGTATGGCTTGAGTTAAAGAGACTGGTTCTAAGTTTGGGGCGGTGTCGCGCTGGGCCGTTGACAGCGCAACCACGTTCTCCTCGAGAGCAGGGATAATAGAATCTTGTCCCCAAGCGCTTAAAATATTTCCAGCGATGAGTAGTGTTAAAAGTATGTAGGTACGCGTCATATTCTCCGAGTCGGCAAACGGAGAAAGCTACATAAACCATTCCCTGACGTGCCTAAAATAGGGTAAGGGGAGGCGATACCTTACTTTACTGCTAATCCACAAGAATTGAAGGGTGATAGAGCGGCGGCTACCCGAACGGCTGGGTCAGTTCGGTAACAAAGTCGCGAATAGCCTGGGTAAGTTGGTCTATCTCTACCAAAAAACCATCGTGGCCGTAGGTAGAAGTCAGAATTACGGTTTGGGCCTGCGGCACCTGCTGGGCCAAAAGTCTCTGTTCGTCGGGGGGGAACAACCCATCGGTGTCGATGCCGATAAATAGACAGCGGGTTTTGACCGACCGCAGCACGGACGCAACGCTGCCCCGCCCGCGCCCCACGTGGTGCGAGTCCATTGCCTTAGAAAGGGTCCAGTACGAGAAGGCGTTGAAGCGGCGCGCTAGCTTCTCGCCCTGGTACCGCTGGTAAGAGGCCGCCCGAAAGTCATCGATCTTTTCGTCCGACGGGTCCTGCTGCGTAGCGGCGTAGGTGCGGTAGTGGCGGTACGACAACAGGGCGATTGATCGGGCGGTGCGCATGCCGTTGAGCCCGGCGGCGGGCGAGCGCTCGGCCCAGCTGGCGTCGTGCTCAATGGCCAGGCGCTGGCTTTCGTTGAAGGCAATGCCCCAGGGTGAGTGCCGCGCGTTAGAGGCTACCTGAACGAGGCGTTGTACTACGCCCGGTTGCATAATGGCCCACTCCAGTGCCTGCTGGCCCCCCAGCGACCCGCCAATAAGGGTATGAATCTGCTCGATGCCCAGGTGCTGACGAAGCAGATCGAAGCTACGCACGATATCGCGGTTGGTCAGCACCGGAAAATCGTGAAAGAAGGGTTCATTGGTTCGAGGATCAACCGAGAGCGGACCGGTAGAGCCGTAGCACGACCCCAGCATGTTGGCGCACACCACAAAGTGCCGGGCCGGATCGTAGAGTTTCCCGGTACCGAACAAGCCTGCCCACCAGTCTTGCGGCTCAGCATTGGCCGTTAGGGCGTGGCACACCCAGATCACGTTGCTACGGGTAGGGTTAAGCGTTCCGTAGGTAGAATAGTGAAGTTGGAAGCCCGGCAGGGTGCCGCCTGCTTCCAACGTAAATGACTCCGAATGCGAAAATGTGTGGGTTTCCACCATGCTACGCTACACCAGCACGGCCTCCCTGATTTGCTCGAAGGCCTGCGAGAAGTCATCTTTGATGTCTTCGATGTGCTCAATGCCCGCTGAGATGCGCAACTGGGTGGGGTGCACCCCGGAGTTACTTTGCTCTTCGTCGCTCAGCTGCGAGTGGGTGGTAGAAGCCGGGTGGATGATCAGCGTCTTAGCGTCGCCCACGTTGGCCAGGTGACTCACCATCTTCAGGCTATTCACAAACTTCTTCGCCTCATCCAGATCGTCACCCTTCAGGCGGAAGGTAAGCACTCCGCCAAAGCCGTGCTTGAGGTACTTCTTAGCCAGTTCGTGGTAGGGGCTCGACTCCAAACCGGGGTAGTTCACGCTTTCTACCGCCTCGTGCTGCTCTAACCACTGGGCCAGGGCCAGGGCGTTTTCTACCGTCCGCTCTACGCGCAGTGATAGGGTCTCGAGCCCCTGCAGCAGCAAGAACGAATTAAACGGACTCAGCGCCGGACCAAAGTCGCGCAGCCCCTCTACCCGGGCCCGAATGGCAAACGCAATGTTGGGCAAGCCCAGCGGATTGTCTACTCCAAACACTTCGGAGAACACCACACCGTGGTAGCCCTCGGCTGGCTCAGAGAACTGTGGAAACTTGCCGTTGCCCCAGTTATAGTTACCCGAATCGATGATCACGCCCCCGATGCTGGTACCGTGTCCGCCGATCCACTTGGTGGCCGAAGCGGTAACCACGGCCGCGCCGTGCTCGATGGGTCGGCACAGGTAGCCGCCCGCCCCGAAGGTGTTATCAACCACCAGCGGGATGTTATGCTTCTTGGCCAGGGCGCTAATGCCCTCGAAGTCGGGAATGTTAAAGCCCGGGTTGCCAATGGTTTCCAGGTAGATGGCCTTGGTGGTGTCGTCGATCAGCGCTTCGTACGAGTCCACGTCGTTGGCCTTGGCGAAGCGCACGTCGATGCCGATGCGCTTGAAGGCGATTTTAAACTGGTTGTAGGTGCCCCCGTAGAGGTAGTTGGTAGAGATAATGCTGTCGCCGGTGGAGCAGATGTTGTTAAGCGCCACAAACTGCGCGGCTTGTCCGGAGGCTACCGCCACCGCGGCCACTCCGCCCTCCAGGGCCGCCATGCGCTTCTCGAACACGTCGGTGGTGGGGTTCATAATGCGGGTGTAGATGTTGCCGAACTCCTTAAGGGCGAACAGGTTAGCCCCATGGTCGGCATCCTTAAAATTGAAGGAAGTAGTTTGGTAGATCGGTACCGCGCGCGATTGGGTGGTAGCGTCCACTTCTTGGCCAGCGTGCAGTTGCAGGGTTTCAAATCGATGATTCTGTGACATGGTTTTTCTGATTTAGGACAGTGAAGGATGTAAGCGAAAGGTATAAAGCGCTGGTAGCAGCAATCGACGAGATTACCGAGAAACACAAACGCAACAACAGCACCCGGCAAACAGCACGGGTAGCGTAGATGTACGAAAGGGGGGGGCGGAGGGGTTCATCATGCTTTTAGTTCATTTATATTCCCCGACAAGTCGGGATCAGGAATTAGCACCTTTCCGAGGGGGAAGGTTGCTAGCGCTTCGTAGAGCCTGTCTCTCCGCGCTTCTTTATAAACCAACCGGCGACCGCACGATTGACTTGAGCGCCAAAGGTAAGCACTGCGTACCTTATTAGCAAACGACCGGTTGCTTTGGTCGCCAGACCATCAAATTTAAATTATCCATAACCATCCTTCCGCAATGTCGTTGTATTAGCAGACAACCAATTTTTTTATTTAACTTAAACCACCAACTTTTATGGAAACGACCAAGAGCACTACCGAGAAGGTAGGAATTGTTAGCGGAGTATTTAATGACCGTGCGAGTGCCGAAAAGGCCTACGATAGCTTAATTGCAAAAGGTTACAATTCAGATGATATCACCGTATTGATGTCGGATGACACCCGTGACACACATTTCAAAAACACTGATCATGATTCAGATCTGGGTAATAAATCAATGGAGGGTGCCGGAGTAGGTTCTGCCATTGGAGGAACTACCGGAGCCATTATCGGGGCGATTGCCGCGGCTGGAACCGCCGTAGCACTGCCCGGTTTAGGACTGGTACTAGCCGGGCCCATAGCGGCCGGACTAGCCGGAGCCGGAGCCGGAGGGCTAACGGGCGGTCTGATTGGAGCCCTGGTAGGATCAGGTATTCCGAAAGAGCGCGCTGAGTCTTACAAAGCCAGCATCAAAGATGGCGGCATTGTAATCGGTGTAACTCCCAAGTCACAGACTGATGCCACTACCATTCAGGAAGAATGGAGAGGGTACAACGGACAAGAGATCCACTACTAGTCAGTTATATTTAATAAAAAGCCTGCCGCTTGCGGTGGGCTTTTTTCGTTTCTGGTGAATAGAGAAAAGATACCCATCGTCCTTACCCGCCTCGAAGAGCAGTTCGGGCGGCAGACTCGCTTTTCGAGTAAGCCTCCCATGGAGCAGCTAGTCGCAACCATTCTGTCGCAGCGCACCAACTACGCCAACGAGCGCAAAGCGTACGAACGCATGTGGGAGCTATTCGGCAGCTGGGAGGACATTATGAACGCCCCGCTGGATAAACTCACCGAAGCGATTGCTTCCTCTAATTATCCGGAGATTAAGGCACCCCGCATCCAGGAGGTGCTACGTCGCATTAAAGAAGAATGTGGTGACTTTAACCTAGACTTCCTGGCTGACTGGCCGGTGGCAAAGGCCCAGGAGTGGCTGATGCAGTTTGAGGGGGTAGGCCATAAAACCGCGACCTTTTTGTTGCTATTCAGCCTACGCAAACCGGTGTTGCCGGTAGATACGCACGTGCACCGGGTGTCGCAACGCGTAGGCATTATTGGCCCCAAGGTGAACCAGGCCAAAGCGCACACTGTGCTGCTGGAGATGCTTCCGGCTGATGCTGACGAACTGCTCAACTACCACAAACTACTCTTTAAGCACGGACAGCAGGTGTGCACGTGGAGTTACCCCCGGTGCGGGCAGTGCGTGCTGCGCGATATCTGTGATTACTATCAAAGTAAGGTGGCAAAGAAGGATACCCCCTAAAATTATTTGCCCAACAAATCATGAGCAGCCACGGAGAGATTGAAGTGAGCCACCATAATGACTTCATTCCCTTTCGCCACTTCTTTTGTCTGGTACTGTTTGTTGATTAGAGTACGATAAACCTCAACCTGACGATCCGACAAATTAACAATCCAAACTTCCGGTACCCCGGTTGCCGCGTACACCGGCAGTTTCACCTCTCGGTCGATGCGTACGCTGGAGTCGGCTACTTCAATGAGTAGATACACGTCTTCAGGCTGCGGATGGGCCGAGGCGTAGAAGTCATCCTTCGGCTTAAGCAGCATTACATCCGGCTCAGGTTCGGAAAGATCAGAAAGTAGTAATGGGCTTTGCACCCGGACGATAACTGACTTGCCTATTTCTTCCTTAAGAAAATTACTAATACGATCTACTACTGAAGCGTGCGGGCTATTAATTGGACTCATCGCGATAATCTCTCCGTTAATTAGTTCTACCCGGTCATCCTCAGTAAGAATACCCGTTTCGGCCATCCGGTGGTATTCGTCTACTGTGAAAGTATGTCTATCAACAGCTACTGTCATACAGCAAATTGTTTTTAGTTAGAAACGCTTCTTACCTCTCAATGTTCGTTACCCCATCAACGCATTGGCGGCTATACGAAGCGAGAAATGAGGCACAACAATTTCTTGCTCTGGCTTGATTATTTTTGTTTGCTGGTATCTTCCGGCCGAGGGGGAATGAAATACCTCAATTAGTTTTTCATTCAAGTTAACAATCCACACCTCCGAAACTTCAGCTGCCGCGTACACCGGCAGTTTCACCTCTCGGTCGATGCGTACGCTGGAGTCGGCTACTTCAATGAGTAGATACACGTCTTCGGGCTGCGGATGGTCCGAGGCGTAGAAGTCATCCCGTGGCACCAGCAGCATCACGTCCGGCTCGGGTTCAGAAAGATCAGAAAGTAGCAGCGGACTCTGAATCCGAACAATGGTCTGCCCGCTTAACTTGCTATCAAACAGTGTATTAATACGATCTACGATCGCCGCGTGGGGACTGTTAATTGGGCTCATAGTAATAATTTCTCCGTTGATTAGCTCTACCCGATCGTCCTCAGTGAGGATACCAATTTCGGCCATCCGGTGATACTCGTCCACCGTAAAAGTGTGTCTATCAACAGCTACTGTCATACAGCAAATTGTTTTTAGTTAGAAACGTCTCCTGCTTACCAATGTTCGTTACCCCAGCAAAACATCGGCAGTGATACGAAGTAAGAAATGGGGCACAATAATTTCGTGCCCCGACTTGATAGTTTTTGTCCCCTGATATCTTCCCGTCGAGGGGGAATGAAACACCTCAATTTGTTTATCCATCAAGTTAACAATCCACACTTCCGACACTCCCGCCAAAGCGTACACCGGAAGTTTTACTTTGCGGTCGATGTGTAAAGAAGAATCAGCCACCTCGATGAGCAGATACACATCCTTGGGCTGAGGATGGGCCGATGCGTAAAAGTCATCTCGTGGCTTTAGCAACATCACGTCCGGTTCAGGTTCGGAAGCATCTCCAATAACCAGAGGGTCTTGCACACTTACTATTACCTGGTTGCCCAGAAGGTTGCTAAAGTAATTGTTAATTCGTTTAACGCTTCCCCCGTGCGGGCTATTGATTGGGCTCATCGCGATAATCTCTCCGTTGATTAGCTCTACCCGGTCATCCTCAGTGAGGATACCAGTTTCGGCCATCCGGTGGTATTCATCGACCGTAAAAGTATGTCTGTCAATAACTGCTGGCATGGTAGTAAATAATTTAGGCTAACACCTCATTAAGGATGATCTCAAAATCACTCATAAAATAGCGTCCCGAAAGCGGTAGCGCAAAGTCGCTGTGAATGGCCATTGGCTGCTTAGTATCATAGACGTATACCTTACGTTCGTAGGGGTCCACCAACCAGCCGTATGCTGCTCCGTTGTCCAGGTACTCCTGCATCTTCTCCTTTAAATCGGTAACGCTATCACTCTTGGAACGAAGCTCCAGCACAAAATCCGGGCAGATGGGAGCAAACTTCTCCTGCTCGTCTATCGATAACGCTTCCCAATGGTCTTTCAGGATAAAGGCTACGTCCGGGGAACGCGTTGCTCCGTTGGGCAACCTAAATCCGGCCGAAGAGTCGAAACCATAGCCTCTTTTGTGCTTTCGGTTCCAAATACCAAAATCGGTACTAAGATCAAAATTTCGATTTCCTGAAAAGCTTCCGGCAGGAGCCATAATAATAATCTTTTGTTGCGCGTCGCGCTCGATGCGCAAGTGGTCGTTAGTCTGGCAGAAGTGAAAAAATTCATCGTCTGATAAGGGTTTCAAAGCTTCAGTACTGATCTCAAACTTTTCCATATACCTGGGTTAAGGGTTAGTAGTCCACAGTTGGGTAGTCCATGGCCGACAGTCGATAGTCCACAGTTTGATAGTCGATAGACGACAGCTACTGTGGACTGCCGACTGTAGACTATCGACCGTGGACTGTGGTCTGTCGACTGTCGACCATGCACTGTCGTCTCTCAACTAACTTACGAAAATTCCGGTTTATACGTTTCCACCCGCACCGCTTCGCCCACTCGTATCGTTTTATCCGCTTCCAGCAGCACGTTCTGTCCGAATAACACTTTGTTGCCCTGCCGTCGGTACCGGCTCAGCGTGGCCAGCGGTTCTTTGCCGCGTTCGGCGGTAGCCTGGTCAATGGTTATCACGTTGCAGCGGGCGCAGGCTTTCTCGGCGGTGCAAGCAGCTTCGCCTAGTTGAAAAGCGTGCCAGCGGTCTTCTTCGTAAGGCGCTCCGCCCGTAAAAACCAGATTTGGGCGAAACCGATTCATCGGCACCGGCGCCGCCAAGCGTGTATTCAGGTCGTCGAGCGAGGCCTGCCCCACCAGCAGTGCCGGATAGCTGTCAGCAAAGCTCACCGCGTGTGTCTGATCACTTATCTCGCCCACTACCTGACGCTCGCTGTTGTCGGGCATGTATACCAGTGAGCAGGGGTGATCAAGTGCCTCGCTGAACCACGCGTCGGCCTGGCGAGTTACCTGCCAGGCGGCGGTGGTATCGTCCCAGATGGGTACGCGACGCGGAAAGAAACTCTCGACCGCCAGCGGTACCTCTAGCGGCAGGTGCTCATCCGGACTCCAGATTCTCAGGTGATCATTTTCTAGTGCCACCCGCAGCAACGCCATTTTCGGATATTTCCGCTGCGTCATAAACCCTTGCTCGTCCACCAGCATCCAGCGGCGGTCGTAGGCTAATCCTCGCTCGGTAAGTAGTGACTCGGACAGGCTGATGCCGCCTAGCGACTTAACCGGATAAATGTAAATTTCTGACAGGCGACGTGTCATACGGCACAAGGATAATGTTTACTTTAGCGGCCAACTATCTAACCAGCTAATGTAACAAAACCAAGCGCATGAACAAGAAAGCTATTCTAATGATCCTTGACGGCTGGGGCATTGCCGACGACCCCAGCGTGTCGGCTGTTGACCAGGCCAACACTCCGTTTGTCGATTCTCTGTACAAAAGATACCCACACAGCACGCTGGAGGCGTCGGGGCGGGCGGTGGGTCTTCCTGCCGGACAGATGGGTAACTCCGAGGTGGGCCATATGAACCTAGGCGCGGGCCGCGTGGTTTACCAGATGCTCGAGCGCATCAACCTGGCGGTAGAGCGAGGCGAACTGAGTCAGAAACCGGCCCTGCAAGAAGCCTTTGCCTACGCCAAGCAGCACAATAAACCCGTACACTTCATCGGCCTGGTGTCTGATGGCGGAGTGCACTCGCACATCGATCATCTGAAGGGGCTGTGCACGGCCGCCGATAAGGCCGGGCTGACCAACGTGTTTGTGCACGCCTTCACCGATGGGCGCGACACCGACCCGCGCCGGGGGGAGGAATACGTGAGCGATTTGCAGCAGCACCTGGCCAAGACCGTTGGCACGGTGGCCACCGTAACCGGACGTTACTACGCCATGGACCGCGACCGCCGCTGGGAGCGCACCCAACTGGCCTACGATGCGCTGGTGCGCGGTGAGGGTCAGCGCGTGAGCAGCGCCACCGAGGGAATCCAAGATTCGTATGACGAGGGGGTAACCGATGAGTTTATCAAACCGCTGGTGGTAACCCGCAATAGTCAGCCGGTAGCTACCATTCAGGAGGGCGACGTGGTGCTGTGCTTTAACTTTCGTACCGACCGCGGACGGCAGATCACCGAAGCACTAACGCAGCGTGAGTTTCCCGAACAGAGGATGAAGCCGCTGCAGTTGCACTACCTCACCATGACGCAGTACGACGAAGACTTCACGGATATTCCGATCTTGTTTGAAGCGCGCGAAATCAACGAAGTGATGGGAGAGGTGCTGGCGCGACACGGCAAACGGCAGATCCGCATCGCCGAAACCGAAAAGTATCCGCACGTAACCTTCTTTTTCAACTGCGGCCGGGAAGAGCGGTTTGAGGGAGAAGAACGCATTTTGTGCCCCTCGCCCAAGGTAGCCACCTACGACCTGCAACCCGAGATGAGCGCCTACTCCATTCGGGATCAAATCATCCCTGAACTCAAGAAGCAAGAAGTGGACTTTGTGTGCCTCAACTTCGCCAATGCCGACATGGTGGGCCATACCGGCGTGTTCGAGGCGGCGGTGAAGGCCTGCGAAACCGTCGATGCGTGCGCTCGTGACGTGATCACCACCGCCCGTGAGAACGGCTACTCTGTGATTGTAATTGCCGACCATGGCAATGCCGACCGAATGAAAAACCCCGACGGCTCACCGCACACCCAGCACACCACCGTGCTCGTGCCCTGCATCTTGGTAGACGATGATTACCAGGGCAAACTCAAAGACGGCAAGCTAGGCGATATCTCACCGACCATTCTGGAGTTGATGGGCATTGAGCAGCCGGAAGCGATGACGGGAGAATCGCTGTTGATCAAAAAAGGGTAGGACATAAATAAAAAAGTGGCTCGGCAAAGTGACCAATAGCGCTACTGCTTTTGTCAAAGACCTATAAGACTGAAACTTATGAAAAAATACCTAGTAGTATACGAAAAGTCAAAGGAGGGCTACTCTGCCTATGTGCCTGACCTGCCAGGATGTACTAGTGCTGGAAGTAGTCGCGAGGAAATCGATACGAATATTTTAGAGGCAATTGGTTTATATATGGAAGTCCTGAAAGAAGACGGTTTACTGATACCAGAACCAACTTCCTACGGTGAAAATTTGGTGTTCAGTGAAATATAAAGAAGTTGTTGTTGCTGAACATAAACTGAGGGATAAAACACCTCGTGGAACGTTACCTACCGATCTTAACATCACCGTACACCACTCCCGCACTATGATCGCGCGCCGCCCCGGTGACCGATGACAGACAGTTTACCTCGCCCCGCATCCGCAACACGCCCAGCAGCGCAAACACCAAGGCTTCCTTAAATGATACCAATTGGTTGTCAGGGATTACGTAATGAATGGCTTCGCCGCTGTGGTGGTGCAAGCACTGCATGAAGTAGCCGTTGAACGCTCCCCCCCCCGTTACCAGCACCCGGGCGGTCGCCTGCTGCTTCTCTCGCATCAATTGCCGGAGGCTGCGAGCAATCTGCTCAGTAGCGTGGTGCGCAACGGTCGCTAGCTTATCCGCAGTTGTTAACGAAGAGCCTTCCAGTGGCCAAATGAGGTGGTCGCGCACCCACTCGTAGCCCAGCGACTTGGGGAAGGGAGCAGCGTAGTAGGGCAACGCATCAAATTGCTGAAGCAGCGCCGGGTGAACGGTGCCGGAGGCGGCCAACCGTCCGTTGTCATCGTACGATTGCCCGGCCTGCCGCATAAAGTAGTCCGACACCATATTGGCCACGCCGATGTCGTAGGCTACCCGCTTACCGTGTACCTCGGCCGACACGTTGGCGATGCCTCCCAGGTTAACGCAGGCATCGTAATCGCCGAACAGCAATCGGTCGCCCACCGGCACCAAAGGAGCCCCCTGTCCGCCCGTAGCCACGTCGTAGTTACGAAAGTTAGCCACCACCGCCAATCCGCTCGCCGCCTGCAGGGCGAAGCCGTTGCCCATCTGGTAGGTAAGTCCCCGTTCGGGCTGGTGAAATACCGTATGGCCGTGGGCCGCGATAAACTGCGGCTCTAGCCGGTGCTTAGCTACGAACTCCTGTACCGCCCGTCCCATCCAGGCGCCCAGCCGCAGGTCGGTGAGCATCAGGTCCTCACCGCTGGCCTCGGTAATGTGCGTTAGGGTGTGCCGCCAGTCGGCCTCGTAGGGTTTGGTTTCAGCGGCCCAAATAGCAAACTGCCAGCCGCCATTGGTGTGCGTCAGTTCACAGTAGGCCATGTCCAGCCCGTCGAGCGAGGTGCCCGACATTAAACCAATTACGCGATAGGTGCTGCTCATAAGTCGATGATCGACGACTCGATGCCCGGCGTAGCAAAGGTTTGCAGGGTGCCGCCCCGATCGTAGATGATGTAGGCGTCTAAGGTAGGGTTTTGGGACAGTATCTTCTGCGTTTCTTCTAGTTCCAGCACCATAAAAGCGGTCGCGTAGGCATCGGCGGTCATGCAATCGGCAGCGATCACCGAAGCACTGAGCACCGAGTGCTGCACCGGGTAACCGGTTCGCGGGTCGATGGTATGGGCGTACTTTTGGCCGTCTTCTTCGTAGTAGTTCAGGTAGTTGCCCGAGGTAGCCATCGCTTGGTTGGTGAGCGCTACCGCAACGTTCGTCTGGCCGGGCTGCTCGGGGTTGTCGATGCCAATGCGCCAGGGCTCCCCCTGGGGATTGGTTCCTCGCGCAACCACCTCGCCCCCAATCTCTACCATCAGGTTACTAATGCCCTGCTGCCGAAGGTAGTTAGCCACCACGTCTACTCCGTAGCCTTTGGCCACCGCGCTAAAGTTTAGCTGCACGTTGGGCCGCCGCTTTACGACGCGCTCCCGGTCGAAGTAGATGTTGTCTAGGCCGACCAACTGAAGCAGAGAGTCTACGCCCAGACTGTCGGGCAACGTTCCGCCCTCGGGTCCGAAGCCCCAGGCGTTCACCAGCGGGGCCACGGTAGGGTCGAACGCCCCGTGGGTGGCGCGCGCTATCTCAGCACTTTGCTGCAGCACCGGATAGAAGTAGGGCAGCACAAACCGCAGCGAGTCTGCTTGGTTGAAGCGCGTAATTTCCGAATCGGGAAGGTAGTGGTTCACCGATTGGTTAAACTGCTCCAGCAGCGAGTCTACGGCGGGCTTTAGGTCACGCTGTTGTTCATCCTCGTACTTAATTGCGTAACTTGTGCCCATCGTTTGGCCCTGAATCGCTAGAAATGTAGAGCTAGCGGGCGGTTCTTGGTTCTGTCGGTACACCCAAGTGGCACCCAGGGCGGCGAGCAGCACGATTGAGTAGATTATATTCTTTTTCTGATTAGAATTCATGCTTAAAATGAGTATATAGAAGCGTATTTTTGTTATTTAGTCGATAGTCGATAGCAACTATGGACTGTGGACTATCCACTATTCAACTGTGGACTAATAACCACCCCTAGCGAATTCAGTTATGCGAGAAGATTATTTACGCGGCGATGCCGATCACTTGGAACCCGCAGAGAAGGAAATTGAGCGGGCCCTGCGACCATTGTCGTTCGGCGACTTTACCGGGCAATATAAGATTGTTGATAACCTAAAGATTTTTGTGCAGGCGGCCAAGCAACGAGGCGACCAGCTGGACCACGTGCTGCTGCACGGCCCGCCCGGTCTGGGCAAGACCACCCTGTCGCACATTATCGCCAACGAGCTCGATGCCCAGATTAAGGCTACTTCGGGGCCGGTGCTCGACAAACCCAGCGACCTGGCGGGCCTGCTCACCAACTTGGATCCGGGCAACGTGTTGTTTATCGATGAGATTCATCGCCTGAACCCCATTGTGGAGGAGTATCTGTACTCGGCCATGGAGGATTATAAGATCGACATTATGCTCGATTCGGGACCGAACGCCCGCACGGTGCAGATCACCCTGAATCCGTTTACGCTGGTGGGGGCTACCACCCGCTCGGGCTTGCTCACCTCACCGTTGCGCGCCCGCTTTGGCATCAACGCCCGGCTGGAGTACTACGACGCCGAACTACTTACCACCATTGTGAAGCGCTCGGCCGAAATTTTGGCGACGCCTATTGAAGCCGATGCCGCCCACGAGATTGCCCGCCGCAGCCGCGGTACGCCCCGCATTGCCAATACCTTGCTGCGCCGCACCCGCGATTTTGCCCAAATTAAGGGCGACGGGGTGATCACGAAGGAGATTGCCGAGATTGCTCTGAAAGCATTGGATGTGGATCAGAACGGGCTAGACGATATGGACAACCGCATCTTGTCTACCATCATCGAGAAGTTTAAAGGAGGGCCGGTGGGCATCAGCACCATTGCCACCGCCTGCGGCGAGGAAGCTGAAACGATCGGTGAAGTATACGAACCCTTTTTGATCAAGGAAGGCTACATCAAGCGTACCTCGCGGGGGCGCGAAGCCACCGAACTAGCGTACAAGCATCTGAAAATTGTGCCGCCGGGCCGGGCCCAGGAGTTATTCGGCTAGTGTGCCCACGGCACTAAGTAATTGGTCATTTGTTCGAGGCTGTTAGACGACTAGTTAAGGCGTGAGAAACGAAGGTAGCCTAAGCTACCTGAGTGCCGAACAACGCGGTATAGGCGGTTAACAGACCGAATAAACGGTTGAGAATTTAGTGCCGGGGGCACTAGTGTTCGTACTGCGCCAGCTCGGCTTCCAGGCGCGAGGAGTAAGCCACTGCGTCTTCCAGCATCATTCGCTGCGAAGAAAGCATCTCTCTGATAAGCGATAGCTTCTTCTGTGATTGTTGGTCCTGATTCTCTAACTGCCGTACCCGTTGGCGCAACTCGTCCAACTGCTCCTGCGCTGATTCCATAGTCGATTCTGTTAACTATTGGTGAGAACGAGAAAGAGGGGGATTGGGTTTACCGAGCGATTGCTTCCGCAATACTTTCTACGTACTGGATGTCCATTTCGTGGGTGCGAAGGTTGTCATATTTCTCATCAATTCGCATTCGGCCAATCTTTACACTCTGCCGAAACGAGAAATCGCTCGGTAACAGCTTGCGATGCATCTTTACTCCGTGGTCTAATAGCTCTTCCTTCCAGATGGAGAAGTACCACTCCATAGAAGGTTGGTGGAAAACTTCCAGCGTGCGCTTGTCGAACACAATCTTCTGCACATTATTCACTTGCACCACCGCTACGGCTTTGGTAAAGATTTCCTTAAATTCGGCGATAGGAATGTAGGTGCTGGTTGCTTCGACTACCAAAACGGGCTGATGCTCAACCAGGTAGATATCAGCGTAGTCAAAGGCCTCAACGAGCCGGTAGGTGTCGCGCGCTTCCATTAGAAAAAATAGGTTGTTGACAGCTTAGTGAGCCGAATATACACATTTAACGGAGTCCACCAAAAAACTGGAGCACCCCAAAACAAACCATTGTACGTAATGAATACGCATACTACTGACGAATACACCCGGTTGATCAAGGAGCGAGCCGCCGCGCTGGGCTTCTCCTTCTGTGGCGTAGCGCGGGCTGAGTTTTTAGAAGACGAAGCCTCGCGCTTGGAGGCCTGGCTACTGCAGGGCAAGCAGGGATCTATGCGCTACATGGAAAACCATTTCGACAAGCGGCTCGACCCTACCAAGCTGGTAGAGGGCGCTAAGTCGGTAATCACCCTGGGCTATAATTACTTTCCGGCAGAAGATTTGGGGAAGGAGGGCAACTACAAAATTGCCAAGTACGCCTACGGCGAAGACTACCACTTCGTGGTTAAGCGAAAGTTGCGGACCTTATTAGACTACGTACAAGAAACCATTGGTGAAGTGCACGGGCGGGCCTTCGTGGATTCGGCACCGGTGATGGAGCGGGCCTGGGCCCAGCGCAGTGGCAGCGGGTGGATCGGCAAGAACAGCCTGTTGCTCAATAAACAGCAGGGGAGCTTCTTCTTTTTGGCCGAGCTGATTGTAGACCTGGTACTCACCTACGACCGCCCCGTGCCCGACCACTGCGGCACCTGCACCCGTTGCCTGGACGCCTGCCCCACCAATGCCATCACCGAACCCTACGTGGTAGACAGCAATCGCTGCATTTCGTACCTGACCATCGAGTTGCGAGAGGCCATTCCGGACAGCATGCAGGGGCAGTGGGCTGACTGGATCTTTGGCTGTGACATTTGCCAGGACGTGTGCCCCTGGAATCGACACGCCCAACCGCACCAAGAACCGGCCTTTGCGCCGAATGCCGAACTAGAAAACATGACCAATAAGGATTGGCGGGAGATTACCGAAGAGACTTTTCGAAGAGTTTTTAAGAAGTCGGCGGTGAAGCGGGCCAAACTGTCGGGCCTTCGCCGTAACGTCCAGGCGGTTACTGATACCTAGGGCGTGTTGACATATAAATTTGAACGGTAATTTTGGCGCGCTTTCCGGCCCGGTGGGGAACCACTATTCTGCGTTGCTTTCGTTAGCCGATGCCCTCGCATTGCCCGCCTCAAGCGTCTTGACTAGCCAAAAACCTCGCTCAAAATCTCTCGTTAATCCATATCGACACGCCCTAGACAACCCTGAGCGGGGTGCTGCGGAAGCACTCGTCGAGCAGCGTACCGTAAACGTGACCGAAGCGGCGGTAACACCACTGCTCAAGGTTGGATAACTCGTGAGGAAGTAGCACATTTACCGCCTTATGTAGTTCGCGTTGGAAAATAGCAGCGTCAAAACTCACCTTTGCTAAAATTAGCTTTACGTAGGTGAGGGAAGGGGGAGAAGAGGGTGGCTTTTGCATTCGTTGTTGTTTAGCGTTTGCAATAGGTGATCGGGTACCGCCACGGACTGGTAAAATTCAGGATGCCGCGAATACGATACTAAAAAAGTGAGGGTTATAAATATAAAAAAACTCCCGTAACTTTGCCAATAATAAATCGCACAAAATAGATTGTACGGATTAATTAAACATTGATGCTAAGACGAAAGCGAGTCTTCTTTATTGTGCTCGGTAGCCTATTTATTCTTCGTATTCAGACGGCGTTCGGTCAGCAGGCGTCGCTAGAGCTAGGCCCGAACCAGATCGGGTCGAACGAGCAGTTCACCGTCACGCTGAAGATTCAGAACGAGCGCCTGCGGCAGTACGGTAGCTTTCCTGACATTCCGGGCTTCCGGCAGGCGGGCACCTCGTCGTCTTCGTCGACCAACATCGTGAACGGGCAGATATCCTCTTCCCAGAGCGTAACGCAAACCTACCTACCCAACCAAGAAGGAACCTTTCGGCTGGCCCCCTTCACCATCACGGTGAACGAGCAGACGGTGAACTCGCCGGGCACCACCATCAAGGTAGGCCCGCCCCAGCAGCGCAATGCCCAGCGGGGCAATCCCTTCGCTGATCCCTTCGACGACCTTTTCGGACAGCGTGAGCCGCAGGAGTTTATTGAGGTCAAGGACAATGCCTTTTTATCGCTTACCACCAGCAAGGACGAGGTGTATCTGGGTGAGGGGTTTACCACCACGCTCGCCTTCTACCTGGCCGAAGACGATCAGGCGATGTTTCAGTTTCCAAGCGACTTGGGCAGTCAGCTTACCGAAATTCTAAAGAAGATCAAGCCGACGAACGCCTGGGAGGAGAACTTCAACATCGAGAATATCAATGGAGCCCCGGTTACCATCAACGGAAAAAGCTACAAGCAGTACAAGATTTATCAAGCCACTTTTTATCCCCTCAACCTAGAGCCGATCGAGTTTCCGAGTGTGCCACTCACCATGATCAAGTACCGGGTAGCCAAAAACCCTTCTTTCTTCGGCCGTCGCCGCCAGGCCGACAACAAAACGCTCCGTACCCAACCCAAGACGGTCCGCGTAAAAGAGTTGCCACCGCACCCCCTAAGAGACGCCGTAGCCGTAGGCGACTACCGCCTAGACGAATCGGTGAGTGCCCAGCAGGTACGTACCGGTAGTAGCTTTAATTACAACTTTAAGGTGGTAGGAGAGGGCAACGTTTCGGCGGTTAAGAAGCCCACGGTGCAGCCGTCGACGCACTTCGAGGTGTATCCGCCCAGTGTGGAGCAAAACATCACCCGACGCAATGGGCAGGTGCGGGGGTCTAAAGCATTCTCGTACTACATCGTGCCCAACGAGCCGGGGTCGTACCGACTGGGCAACCTGTTCGAGTGGATATACTTTAACCCGAACACCGAACGCTACGATACACTTACCTCAGAAGTTGCGCTGGCCGTAGAAGGAAAGAGCCGCCAGAATGAGTTAATCAGCGAGCAGGACGTAGGTTCGTTTTACGACAAGGTCAGCCGCGTTGATAATACCCTGGCCCCCCGGCGCGGTGACAACTGGGAGCGTCTGCTGGCCAATGGTTTGCTCATTTCGATGCTGGTACTTACGGCAGTGGTGGTGTTTAGGAGGTAGTTGAGGCAAGATGGAGTGTTATGAAATTTGCCGTTCGAGAAATGCAAGGAGAAGATATTGAACCGATAGTAAGGTACTTTACTAGCGCTTCGTCGGTCTTTTTAGCAAGTATGGGAGTAGACATTAACAAAGTGCCGGACAAGCATACGTGGATAAAGTTATTGAACGAAGAGTTAAACAAAACCTACGAGGAGAAAGAACTTTATTATATTGTTTGGCTGGTAGATGACCAACCGGTTGGGCACTCAAATATCAACAACATCCAGTACGGGAAGGAAGCCTTTATGCATCTTCATCTATGGGCCGGAAATGATCGAGGCAAAGGAAGAGGTTCGTGGTTCGTCCGGGAAACTCTTCCGTATTACTTCAAGCACTTAGCACTTGCCGCCCTGTTTTGCGAACCTTACGCTTTGAATCCAGCACCAAACAAAACTTTGCTAAAGCTTGGGTTTGAGTTTGATGGTGCCTACGAAACGGTGCCAGGATGGATTAACTTTCATCAAAAGGTGAATCGTTATCGGATGACCAGAAATAAATTTGAAGCGTTAAATTCAACTAGATAAGCTATGAAAGACACTACTAAAACGTTTTGGCTCTCTTATGATTTGGGCCTGAGGGGCGATTACGAAGGATTGTATCAATGGCTGGACGAACACCAAGCCAAGGAGTGCGGTAGTGCACTAGCCACATTTAAGCGTGCTACAAATAGCACTACTTTCATCGAAGATATTGAGGAAGAACTGACCACTGCTATCAAATTTAAGGATAGCGATAGGATCTACTTGATATGGCGAGACGGTGCGCTCAATAAAGGAAAGTTTATTGTGGGAGGAAGAAAACGAGCACCCTGGGAAGGATATGCAACCGCATTTGAAAATACACAGGTAGATAGTGGTGCGTAAGACTGTGTTGCTAGATACCGGGTTTTGGATTGCCTTATATGAATCAAACGACCAACACCACGAAAGTGCTGCCAGCATCCTTGAATTGGCGAAAGATGCTAACATTCCTGTTCCGTGGCCTACTGCCTACGAGTTTTTAAATACCAAGTTCACCAGAAATTATTGGCGAATGGTAGGATTTACCAATTTCACGCAAGGTAGTTCCTCAATAGAATGGATAGACGACGTGCCGTATCGCGAAGCTGCCTTAAATAAGTTTTTGAACAGTCAGGGCAGGAAATTTAGCTTGGTAGACCTAGTGATACGTGAAATACTATCAGAAGTAAATATTAGAATAGACTATTTTGTCACTTTTAACACAAATGACTTTAAGGATATTTGTGACAGAAGAGGCATTGAGATTTACAATTAATGAGCAACACCTACGGAACCCAATTTAGAATTACCACCTTCGGCGAATCGCACGGCCTTGCGCTGGGCGTCATCATCGACGGCTGCCCGGCGGGCCTGCCCATCGATGAGCAATTTATTCAGCAGGAGCTCGACCGTCGCAAGCCAGGGCAGTCGAAGATCACCACCCAGCGGCGCGAAAGCGATTCATTTCAGATTCAGTCGGGCGTGTTTGAGGGCCGAGCCACCGGCACGCCGCTCATGATTCTGATTCCGAACGAAGACCAGCGCAGCAAAGACTACTCCCACATCGCCGACCGCTACCGCCCCTCGCACGCCGACTATACCTACCAGATTAAGTACGGCCTGCGCGACTATCGGGGCGGGGGGCGCAGTTCGGCCCGAGAAACCGCTGCCCGGGTAGCCGCTGGTGCTGTGGCCAAACTCTTTTTGCGGAACAAGGGCATCAGCGTCAACGCCTACGTGTCGCAGGTGGGGGCCCTAAGGCTGGAGAAAAACTACCGGGAGCTAGACTTCACCCAGACGGAAGACAACATAGTGCGCTGCCCTGACCCCGAAACGGCCGAGCGGATGATCACGCTAATTGACCAAACCCGTAAGGATCAAGATACCATCGGCGGGGTGGTAAGTTGCGTGGTGGCCGGAGTGCCGGTGGGCCTGGGCGAGCCGGTATTCGATAAGCTGCACGCTGAACTGGGCAAGGCCATGCTTAGCATCAATGCCGTGAAGGGCTTCGAGTACGGCAGCGGTTTTGAGGGAGTAACTCAGCGCGGTTCGCAGCACAACGATGAGTTTGTGAACGAGGGCGGGCGCATTCGCACCAAAACGAACTACTCGGGCGGCATCCAGGGCGGCATATCTAATGGCGAAGATGTTTACTTCCGGGTGGCGTTTAAGCCGGTAGCTACCATCATGCAGGACCAAGAAAGTGTGAACGAAGCCGGTGAAACCATTACCGTGAGTGGCAAAGGCCGCCACGACCCCTGCGTGGTGCCCCGGGCGGTGCCCATCGTAGAAGCGATGGCCGCCCTGGTGATTACCGACTTCTATCTGAGAAACGAAACGGTGCGGTTTAAGGAAAAGAAATAGCAATGGCTCAATGGCTCTATTGTTCAATTGTTGAAAGACAACAGCAATAGAACCACCGAACCATGATCCGCATCTGGAAGACGACATGTGCTTGTGTCATCAGCACCAAAAGGTCGTTCATCCGCAATTACCTTAGCATTTCCCCTCATTATTTCACATTTTTGCTGCTTCGCGTAATTTTATTTGCCTGATCTCTACTATGCCTAACCTATGAAAAAACTTCCCCTGCACACCCAAATCATCATCGGACTGGTGCTGGGTTTGATCTTTGGCATCGCCAGCATTCAGTTTGGCTGGTCGCCCGAATTCACCACCAAGTACATCAAACCCTTCGGTACTATCTTCGTCAACTCGCTCAAGATGATTGCCGTGCCCCTGGTGCTGGCCTCGCTCATCGTCGGCATCGCCAACCTGGGCGATATCTCGAAGCTCTCGCGCATGGGCGGCAAGACCATCGGCGTATACCTGGCCACCACCACCATTGCGATCACCATCGGGCTGCTGTGCGTTAACATCATGCAGCCGGGTAAGCAACTGCCCCAGGAGACGCGCGATAACCTAATGTCGCTCTACAGCGGCGACGTGGAGAACCGCGAGAACGTGGCGGCCGGGGTCAAGGAAGCCGGGCCCCTGCAACCGCTCGTCGATGTGATTCCGCAGAATGTCTTTCAGGCCTTTAGCGACAACAGCGCCATGCTTCAGGTAGTGTTCGTTGCCCTGATTATTGGCATAGCCTTGCTCAAGATTCCGCGAGCCAAGGGGCAGGTGGTGATCGACTTCTTCGATGGCCTCAACGATGTCATCATCAAAATTGTGGAGTTTATCATGCTGCTGGCACCCTACGGCGTATTTGCCCTGATAGCTTCGCTGATTGTGGAACTAGGTGGCAACGATCCTGATAAGGCTTTTGAGTTGCTGTATGCCTTGGCTTGGTATACGGTAACGGTACTAATTGGCCTGGCGGCGATGATGTTTGCGGTGTATCCGGCAGCCTTTAAAATATTCACCAAGGTGAAGTATAAAACGTTTTTTCGGGCCATGCGCCCCGCGCAGTTGCTAGCCTTCAGCACCAGCAGCAGTGCTGCCACCCTGCCGGTGACCATGGAGGTGGTGCAGAACGACCTGAAGGTGTCGGAAGAAGTGACCAGCTTTGTGCTGCCGCTGGGAGCCACCATCAATATGGACGGCACCAGCCTGTACCAGGGCGTAGCCGCCGTGTTCATCGCCCAGGCGCTGGGCTTGGGGCTGACCATTGGTGATCAGTTGATGATTGTACTCACCGCCGTGCTGGCCTCCATTGGCACCGCCGCCGTGCCCGGAGCGGGGGTGGTGATGCTGGTGATCGTGCTGGAGGCCATCGGCATTCCCACGGCGGGCATCGCCCTCATCCTGGCCCCCGACCGTATCATTGACATGTGCCGCACGGTGGTCAACGTGACGGGCGATGCCTCAGTAGCCATCATCGTGGCAAGCACCGAGGGAGGCTTGCCCGAGGAAAAGGTTCGCGAGTCGGTGGTGAGTGCGGGAGAGTAGTTTCTTTTATGGGGGGTGACGCGTTACGCTACATTAAACGTGCCTCAGCGTTGGTTACGTTATTTTACCAAACTTGCAAGTCTTGTAATCAATCCTTCTTCCTCCATAGCTTCTACAAAATCACGATAGTCTGCGTCTGATTCAATCCCAATTTCGTCACCGCCAATTTTTATTAATTTCATCTTCTCACCACAAGTAGTTACAACGTAACGACGAGAGGGAAGAATCAGTAGTGTATCC
>JBASAY010000045.1:0-64835 GCA_049650865.1 Tunicatimonas sp.
GGATGGCGAAAATGTCCTCCTTGGTAAGCACCGACTCTACCTCACTACTAAACGACATATTGGCCATCCGGCGCATCACCTCCAACTCGTTCTCCTTGCTGGGGTAGTCCACGTGCACCTTCAGCATGAACCGGTCCACCTGCGCTTCGGGCAGCGGGTAAGTGCCTTCCTGATCAACGGGATTCTGGGTGGCCAGCACCAAAAACGGGCGATCGAGCGGATAGGTGGTTTCACCGATGGTGACCTGCTTTTCCTGCATCGACTCCAGCAGGGCCGACTGCACCTTGGCGGGCGAGCGGTTCACCTCATCGGCCAAGATCAGGTTGGCGAAAATAGGGCCTTTCTTTACTTCGAAGTCGCCCTGCTGCTGGTTATAAATCATCGTACCAATCAGGTCGGCGGGCAGCAGATCGGGCGTAAACTGGATGCGCTTAAAGTCGAGGTGCAGCACCTTAGCCAGGGTGTTTACGGTAAGGGTTTTGGCCAGGCCGGGCACGCCTTCGAGCAGGATATGTCCATTGGTAAACAGCCCGATCAGCAGACGGTTCACCATGTACTGCTGGCCTACCACCACCTTGCCCACTTCGTGGAAAACCTGCTGAATCTTCTCTTGGTGGGCTCTTTTGGTGGTATCGTCGGTTGTGATTTCCATAAAACTAGTAATAACAAAAAAGGGGTGAGCAACTTCGCGATTGGGTAGCGTACCGGTTTATTCACTAACCAAGCCGCAAAGATAAGCGTATAATCAGAAAGAAAAATAAATCGAGACGAAAGGGATAAGGGGGGTTACTAATCTAAATAACAGGAGGAGTTAAGAAAACAATAATTGCCACTTTCCCTAACCACAACTTTTAAACCGAGGCTTCTCGTTCACCCTTCTTCTGCTGATAGTTGGCGAACCGCTCGATGCCCAGTACCAGCAGAAAGCCTACGAGCATAAATAAGATAGCCTGCCCCAGCAGGGCGTCTTGCCCGGTGAGTTGCTCAAACTGCGCGGGCAGCACGTTGCGCGTCACCAGGGGCACTTCTTCGCCGTGGCGGTCCAGGTGGGTGAGCGTTACCTCCTTCCAGGGCCATATTTTGCCCAGCGAGCCAATCATGAAACCAGCTAGTAGGGCCACCGCTACGTCGTGGTAACGGTCTAGCAGCCAAGAGATTACCCGCGCAAACGTAAGAATTCCCACCACGCACCCCAGTCCGAATACGGCAATCACCGCAAAGTCACGTTCGTTCACCGCCTCCAGGATAAAGGCATACTTCCCCAGGATCAGCAGGATAAAGCTACCCGAGATGCCCGGCAGAATCATGGCGCAAATGGCCAGCGAGCCCGATAGAAATACGAACCATAGGCTGGTGGGCGTCTCGGCGGGGGTGGCCAGCGTGATATAGTAGGCAATAGCAATCCCTACCGCGGCGGCTACCACCACCCCAACCGACCACCGCTTGATCTCCTTGGCTACCAGGTAAGCCGCAATGATGATCAATCCAAAAAAGAACGACCACAGCTGAATAGGGTACGCCTCGAGCAAGTAACCCAGCAGCTGCGCCAGGGTAAGGATGCTCAGAAAGATGCCACCGAACAGCGTCACCAAGAAATTGCCGTTGATGTGCTGCCAGAAGTCACGCAACCGTCCCTTGATCAGCAACTGTAGGGCATCGCCGTCTACCGAAGCGATAGAGTCGAGCAGGGTTTCGTAGATGCCGGTGATGAAGGCGATGGTGCCGCCCGATACGCCGGGCACCACGTCGGCCCCGCCCATGGCCATGCCCTTCAAGAACAGGGTAACGTACTGGCGGGGCGTGCGGGGAGATTGGTTCATAGGTTTTGTATCGCGTAGCGCACGGAGACGCGATTAATCGCGTCTGTACGATGGATTTATGAGGCTACACCGTTGGTGCCCAGAAAGTGGTTGAAGGTGTCGCCCCGCAGGCCGATGCGGATGGTTTCGAGGGGAATAACTTCATTGGGAGCGATGTTGCCCAGGTTCACGTTGGCCCCGATGAGCTTGATAAACCACACCTGCTGCTCCTTTTGGGGAGCTTCCCAGATAATCTTCTCGCTGGGAATTTTCGTCAGGATCTCCTGCACCAGTCCCGAGCGCACCTCACCGGTAGAGCGGAACAGCCCTACGTTGCCGCCCTCGCGGGCCTCACCGATCACCTTCCAGGCACCAGCCTGCAGCTCCGCTTCCATCAGCTCAATCCACTGGTAGGGGGGCATAATCTTGGTCTCATCCTTAGAGCCTACTTCCGACAATACCGTTACCTGCTCTGACAAACGGCGGATGTAGTCGCACTTACGGTCGTGCGGCAGCTCGATGGAGCCATCCGACACTTCGGCAAACGACATATCGTACTGATCCAGCGTGCGGCGGTAGTCGTCGAACTGGTGGCGAATAATGAACGCCTCAAACAGCGTTCCGCCGAAGTACACCGGAATGTCGGCCGCGTGGTACAGCGCCACCTTTTCTTTAAGGTGCGGGGTAACAAACGAGGTAGCCCAGCCCAGCTTCACCACGTCGACGTAGCCCCCGGCCACACTAATAAAATCTTCTACTTCGCGCAGGCTCAGTCCCTTGTCCATCGCCATCGTGTATCCCGAAACGCGCGGCTTCATCGTGCGCTCCGGAATATTATTGAGCGGGTAATTCATCTAGGTTCGGTATTGATCGATGATTTTGAAGAGTGCCTTCTGAGTCTCCAGCTTGGGGAAGAATTCGTACAGGATCTCGTGCTTATCAAAATCCAAAGTTAACGCATTTTCCAGATAATGGAAGGCCTCCTTGTATTTACCGGCCGAGATCAGGTACGCGGTCACGTAGTAGAACAGGTCGGGATGATCGGGCAACTCATCGAGCCCACTCATCACAATGGCGATGGCCCGGTCGTAGTCGCCCTGCTCGTAAAACACGTACGACCAGTCCATCCACACCTCCGGGTCGTCGGGAGCCAGCAGACTAGCCTCGTGGTAGGCTTCCATGCACGAAACCAGGTTGCCCGTGTAGTATTCGGCCTCGGCCAGCGCGAACCAGTAGCGAAAATTACCTTTGTTAAGCTTGATAGCCTTCTTTATGAAGTGGATCGATTCGTAGAAGCGGGTTTGCTTGATCATGCACGACCCGATGCCGTACCAAGCTTCGTCATACAAACTGTCTAACTTAGAGGCACTGCGGTACCAGCGGATGGCCTTTTCGTACTCCTCCATCTTCTCGTAGGCCGCCCCAATGCAGCAGTAGGTTTCGGGGTTGGGCCCTTCTAGTTTGTAGGTTTTGTTGTACGCCTTCACCGCCTTGGCGTACTTCTTTAGGTTCATGTAGGTGTTGCCCAGGTTGAAGTGGGCCGAGGCGAAGCTCTCATCGATCAAAATCGCGTAGTCGTAGGCTTCTACCGCCTCCTCGAACTGCTCGAGCTTATTGTATACGATGCCCAGGTTGTACCAGGCGTACTGCGAGTAGGGGTCTTCGTCGATGAAGCGCTGGTAGTAGGCAATGCTGCTCTCCAGCTCACCGATAATATCCAGGCAGTAGGCCATCTCGTACATAGCCTCCTCGTGGTGGATGTTCTCCTCAATGGCCAGCTTATACTGCTCAATAGCCTCCCGGTACTTCTCCACGTTTTGGTAGGCCATGCCCATGCTGTAGTAGGCTTCGTCGCGGTCTTCGGTAAAGCTTAGCAAGTGCTCAAAGGCAGCAATAGCCTCGCGGAAGCGCCCCGTGGCCAGCAAGATATTACCCTGCAACGTCACAATCTCGGTATCGTTGGGTTGCAGGCTGCCCGCCCGCTCCAGCACGGTCAGCGCCTCGTCGTAACGCTCCAGGTTGGTAAGGATCTGCCCCTTATCGACGAGCAACTCGGCCGAGTACGGATACTGATCGTAGGCCACCTCGCAGGTTTTCAGGGCTTTCTGGTTCTGCCCCTCATCCAGGTAATGGTCGATAAGATCGAGGTAAACGGGTAGTTCCAAGAACTGCAGACTGTTGTTCTGAAGCTGATCCTCGAACCACTTCGCCCGCTCTCTGCCTTCTCCGTGCTGTTTGAATCGTTCGTCCATGCCGATAAATATAGAAAATACTGGGAGGATGCCCAATTGTTTAGGTCCTCGTGGCTATGATTGTACCATCTGATTTTTTTTCGCTAGCTCGTGGCAGCACCAACGCACGGTGTTCTCTAGGGGGTTAAACGTGATACCGGTGGTTTGTTGTACCTTGGTGCTGTCGAATACGTGGGAGTTGGTGGCAATTTGCTGCAACTCGCTGGTGATCAGCGGCGGACGACCGGTGAGTCGGGCGCGGAGCGAGTCGGCCACGCTGGCCAGGGGAATCAAACGCGGGTTTACCCGGGTGCCGGGCGGCTTCTTGTTAAACGACTGGGCAATCGTAGCAAATAGCTCGACGTACGAAACGCTGCCCGCGCTGGTGATAAAGCGCTCACCCGTGGTACGCGCCTTGAGCAGACGCAGCACCACGGTAGCCACATCGCGCACGTCCACGTAATTGGCCAACCCATCGACGTAAAAACGGTTCTCATCCCAGATGTACTTAAAAATCTTCGTACTGCTTTGGTCCCACTCGCCGGGCCCTAGCACCAGCGAGGGGTTAACAATGGCTACCGGAAGTCCTTCTGAGGAGGCGCGCCACACCTCCAGTTCGGCCAGGTGCTTGCTGCGGGCGTAGGCGGTGCCAAACTCTTCGGCGTTGGCCTGATGCGTCTCGTCGATCCGCGCCTGGTCTTTGCCCCGACCGATGGCCGCTACGGAGCTTACGTGCAGGAAGTGGTCTATACCTAGCCGTAGGCTGGCGTTTACCAAGTTGGCGGTGCCCTCTACGTTCACCTTGTGCATCTGGGCTTCGTGGCGGCTATCGTACGACACCAGCGCGGCGCAGTGGACCACCGCTTCAGCACCGGCCAACTGCTCCGTTAGCAACACGGTGTCCAAGATGTCGCCTTCTACCCAGGTAATCTGGTCGTGGATATCCTCAAGCAGCGACAGGCGGCTGGTGGGTCGACGTAGCGCGCGTACGGCGTAGCCGTGCTCTAGCAGACGGCGGCAAATAAAACTTCCGAGCAACCCGGTGGCTCCGGTGACGAAGATGGTCATAGTGTTGTTACGTAGCGGTACAGACGCACCAGCGGTGCATCATTCTGAACGAATGCGCTGGCAAGTTAATTCAATCGGCCGATCAAATCGATTTTTGAACTCCAAAACCTAATTTTCGTTATCTCTCCAGTTATGTCACAACCTACACCCCCGACGACCGACGATTCGCCCGAGAAGAAAGTGAAGCCGCGCGAAGGCTTTAAACGGCTGGCCGGTATCTACGCGTTTATTCTGCCTTATAAGGGGCTTTTCGCCATCGGTATCGCGGCGCTCCTGCTATCGAGCGTGATGCTCCTGGCCTTTCCGTACCTGTCGGGGCAGCTACTGGACGTAGCGGCGGGCAATGAGTCAGTCTTATCGGATAACATCACAGTGATTGCGCTGGTGCTGCTGGGCATTTTTGTGGTGCAGAGTATTTTCTCGTTCATTCGCGTCTACTTCTTTGCCCAGGTCAACGAACGGTCCACCGCCGACATCCGACTGGCGCTCTACACCAAGTTGATGTCGCTACCGATGGTTTTTTTCGACCGCCACCGCACCGGTGAGCTGATCAGCCGCATCACCTCCGACGTGTCGCTGTTGCAGAATACCTTTTCGGTCACGCTGGCTGAGTTCCTTCGGCAGACGCTGACACTGCTGGTCGGAGTGGGCATTATCACTTTTATGGCACCCAAACTCACTGGCTTCATGCTGGCCACTTTTCCTTTTCTGATAGTGGCCGCCCTTTTCTTCGGACGCTACATCCGTAAGCTATCCAAGCTTACCCAGGATCAGTTAGCTGCCAGTAATGTGATTGTGGAAGAGACGTTGCAGGCCGTGCAGGCCGTGAAGTCATTTACCAGTGAGTGGTTCGAGATTCGCAAGTACAACAAAAGTTTGAACGACGTGGTGAAGACGGCCTTGCGGACCGCCGTGTTTCGCGGACTGTTTATCTCGTTCGTGGTATTTGTGCTGTTTGGCGGCATTGTGGCGGTAATTTGGTACGGTGCTACTTTGGTACAAGAAGGAGCGATTTCTATTGGTGAACTGGTCTCGTTTATTCTGTACACCACTTTCATCGGGGGATCGATTGCCGGGTTGGGTGATATGTACGGTCAGTTGCAGCGCGCCTTCGGAGCATCGGAACGCATTCTGTCAATCTTAGAGGAAGAGAACGAACTGGACCCAGCCGCGCACTACCAGCGCGTGCCGGAGTTGCCCATCCGGGGCAGCATCGACCTTGAGGACGTTTTCTTTTCGTATCCGAGCCGTTCGGACGTTACCGTTCTTAAAGGGATTAGTTTCTCCATTGGGCAGGGCGAGAAGGTAGCATTGGTGGGGCACAGCGGGGCGGGCAAGTCTACCATCACCCAGTTGCTGCTGCGCTTCTACGAAACGGACCAGGGGCGTATTCTGGTCGATGGTGAAGATATTCGACAGCACGATCTTACCGCCTACCGCCAGCACATCGGCATTGTGCCCCAGGAGGTGCTCCTCTTCGGCGGCACTATTAGCGAGAACATCGCCTACGGCCGACACGGGGCTTCCGATGATGAGATTCGCGAGGCGGCGCGCCTGGCCAACGCCCTGGACTTTATTGAGTCGTTTCCCGAAGGAATGGAAACGCTGGTGGGCGAGCGCGGCGTGAAGCTATCGGGCGGACAACGCCAGCGTATTGCCATTGCCCGGGCTATTCTGAAGAACCCTAAGATCCTTATTCTGGATGAGGCCACCAGCTCGCTCGATGCTGAGTCGGAGCACCTGGTGCAGCAGGCGCTGGATACGTTGATGGAAAACCGCACCACCATCATCATCGCGCACCGCCTGGCCACCATCCGCAAGGTAGACACTATCTACGTGCTGCGCGACGGCCAGATTGTGGAGTCGGGCAGCCACGACGAGTTGTACCAGCTGGACCAGGATTATAGTAACTTAGTAAAGTTGCAGATGCAGGAGAATTGATTGGTTGAGGGTTCGGGGTTCTGTTCTGTGTCATTTAAACTCAGACCCTAGGGCGTGTTGACATATAATCTAAACGGCGATTTTGGTACGCTTTCCACCTGTTCTGCGTTGCTTTCGGCGCCCGATGCCTCAGCATCGCGCTTCTCAAGCGCCTTAATCAGACGAAAACCGTCCTTAAAATCTCTCGTTAATCTATATGTCAACACGCCTTAGGCCTTCGCTTCCACCAGTTCGGTGGTAACCGGCAGACTAAACCAAAACGTGGTTCCCTGCCCCACCGCACTGCGCACGTGCAGCTCGCTTTGGTGTAGCGCCACGATCTTCTGCGCAATGGCCAGTCCGAGACCCAGCCCGCCCTTGCTCTGACTGCGCACCTGCCTGCTGCGATAAAAACGGTTGAAGATATGGTGCAAATCCTGCTCGGAGATGCCCGCCCCGGTATCGACAACCTCCAGGCGCACGCGCTGCTGTACATTCGCGACCGCTACGGAAACGCGGCCTCCGGCCGGAGTATGTTGCATCGCGTTAGAGATCAGGTTCTGCAGCACCCGCTCTATCAAGCTAACGTCGGCGTAGACCAGCGGAATGTTCTCAACGCACTGGTAGTCTAGCGTTACCTGGTTTGCTTCAGCGTGGGGCCTAAACTGCAGCACAATGTCGTGCACCAGTTCGCTCACCGAAAAGGTTTCGGGATTGGCCTGAATCTGCCGGGCTTCCAGCTTCGACAGCTGAAACAGCTCCGACACCAAGTTGCCCAAACTTCGGGTGTTCTTTAGGATAGTTTCCAGGTAGCTTTTCTTCTCACTTTCGCTAAGTAGGTGGTCTTTTAGCAGAATGGTTTCTACGTAGCCCTCCACCGAGGCCAGTGGGGTGCGCAGGTCGTGCGAAACGTTGGCAATGAGTTCGCGCCGCAGTTCGTCGTTCTGCTTGAGTTGCTGCATGGCTGCGCCGATTTCGTCGGCCATGGTATTGAAGGCCGTGCCCAGTTCGCTCAGCTCATCCGAAGAGCGCACGCTCACCCGGGCCGAGTAGTCGCCCTGTTCCATGCGGCGCACCGCCGTAACAATTCGCTTTAGGTCGCGGGTCACCAGGAAGATAAGCAGCAGCCCGATCACCATCACCACCCCCAGCACCATCAGCAGGGCCCGCCCTACGATCTTAAAGATGTAACTCTGCCGCACCGACCCCTCGTCGCCGTACGCGCCGTCGTTGTTTAGGGTGATGTACAAGTAGCAGTGCAGTGATCCATCACTGCTGGCCAGGGCGGCCGCCGAAAATATCTTGGGCTGCGCCGGCTCGCGCGGGTCGTCGTTGTAGATGGGCAACGGAACGCGGTCGTCTAAAAAGTTCTCGATGTTTTCCACGTTCACCGAGTCGAGCTTTACCTCGCCGGGCAGCGCCGAAGCGGTAAGAATCTCCCCGTCGTGCCCCACGATGTACAGCTTGATGCTCGGGTTGATGATCATGGCGGCGTGAAACAGCTCCTTTAGCTTCGCTTCGGGAATGCGGTTCGTCGCCGAGTCTATTTTCATCTCCTGGGCGATGGAGGTAGCCAACGCACGGTTACGCTGCTGGGTTACTTCCGCTACGTATTCGCCGGTAGAACCTAAAATCGTATAAAAGTAAATAGCGCTTACGGTAAGCAGCAGGGCCACAAAAAGCAGTGATAACTTAAGCGGCAGACTGTTGAGGCGAAGCATGTTACGCACTTGGTTCATCATTAAACTTATAGCCTACTCCCCACACCGTGAGGATGTAGGCGGGGTTTGCCGGGTCTGTCTCTATTTTCAGGCGCAGTCGGTTGATGTGTGAGTTCACCGTGTGCTCGTAACCGCTGTAGGCGTAGCCCCACACCTTGCTGAGTAGCTCCTCGCGCGTGTACGTCTTTCCGATCTGCTGCATAAATAACTTTAGCAGATCAAACTCCTTGGCGGTGAGCTCTACCACTTTGCCGTCGAGCGTAACCTTATGCTTTACCGGGTCCAGGGTGAGCCCTTGGTAGACGTAGGTTTGAGGCGTAGCCTCTGCCTCTTGGTTGAGGGAGGTGCGGCGAAGACGGGCTTTTACCCGGGCGGTAAGCTCGCGTACGCTAAAGGGCTTGGTCATGTAGTCATCGGCCCCCAGGTTGAGCCCCAGCACGGTATCAATCTCTTCCGACTTAGAGGTGAGCATGATGATAGGGGTAGTTATCCGCTCTTCGCGAATGCGTTTGCACACCTCCAGTCCGTCCATGCTGGGCAGCATAATATCCAGGATAATCACATCGTAGCGGTGGTTTACCGCGTGATAAAGTCCGTCGATGCCGTTCGTAGCAACGTCGGTATCGCAGTTGATATCGCGCAGGTTGATCTTGATCAGGGTGGCAATGTCCTGATCATCCTCAACAACTAACGCTTTTCGCGGCATGGATGTAACAGCGGTTTCACGGGGCATACTATCGGGCTCCGCCGAGGGAGCATTTCTATCAAAGGTACTCATTTATCCGTACGATTGCATTAGTTGGGGCGCGGCGGCGCTTAGCACCTCCAGCATTGCCTTGGGTTCGGCCCTTCGGGTGTAGTCTTCTTCCACAAAGGCGTAGCGCACGGTGTAGTCGGTGCCGATCACAAAGGTAGCGGGCAGCGGCAAACGTACGATCACGTCGGCATTACGCGCCGCTAAATTAAGTCCTAAGCTACGGTAAAGGGCCTTCAGCGGCTCCGACAGCGGAATAGAGACGCCGAACTGGCGCGCCACCTCGCTATTGGCATCGTGCACCACCGGGTAGTCGATACCGTTCTTGCGGGCGGTTTGGACGGCGCTCTCCGGCCGCTCGGGGGTAATGGCAATGAGTCGCGCGCCCCGCCGTTCTATTTCGGGTAGGGTGTAGCGTAGCGATTTGAGCGCCAGGTTGCAGTAGGGGCACCACCCGCCCCGGTAGAACGTAAGGATCACCGGCCCCTCATTAAGCAGTGAATAAAGCTCAACCCGGCCCCGGTGGGGCATTTGTAGCTTCACGTTGGCTACGGTGTCGCCGGTCTTTAGGCCATACGTTTTCGCTTTCTGCTCGCGAAGGGCTTCCACAAAGTGATCAAGTACCTGGAGCAGTCGGGGCGACGTTCCGGCCCGGACCACGCGCGACAGATCGTCTAGTTCGTTTTGTAATGACATAGATAGTAGAAGTAGTTGAAGTAATAATGATAAAGATAGCATAGATGCTACCAGAAGAGCATCACAGAAGTATCACAAGTTGATGAAGCTTACGTGACAGATTTACCAGTTTTTTGATGAGGGTTGTGACAAACCGCGCAAAACCCGCACTAACTGTATAGTAGCCAACCTCTCGGGAATGCCCCACGCCAAAAAAGCTTTCATCCAGGAGATATTTCCTCATCAGGGACTCATTCGCAGTTTGTGCGCTGTCTATTTTTCTGACCGAGAAGATCAAAAAGACGCATTTCAGGACGTACTGCTTCAGCTATGGAAGTCGTACGGCACCTTTCGGGGCGAGTCTTCGCTAACCACCTGGGTGTATCGCGTGGCGCTGCGCACCCTGGTAAAGAAGGCTCAAAAGTCTCGGGTAATCACCTGTTCCTACCGCCCTGAGAACGAGTTGGTAAGTCCGCCCACCCAAGAAAGTGCGGAGGTGATTCGGTTCGCCCTCAGTCGGCTTAGTCCGTCCGATAAAGCCCTGGTACTGCTTCATCTTGAGGGGTACCGGCATCAGGAAATTGCTGAGGTTCTTAGCACCTCAGCCACCAACGTAAGCACCCGAATGAACCGCATCAAACGAAAAATGAAAAGTATCATTACCCAAGAGGCACTATGGAACTAGAAGAATTACGCCCTCACTGGCGCTCCGTGCGGTCTAGCAACCACCGTACTTCGTTGTCCGAAGAAGCGCTGAGCGAATTACTACCCAACGAGCGGTCACTTTTTCAGCGGGTGTTACTCAGGGCATCGCGCCACATTGGGGTTTTCGGATTTCTGCTGGTCTGCTGCCACGGATGCTAGCGGCTGTCGGCACCCTGGGATACGTGCTCTGGAACCCCAATCCGGTACTGATCGATCTGGGGTTCTACACCTTGCGGTGGTACAGCGTGCTATTTGCCACCGGCATCGCACTGAGCTACGTTTTGGTGCGCGGCGCTTTCCGTCGGGCGGGGCTGGCCGATGCCCTGTTCGAGAAATTTGTGCTGGCCGTTGTTCTTGGCATGTTTGCGGGTATGCGGCTGGGCCACTTTCTGTTCTACGAGCCAATGGGCTTCATTGAGCGCCCCTTAGAAGTTTTTCTGCCGGTAAGCTTCACTCCCGAGTTTCACTTTACGGGCTACCAGGGCTTGGCTAGCCACGGCGGGGCCATCGGCGTACTAGTGGCGGTTGGCTGGTTCATCAGCAAGCACCGGGTAGTTTCTGTAGCATTTGTGCTTAGCCAGTTGGCTTGGGTAAGCTGCTTATTGGGGGGATTTATCCGCTTGGGCAACCTGATGAACTCCGAGATTATTGGCCACCCTTCTGCGGTGCCGTGGGCGTTCGTGTTTGCTTCGGTAGATATGCTGCCCCGCCATCCGGCGCAGGTGTACGAAGCATTAGGCTATTTCACGGCTTTCGTTTTACTGTCCTTCTACCGAAGTCGTTCCGGGTTCCATTCGCACGGTCGTTGGTTCGGTCTATCCTTGGTACTGATCTTCGGATGGCGCTTCTTCGTAGAGTTTTTTAAAGAAGATCAGGTGGCATTCGAGCAGGTGCTGTGGCTAAACATGGGGCAGCTGCTGAGTGTGCCCTTTGTGGTGGGGGGTGTGCTTATTTGGTATTTCAGTCATCGTAGTGAAACCGACAGCTATAAATAAGTACTTCGCCTTGTCTGAACTGATACACCAGACGGTGCTCCTGATCGATGCGTCGCGACCAGTAGCCGGTCAGATCGTACTTCAATGGTTCCGGTTTCCCTCTTCCTTCAAATGGCGTCCGAATGATCTCTTTAATTAATGCGTTAATTTTCTTTAGCATTTTTTTATCCTCATTCTGCCACGACAGGTAGTCTTCCCAGGCATTCTTGGTGAAGGTAATTTTCATTCTTCCAAAAGTTCTTTATTCACGGTTTGCCCGGATCTCATCTGCTGTATAGATTCATACAGGCGATCGGCATTCTTCTTAGAACTCAGCAAATGCATCGTTTCCATCATGGCGTTATATTCCTCCAGAGAGATAACTACCGTTCCCTTTCCGCTTCCGCGCTTAACGATAAGCGTCTCCTGATTATCTTCTACCTCATCCAGATAAGACTTCAGTTTGGTTCTAAATTCTGTATAATTAGCTGCAATCACGATAAGTTATTGTTTAAGTACTTAAATAGTAACGTAAACTGCGAACCAAGGTTTGATAGACGGTGGCTACGTCTCAATGCTATCGCAACGCCAACCCGGGAACCTTCCCCGGCACCATTGGTTATACACTTGACACCAACGTATCGCTAACCCCTACCTTGCTATACCCTAAAAACATTGAATCGAAGATTGGCTTCGACGCTATCAAACGCTACCTGAAGGATGAGTGCAGCAGCTCACTAGGCACCACCCACGTTGATCGGCTTACGTTTTCGGACAGCTTCGATCAGATTAGCAAACTGCTGCACCAAACCGAAGAGTTTCGCCGTATTCTTACCGGCGAGGGCAGCTTTCCGTCAGCTCACTTTCTGGATGTCACCACCTCTTTAAACAGCGCCAAAACGCCCGGGGCTTTTTTATCGGAAGAAGAGTTTCACAACATTCAGCTATCCCTTACTACGCTGTTTCAGTGCCTTCGCTTCTTCCAGAAGGACGCCGAAGAAGACGCTTACCCCTACCTGAAAGAACTTAGCGGGGCGGTGCAACTGCCCGTTAGCTTGCTTAACGGCATCAAACAGGTAATTGATGAACAAGGGCAGGTGCGCAACAACGCTTCGGCTGAGCTGAAGCAGATTCGCCGCGCCCTGCTCAGCGAGCAATCGCGTTTGCGCAAGGTGCTCGAGCAAATTTTGCGCAACGCCCAGGGGCAGGGCTTCACTCCCGACGATGCCAGCGTAACCATCCGCGGCGGGCGCATGGTCATTCCCGTGCTGGCCGAGTTCAAGCGCCGCGTGAAGGGCTTTATTCACGATGAGTCGGCCACCGGCCAAACCGTGTTTCTGGAGCCCGCCGAGGTGCTGGAGATCAATAACGAGATTCGCGACCTCACCTACCGCGAGAAGCGCGAGGTGGTGCGCATCCTTACCACCCTCACCGACACCCTGCGGCCGCACCTCCCCAACCTGCGGACAGCCTACCAGTTTCTGGGCATGATCGACTTTATCCGTGCCAAAGCGCGGCTGGCGCTGCGTCTGGATGCCCGCTGCCCCAAACTGGTAAAGGAGCGCGTACTCGACTGGGTCAAGGCCCGCCACCCCCTCTTACAACTGTCAGAAACCCACCAGAACCGATCGGTGGTGCCGCTCGATATTGCGCTCAATAGCGACCAGCGCATTTTGGTAATCTCCGGCCCCAACGCGGGGGGCAAGTCGGTGTGCCTGAAAACCGTCGCGCTACTGCAGTACATGGTTCAGTGTGGGTTGCTCATTCCGCTGGCGGAGCAGTCGACGGTGGGGCTCTTCCAGAGTGTTTTTATCGACATTGGTGATGAACAGTCGCTAGAGAATGATCTGAGCACCTACAGTTCGCACCTTACCAGCATGAACTACTTCGTGAAGTTTGCGGACAAAAAAACGCTGGTGCTCATCGACGAGTTTGGTACGGGTACCGAACCGCAGTTTGGTGGGGCCATTGCCGAAGCCATCCTCGAAGACTTGAACGCCAAGCGCGTATTCGGAGTCATTACCACCCATTACTCCAACCTTAAGGAGTTTGCCGACCGGGCCGAGGGCGTGGTGAACGGGGCCATGCGCTACGACACCCTACGACTGGAACCGCTGTTCGCGCTGGAGATAGGCAAGCCCGGCAGCTCGTTCGCGCTAGAGATTGCGCGTAAGATCGGGCTGCACCCTGATGTGCTGGAGCGGGCCAAGGAGAAGGTAGGCGTAGACCAGGTGGAGTACGAGAAGATGCTGGTTGACCTGGAGGCTGAGCGCACCCGTTACCAGGAACTTACCCAGAGTTTGGCCGCCAAGGAAAAGCGCATCTCTCAAACCGCCCAGGAGTACGAAGAGCTGCGCGACCACGTGAAGGGCGAGAAGAAAGATATCTTGAACCGGGCGAAGCACGAGGCTAAACAGATTCTTCAGGAGGCTAACCAGACCATCGAGAATACCATCCGCACCATTAAGGAGCAAAACGCCGAGAAGGAAGCCACCCGGCAGGCGCGGCGCGCCCTGGAAGAGAAGAAAGTGCATCTTAAGCCCGATCGGCCCGTTCGCAAACCCCAGACCATTCCGGAGGATGAGGTGGTAGGCGGCGAAATTAGCGTAGGAGATGCCGTGCGGGTAAAAGACAATAATGCAATAGGTGAGGTGCTGTCGATGCGCGGCCAGCAAGTGGAAGTGCGTATTGGGGCGCTCAAGTCAATCATTAAGCGTAACCGGCTGGATAAGGTGTCGTCCCGGACGCTAAAGCGCACCCAGAACGCGGCCGAACGGCCTGCCCAGCGCTACGACATGCACGAGAAGTTTACGAACTTTAGTCCGCGCCTTGACGTGCGCGGCCAACGCGCCGAGGAAGTGATACCGCGCTTGATGGGCTTTGTGGACGAGGCGGCTATGGTAGGTTCGGACGAGCTGCGTGTGGTGCACGGCAAGGGAACCGGAGCGCTGCGCGAGGCGGTGCGTAATTACCTGCGCACGCACGAGCGGGTGGCAGCCACCTACGACGAACATGTGGAGCGGGGCGGGGCCGGCGTCACTATCGTTCGAATGAAATAGCCACGGATGGTTGTCCGTGGCTATCAATAACTCCTTTACTTTACGCGAATTATTCTGCTTTATCCAACAAGAACGTGTAGGTTCCGCTAATTTCGGCTGTGCGCGAGTTGCCGTGCGGAATGCTAGAATTCTCATTTACTAAAACGACCATTCGAAGTTGATCGTCAGCGGTTAGGCTTAAATCAACCGTTTTTCCATCGTTTTGGGCCACTTGCACCGCCACACCGGGCGAAAAAACAGCTCCCTCGGGCAGGGTGAAAGTTCCGCTATTGGGGAAAACCAGCGTGTTTCCATTGTTCTGCGTCGAGTAGTTTAGCTCACCAGGAGTGGTTGTAGTGCTAATTGTTATTCGGAAGTTAGTGAAGTCAGCCGCCGCTGGCCCCCCTGTTACATCGCCTGGCTCATCCTGCTCCCACGTAGCGGCAAGGACTTCACCGGGCACTCCGTCGGGGCTGGGATCTTCACCGCCCCCGCAGCCGAGGGTCAACAGCGTAGAAAGAATAGCGACCGTAGCTACTAGTTTGTTGGCGTACTTCATAAGTCTTTTTGTTTGTCGTTAATATAAAGTGTCTTATTTGATTTCAGAAAGGTGTTGCATTTTATCGACTTCAGAACGCAAAAATTTGCCCAAATGGTACACCCGTTTATTTAAACCGCATAATATCTACTACCTCATCGCAAAAATCGTACTCGTGCGGTTGGTTCGAGGCGATGACCACCAGCCGTTGCCCCAGCGCCTCCCGAACTTCCTGCCGGTACCACTGGGTATTTTCGGCATCCAGGTTGGTACAGGGCTCATCGAGCAGCAGCAGCTGACCTTCTGAGTAGAGCGCCAATCCGAGTTTAAGGCGCTGCTTCATCCCCGACGAGAATTGGTAGATGTACTTATCGTACGCTTTTTCCAGACGTAACTTTTGGGCTATTGACTGAGCGGTGAGGGCGGACACTGGTTTCTTAAGCGCGAAGTGAAATTCTAACAGCTCGCGCAGTGTAAACTCCTCAATGAGTTCTTGGTAGGGAGCGGCCAGCGTCAGGTGCCGGTATACCATTTCGTGCTCGATGGGTTGCTGCCCCTGCTGGTACGAGAGCGTACCCCGCGAGGGGAGGGTGAGCGCCGAGAGCAGCATCAGCAAGGTTGACTTCCCACTGCCATTGGGACCAGTCAGGGCGTACGCTCGGTTTTCGGCGAAGGTAAAGGTGACGTCTCGGAAGATCCACTCGTGCTGAAACTTCTTGCCAACCCCCTCGAGCGCAACCTGCATTACTGGTCGAACCCACGGGTGATGCCCCGCTCCGACCCCCGAATAAAGCGAACAATCTCGTCGCGCTCCTTCGACGGCGGCATGGTTACCTCAATGTGGTCGAGCGAAGCGGAGTTGTTCATTCCCTTTAGATAGACCAAACGGTAAATCTCCTGAATTTCGTTGATTTTTTCGTTCGAGAAGCCCCGCCGCCGCAGGCCAATAGAGTTAATGCCACTGTAGCCCAACGGTTCACGGGCGGCCCGAATGAAGGGCGGCACGTCTTTGCGCACCAGCGACCCACCTCCCACAAACGCGTGCGCGCCGATCTTCACAAACTGCTGCACGGCACTCATGCCCCCCACCTGCACATACTCATCGATGAGTACGTGTCCGGCCACCTGAGCCGCATTGGCCAAAATACAGTGATCTCCGATTGAGCAGTCGTGGGCCACGTGCACGTAGGCCATCAGCAGCACGTTGCTGCCAATCACCGTTTTGTAGCGGTCTACCGTGCCGCGGTTAATGGTAACGCACTCGCGGATTACGGTATTGTCGCCGATTTCGGCCGTCGTATCTTCTCCGTCGAACTTCAGGTCCTGCGGAATGGCTGAAACCACCGCCCCCGGAAATATCTTGCAGTTCTTGCCGATCCGCGCCCCTTCCATAATGGTGACGTTTGATCCCACCCACGTTCCTTCACCAATTACCACGTTCTTGTAGATGGTGCTAAAGGGCTCAATTACCGCGTTGTTAGCGATTTTAGCTTCGGGATGGATGTAGGCGAGGGGTTGGTTCATGCGTCTTTACGTACAATGCTGGCGGTCATGGTAGCTTCCGATACGAGGGCGTCGCCCACGAATGCTTTGCTGCTCATCTTAGCGATGCCCCGTTTGATAGGGGCTAACAGGTCGCACCGGATGGTAAGGGTGTCTCCGGGCAGCACCATCTTGCGGAAGCGGCAGTTTTCGATGGCCAGGAAATAGGTCCAGTAGTTTTCAGGATCGGGAACGGTATTAAGCACCAGGATACCGCCGGTTTGCACCATGGCCTCTACCTGCAACACGCCCGGCATGACCGGGTTGCCCGGAAAGTGCCCCTGAAAGAACGGCTCATTGATGGTTACGTTCTTCACTCCGCACACGGTGGTGTCGTCCAGATAAAATATTTTGTCCACCATCAAAAACGGAAAGCGATGGGGCAGCATCTGGCTCACCTGGTTGATGTCTAGCACCGGGGGCTGCTGCGGGTCGTACTGAAGCACCGAAGTGGTGCCAGACGCCCGGATGGCCTTCTTGATCCGCTTGGCGAAGGCTACATTGGCCGCGTGCCCGGGGCGGGCGGCCAGAATCTGGGCCTTCAGCGGTCGCCCCACCAGCGCCAGATCCCCAACAATATCGAGCAGTTTGTGCCGGGCCGGTTCGTTTTTGTAGCGCAGCTCCACATTGTTCAGGATTCCTTCGGCCTGCACCTCAATATGCGGCTTGTTAAAAAGATCGGCCAGGTAGTCTAATTCCCCCTCCTCCACCTGCTTGTCTACCACCACAATGGCATTATTGAGGTCGCCCCCCTTAATGAGGTTGTTCTTGTGGAGCATCTCCAGTTCGTGCAAGAAGCAGAAGGTACGGCAGGCAGCAATCTCCTTATTAAACTCTTTGATGTCGTTCAGCGATGCGTGCTGGCTCCCCAGTACCGGAGAGTTGTAGTCTACCATCACCGTGATGCGGTAATCGTCGAGCGGCAGGGCCGCTATTTCGACGTTGCGGGCCGGTTCGCGGTAGAAAATCCCTTCCTGCACTTCGAAGAAATTGCGCAGCGCACTCTGCTCCTCCAGGCCCGCTTCGGTAAGAGCATCCACAAACTGCTTTGAACTACCGTCTAAGATCGGTGGTTCGGGGCCGTCGAGTTGGATGAGCACGTTGTCGATTTCCATACCCACCAGGGCGGCCAGCGTGTGCTCCACGGTATTAATACGCGCCCCGCTCTGCTCAATGGTGGTGCCCCGCGACAGATCAACCACATTGTCAACGTCGGCATCTACCGTTGGCTCACCGTCGATATCGGTGCGCTGAAATTTGATGCCGTGGTGGGGTGGGGCGGGCAAGAAGGTCATGTTGGCCGATACCCCAGTGTGCAGTCCCACTCCGGACACGGTAACTGACTTACTAATCGTATGTTGCTTCAGGTTCATCATCAGGACTGGCTCACGTCGCGCCAAATTTAGCAACTTTTTGTTCAAGTTCTTTGATGCGTCCCATTAAATCGGGAAGTTGCTTAAAGGCGGCGTAAGCGCGCAGGTAAGTCTTTCGGTCGAAGCTGGGGCTGCCCAGTTCCACGCTGCCGGGTTGCGTAGACTTACCTACTCCGGCCTGGGCGCCAATGGTGGTGCGGTCGGCAATATTGAGGTGCCCCACCACTCCTACCTGCCCGGCCAGCACGCAGTGCTTGCCAATGCGCGCGGAACCGGAAACCCCCGTCTGGGCAGCAATTACCGTGTGCTCACCCACCGTTACGTTGTGCGCAATTTGAATGAGGTTGTCGAGCTTTACGCCGTCGCCAATCTTCGTGGTGCCCAGCGTAGCGCAATCGATCACCGTGTTGGCTCCAATATTGACGTGGTGCCCGATCACCACATTTCCAATCTGCGGAATGGTCTTGTACGTTCCGTCGGGCTGGGGGGCAAACCCGAAACCATCGCTCCCGATCACCGTGCCGGAGTGAATCACGCAGTGCGATCCGATCACCGTGCCGGGATAGATTTTTACGCCACTGTGAATAATGGTGTAGTCGCCTACCGTTACCCCGTCGCCCACGTACACGTGCGGGTATAATTTTACTTGTTTGCCGATGCGGCAGTGTTCGCCCACGTACGAGAAAGCTCCCTGGTACACGTCGGACCCCAGGACGGCCGATCCGGCGGTGTGCACCGGCGACTCTACGCCTGACTTTGTATGGTTAATCAGCTTATGATACTCTTCCAGCAGGGCAGTGAAGCCCAGGTAAGGGTCGGTGACCCGGATTAGCGTAGTGCCCACCGTGCGGCGGGGCTCAAATTTTTTGTCGACCAACACCGCGCTGGCTTGGGTAGTGTAGATAGAAGGTTCGTATTTGGGATTAGCGAGAAAAGATACCGCACCGGCCGGGGCATCTTCAATTTTGCCCAAAGCACTGATTTTGGTAGAACCATCGCCCTGCACTTCGCCGTCGAGAAGCTGAGCAATGTAGTCGACGCTAAATTCAATCATGAATGGTTCGGTTTAGTCTGTAGGCTGTGGCGGCGCAATAGACTTGGGCCAACACAGGTAGTGCTTCCTTACCAACCGGCTCATCGCCTTGATATTGGGCAGGTCGGAGGCTTGAGCTATATCAAAAATCTTGCCCCCCTTGGTTAAGATTTGGATTTTCTGCTCGCCCGAAAGGTAGGCCGCGTTGCTAATGATTCCGTGCATCACAAAGTACCGAACCTCTTCTGAGGACAACGAGAGCGACTGCGCAACCGCTTCTTCCAGCTGCGCAACGGTAGTTTGAGCAAAGCTGTCGTTCGACAGCTGAATTCGAAATAGCTTGCGCTGCAGCAGTTGGTGGCTGAGCGTGGCAAGCACCCGGTCGGGATGGCGCTGCCATTGCTTGAGTGCCCCCCACACGTCGTAGTCGTCTAGGGTTAGGTAATCGTCTAGGTAGTTGGGGTGTTGAAGCAGTTCGTCGCGGGTAACGTCTTGGGTGAGGAAAAACAGCAGCGCGGGCGGGGCCGGCAGAAGGTGCCCCTGGGCCAGCAGATGCTTGGCCCGCCCCATTGCCGACACCAACATTCTTTCGGCGCTCACGCTGGTTTTGTGCAGGTACACCTGCCAGTACATCAGCCGCCGGGCGTTCAGGAAGTTCTCGATGCTATAGATTCCTTTTTCCTCTACCACCACCCGGTCGTCGCGCACGTCGAGCATCTTAATGATGCGATCCGCCCCAATTTCACCCTCCGACACTCCGGTATAGAAACAGTCGCGCTTCAGGTAGTCAAGCCGGTCGATGTCTAGCTGGCTGGACACCAGCTGGTGAAAAAACCGACGCTCGTAATTGTTGGTAAAGATTCGGTAGGCCAGCGGCACAGCTCCGCCCAGTTCGTCGCTCAGCCGCTGGATGATGAGCCGCGACAGGTACTCGTGCCCCACTCCGGGCAGCAGCACGTACTCTAGCGCGTGCGAGAAGGGACCGTGCCCGATGTCGTGCAGCAAGATGGCAATCAGGGCCGCTTCGCACTCATCGTCCGAGATATCCTGCTTTTTGTTGCGCAGGCTATCAATGGTATTTTGCATCAGGTGCATGGCTCCCAGCGCGTGATGAAAGCGAGTGTGCAGCGCCCCGGGATACACCAGGTCGGTTAAACCTAGTTGCCTAATCCTGCGTAACCTCTGCAGGTACGGATGCTCAATGATATCAAATATCAGATCGCTCGATACGTTGATAAAACCGTAGACCGGGTCGTTGAAGACTTTTCGCTTGTTCAAGACGAAGAGGGGGTTTGGTAGTTTAACGGACCGGAAGTTCTATGTGTTTATAAATGCTTAATGGTTCGATGGCTCGATTGCTCAATTGTTGCGTTTAGCAATTGAACAATCGAGCAATAAAACTATTAGTTATTATCCTTATCAAACCCTTACACTTCATGCAAAATTACTCGATTCTGTGGGCTGACGACGAAATTGACCTGCTCAAGCCGCACACCCTATTTCTGGAAAAGAAAGGATACGATGTGACGACCGTAAACAGTGGGGCGGATGCGATCGATAAGTTTGAGAACAACCACTACGACGTGGTCTTTCTGGACGAAAATATGCCGGGCATGACGGGGCTGGAAACCCTGGATTATATCAAAGCCGCTAAGCCTAACGTACCGGTGATTATGATTACCAAGAGTGAGGAGGAGATGATTATGGAGCAAGCCATCGGGGCCAAAATCAGCGACTACCTCATTAAGCCCCTTAACCCTAACCAGATTCTGATTTCGGTAAAGAAGATTCTGGATAACAAGCGTTTGGTAAGCGAAAAGACGAACCTAAGCTACCAGCAAGACTTCCGCAACCTGAGCATGGCCTACACGGAGGACATCGGCCACGAAGAGTGGGTGGATATCTATAAGAAGCTAATATTCTGGGACCTGGAAATCGACAACACCGAAGAGAAAAGCATGGCCGAGGTGCTCGACACCCAGAAAGATGAAGCCAATGCCAACTTCACCCGCTTTATCACTGAGAATTATGATCTGTGGCTTAACCAGGTAGGGGTTGACAAACCGGTGCTGTCGCACGAGCTGATGGCCAAGAAAGTGTTTCCCCACCTCGATGAGGAACGCCCGCTGTTCTTTATCGTGATCGACAATCTGCGCTACGACCAGTGGAAGGTGATTGAACCGATTGTGCTCGACTACTTTACGGTAGAAGAAGAAACCGCTGCCTACTCTATCCTGCCCACCACCACCGCCTACTCGCGCAACGCCATCTTTTCGGGCATGCTACCCACCGACATGGAAAAATACCACGCGGATATCTGGTCGGGTGAGGACGACGATGAGGGGAAGAACCTGCACGAATTTGAGTTCTTGAAGCGGCAGCTCAAGAAGAAAAAGCTGGATATTAAGGCTTCGTACCATAAGATTACGCAAACCCACCAGGGGCGGCAGTTGGTAGACAACTTTAGTAATCTGCTCAATAACTCCCTCAACGTAGTGGTGTATAACTTCGTGGACATGCTGTCGCACGCGCGCACCGACCTGCAAATGATTCGCGAGCTAGCTCCGCACGAATCGGCCTACCGCTCCATTACCAAGTCGTGGCTACTGCACTCCCCACTGCTGGAGTTGTTTAAGCGCATCTCGCGCGAGAACGCCAAGGTGGTGATCGCCACCGACCACGGCACCATCCGGGTGAAGCATCCCGCCAAAATCATCGGCGACCGCAACACCAATACCAACCTGCGCTATAAGCAAGGCAAGAACCTTAACTTCGATAACAACCGAATTCTGGCGGTGAAGCATCCCGAAGAGTACTTTTTGCCCAAGGTGAACGTATCGACCACCTACGCCTTTGCCACCCAGGACTACTTCTTTGCCTACCCCAACAACTACAACTACTACGTAAACTACTACCGCGACACCTTTCAGCACGGCGGCATCTCGCTAGAGGAAATGATTGTACCGGTGGTGACGCTGAATCCGAAGAATGGGTAATTAGTCGATAGTCCATAGTTTACTAGTCCACAGTACACGACGGTTGCCTAACTGACAGCCGTGGACTATCAACTGTTCTTTAATGAGAATCGAACAAACCATATCTTGGGTGAATCTGACGCAACTACCTACCGCCGCCCGGCAGATCATTGATTTTGGACAAGATATACCGGTATGGTTGTTCTACGGCGATATGGGAGCCGGGAAGACCACCCTCATCAAGGCACTATGCCAGGTATGGGAGGTGGAGGATTCGGTGAGTAGCCCAACGTTCGCCCTGGTTAACGAGTACCAACGGGCCAACGGCGACCCCCTGTACCACTTCGATTTTTACCGTATTGATGCGGAAGAAGAGGCCGTAGAGATCGGTATAGATGAATACTTCTACTCGCAGCGGTACTGTTTGGTGGAATGGCCTACAAAAATTCGTAATTTACTTCCGGAAACGTATCTTCGCCTGAATCTTCGGGTAAACGAAGACCAAAGCAGAACCATATCCCTGTCCCGCCATGAGCACCCCGGTTACGTCTGAAGTAAAAGAATTAGCCAAAGAGCAAGCGCTGTACCCCCAGGAGCAGCTTGCCAAGGTGAAGGAAGAAGACGCCTCGTTGCTGCTGGGCATTCCCAACGAGATATCGATGCAAGAGACCCGCCTGCTGCTCACCCCGGCCTCCGTGTCGGTGTTGGCGGCCAACGGCCATCGGGTACTCATTGAAGCAGGGGCAGGCTTGTCCTCTAAGTTCACCGACAACGAATACAGCGAAGCTGGGGCCAAGATCGTGTACTCAGCGCAGGAGGCCTACGATGCCAACATTGTGCTCAAAGTGGAACCCCCCACCATGGAGGAGATAGAGTACCTAAAATCAGGCTCTACCCTCATTTCGGCGCTGCAGATGGGCAATCGCACTCCCGAATACTTCCATGCTATTAACAAGAAAAAAATCACCGCTTTGGCCTTTGAGTTTATTGAAGATAAGGTGGGAGGGATGCCGGTGGTGCGCGCCATGAGCGAAATTGCGGGCAGCACCGTGATCAATATTGCGGCCCATTACCTAAGCAGCGTATCCGACGGACGGGGCGCTATTCTGGGCGGGATTAGTGGGGTGCCCCCTACCCGGGTGGTGATCTTGGGAGCGGGCACGGTGGGTGAATACGCCGCGCGCGCTGCCCTGGGCATGGGAGCGCAGGTGCAGGTGTTCGACAACCAACTGTACAAGCTGCGCCGCCTGAAGCACGCGCTGGGCCAGCCGGTGTACACTTCTACGATGGACATTTCTACGCTGAGCGAAGCCCTGGAGATGGCCGATGTGGTGATCGGGGCTATCCGGGCCGAGAAGGGCACCAACCGCCTGGTGGTTTCCGAAGAGATGGTCGCCAACATGAAAGCCGAATCGGTGATTGTAGACGTAAGCATCGACCAGGGCGGCTGCGTAGAAACGTCAGAGATCACCACCACGAGCAAGCCGGTGTTTCGAAAGTTCAACGTGATCCACTACTGCGTGCCCAACATTGCCTCACGCGTGGCCCGCACGGCGACGACTGCCTTTAGCAACATTTTTACGCCCATCTTGCTCCAGGTAAGCGACATGGGCGGAGTAGACGAAATGATCTACCACCACAAGTGGTTTATGCGGGGCATCTACACCTATCGGGGCAGCCTCACCAACGCCGCTATCGCCCGCAAGTTTAAGCTCACTCACCGCGACCTGGATTTGCTCATGGCGGCTCGGTTGTGAGATACTGGTCGCTGGCAAACGCTAGATTCAATCCTCAGGGTTATCAGATCGCGCTATTTTTTCGATCGCCTCCTTATTCAGCCGCGGCGTGGCTCCAGGTTGCGAGGCTACGTAAGCGCCTACGGCGCAGGCGTAGCGCAGACATTCGGGGGGTGGGTCGCCCCGCAGTAGTTTGCTTAGCAACGTTCCTAAGAAAGCATCGCCGCTGCCAATGGTATCGGCCACCGTAACCGGAAAGCCCGCCTGCTCCCACCGCTGCCCTTCGTGCCACAGCTCGGCTCCCGCTGCCCCCCGGGTGATGCACACCGTATCTAACTGAAAACGCTCGGCCAGTTGGTTTACAGTATTTTCGGTGGACTCGCCCCCGAAGTACCACTGCGTGAGCAGCGCAAATTCCTCTTCGTTTAGTTTGACTAGGTTTGCCTGCTTTAGCAAGGTGGTAATCGTTTCTTGATCGTAGTGCGGGGCTCGTAGGTTCACATCGAAAGCGGTGCGCGGTGCTAGCGCCAGCAATTGTTCCAGCGTGCGCCGCGAAGTGGCACTGCGGGCGGCGAGGCTCCCGTACAATAGCAAGTCAGTCTCTTTCACCGCCTGAACGGCTGCCGGATCGGCTTCGATAAAATCCCAGGCCACCGGGTGCAAAATGTCGTACTTCACATCGTCGGCCTGCGTGGTATCAGCCAGCACCTTGCCGGTAGGATGGTCGGCATCGGTTTGAATTGGGTCCGTAGGCAAGCCCCGCTCCGCCAGGTATTCACGAAGCGATTCTCCCGCTTCATCCGGCCCTACGCTAGAAATAAATTGCGTATCAACCCCTTGCTGCAGCAGGTGCAGGGCGACGTTCATGGGGGCGCCTCCGGGGAAGCGCCCGCTCGGCAGATGATCGTAGAGCATCTCGCCGAAGCATACGATACGGGGGGCGGACTCAGACGCTGGCATCCTGGGGGTTTTCGATGATTTCAATGTCTTTAAAGCGCACGTCCATGTCCATCTCGCCGTGCAGCTGCACTCCGATGTAACCCTTCTCCCGGCCGGGGTCGTTGGTGAGTTCGGCGGTTTTTTCGCCGTTCACGTACACCGTTATGTCTTTTCCAATAGCCACCACCACCATTTCGTTCCAATCGTTGGGTTTGTACCAGCGCTGCACGTCGGCTGGGTCGGGCTGCACCACCCAGGCGCGGCCGCTGGTTTCGTAGAGCCCGCCGGCGTCCTTTTCGGGGTCAATCTCGGCCTGAAATCCCGCCACGTTGTAGGGTTCGCCCACCTTTTCTACCCGAAAGTAGAGTCCGCTGTTGCCCTGGTTGGCCTTGTATACCACCCGTAGCTTGAAGTCGTCGTACTCCTGCTGACTTACCAAGATGCCATGCCGCTTTTCGCTGGCCGGACTCGTGCCCATCAGCACGCCGTCTTCCACGTGCCACTCGCCGCCGGGCAGCACGTCCCAGCCCGTAAGGTCTTGGTGGTTAAACAGCGGTTGCCAGTCTTCCTGCACCGTCGGGCGGGTAGCGGCCACGGTAGTGTCAGCGGCCGCAGAGGATTCATTAGAAGTAGGAGAGGAACAGGCTGCCAGCAGCGCGAAGAAGGGGAGGAGGAAGATGCGTTTCATAACTATTTGGGTGGTTGTGGGTTTAAAGATCAAGGCGAAGGTAACCACTTTTTAGTTGAAGAGGGCAAATCTCTTTATCCTGACTATCCTTCGCAATGCTGTATATCCTAATAGATTTTTTAACGTAACCTAGATTCATTATGCCACAACGCGACACCAACACCACCGGTAAACAACAAAAAGGCGATCCGTCGGCAAGTCCTGGCAAAAGTAAAGCCCAAATTAAAGACTTCAAGGAAGGACAAGACCTAGAGCGTGAAGAAGAGCTGCGCGAGAAGTTTTTGGACGAAGACGGCAACGTAGACCCCAGCAAAGCTCCGCTGCAGAACCCCAACCGCAATACCGACAAAACCCAAACCGACCCGCCCAGCTACGGCGGCGGACACTAGACGAGTGGAATACTGGTGCCTTCTGGACGCCTCTCTCGGTGAGGTTGCTTACCTTGTACCAAAACATCTGCGATGAGTAAGATTACAACCTTATTATTTGATGTGGGGGGAGTGGTGCTGACCAATGGTTGGGGCCACGAATCGCGCGAGGAAGCGGCAGTGCACTTCGGCTACGACTACAATCCGGTGGAAGAACGCCACCAACACATCGCCACGGCTTTCGACTGCGGGGCACTCAGCCTGGATGACTATTTGGCCCAGACCGTATTTACGCAACCCCGCTCGTTTACCCAAGCTGACTTTGTGCGCTTTATGGAAGCGCAGTCGCAGCCCCACGCTTCGTCGGTAGCGGTGCTGCAACGGCTGGTTGACGCGGGCAACTACCGGCTGGCCGCGGTAAACAACGAATCGACGCATCTTAACCAGTACCGGATTGAAACTTTCGAGCTAACGCGCTACTTCAGCGCGTTTTTTAGCTCCTGTTATCTGGGAGTGACAAAGCCCGACTGCGGCATCTTTCAGAAGACGCTGCATATCTTGCAGACAAGCGGCGACGCGTGTCTGTTCATTGACGATCGGGAAGAGAACGTAGCCGCTGCGCAACAATGCGGCATCAACGCGGTACACCTGCCGCAGCCGGGAGATTTAGAGGAGGTGTTGCGGGGGGAGAGGATTTTAGTTTAAATATATCTTATCTAGCTTCTAGAGAGAACTCTTCAATTGTCATAATTTTGCCGTGATAGTCTTCGCACTCTTCTTCTAGCAAATTTTTTTCCTCAGAAGCATCTACGACTATAACACCAACTTTTTTAGGATCGAATTCTATACGATCTGGAATTTTGTCATCAGCACTTAGTACTTCATACTGAGCTACATCCATCATTCTTGTGATGATATTGGCAGGAGGTAAGTACCGCCATTCACGCTCATCATAAAATCTGTGACTCTTGTTCCTATAATCGCCTTTGTTAAAATCTCCCTCGTAAGGTTTGGTACAAGAAAGTAGGTTCACGACTGCATTCCTACTTCTGTACTCAGGATCATCTTTGGGTATACCTTGAGTCAATTTCTCTAAATCTCTCAAATAAGAGCTTAGATTTGACCTTTCAGCTAAGTACAGTAGTGGATTGATTCCTTTGTTTCTTCCCCAATCCTTATCAAATCCAATCCCATAGTTTCCGTACACATTTGCATGTTTTTCAATCAGATTAGAGGGAATATCGCAGAAGCAAGTCATTGGTATTCTAAATTCAATACGCTCTTCTGTTAGAGGGGTGAGTGAAAAATCCTCTAAGTCATTTCTTTTGAGCCACGAAAAGTCCTCTAAGCAGTACGAAATCCTTAATCCCTCATTTAGAATAGACCTCAGATATTCAAACTTAGGTGTAAAATGGTATAGGTTGTTTGAACTAATCATTGCTTGCGGGGTATGTCTTTACCGATATGCTCAATAAGTTAGCGAAGCACTTTGTAAGCTTGCCTTAAATTGCTTGAGTTGTTTTTCTTTTCATTTATAGGGTTTTCCCCAATATTACTCAACCCACTCTACGTAATCAGGATTTTCAACGTATACTTCTCTTAATAGACTTGCGATGTAACCCTCTTTATTTTTCACTTGAATCACAAGTGTATCAATTGCTCTAGTCATGGGAATAAGTGCCCACAAATGAACGAACTTTCTCCTCTTTTCCTCAAACGATTCTAATGCTAATTCGTTAGTTTTCTCGTCTTGAAATGTATCCATCTTATACTCAATAAAATCATCAAAATCTAAACATATAACTGTCCAACCTTCTAAGCCCCTACAAGATTCATATTGAAGTAATCTGTGTTGATTTAGATCTACGGCATACTGGGTTCTGAGATCTTTGTTGGTAGCATCCCAAATGATAATACCATTATCTTCAAACTCTTTGGTTTTTTTAAATTTTCTTTCCTCGCCAGACGTATTTCTTTTTCTTTCTACTAATGAAGGGGGTACTAGAAACATCATTTCATAAGCTGAATTTCCGTTTTTGGAACACAGACTATATAAACCATCATGTAGATGCTTGGAGTAGTGAGTAGTAGAAATAATGACCTTTCCCCCCACCAATTCTTCTTTGGCCTGTAGTTCCCAGTTTACGTTAAGCTTTTCAGCGAATGTATTAACAAAGGATACTAAATTGACTTTTTGCCGCAACCCCTTCTTTTCATGAGTCTTCTTGAAGTCAAGATTGGGTTTTAATGCTCTAGTCCAATTACATTTTTTCTGTGACCTAATTAACTGATCAACACCATCAGCAATAATAACTTTCCCCTTTCCAAAAATTGAAAATATCAAATTCTTTTCTAGCTCATCCCAATCTTGCGCTTCATCAATGAGAATATAATCCCATCCAATTTGCTGATGCCTTGTGAGCATCAAGTCTTCCATGTCCTTGTCGTTAATCAACTCCTCGCTAATACGTCTTTCAAGTTCCATCAACAATTGTTGGTACCTATCACCCATAAAAATGTTTGCAATAAATTCTTTACCGTTCTTAGACCTTGATACCCCAATATTGAACCCTATGAGAACTTCGTAGAAAAATTTATGGAGGGTTTGAATATTAACGGTGTAGTTATCGATACCGTCAGGAATTTCAGCAAGCGCTAATGTTCGCTGGATGTCGCTGACCAAAGCGTGATTATAGGTAAGTATTAGGCTCCGCGCACCTTTTTGGATAGCTAAATCGCAGGCTATAGATAGTAGTTTAATAGTTTTTCCCGTGCCAGCTCTTCCTGAAATTATCACTAGCTTCTCACCAATAGCCTGAGCATATTGTTGGTTATCTAATAGTTTGCTAGTGATTTTCTCTACTTTCTTTCGAGTAAGCTCACCGGAGCCATCTTTAACTCTTTGGAATAGATTAAATATCGCATCCACTTCTCTTAAGTCATACTCTCGTCTTCCTTTAAGTGAACTAAATTGACAATGTCTTTTAAGGTAGCCATCCTTAGTCGGATTAAATGGTGGGCTTTGAACACAGGCGAGTTGTAGTAAGAATCTTAAAGAAAAAGAACTAGGCAGATAGTTGTGTTGTCTGTACCTATTTTCATCATGATCAAGTAGTTCTTTTATTGACTGCCAACTCATGTTTTTCAACCAAATGAAGTTACATATGTACGGCGCAAAATTTAGACGGTCTTTAAAAAAATTAACCAAAGAGTACTTTTGATTTTCACTTTGCACGGTGACATCTGACAAACGCTTTCCGTATTTAACTAATAGAGTAAGCCCGGTGAGCTGAATATCCACCGCTCTATGTCTTTTCGTTTCAAAAACAAAGCAGAAGTTGTTGATATAGACTTTCCTTTTCGCCTCTTCAATAATATCTTCTTTTCCCTCTTGGGTCTTAATCTTAGCTTTGGTCTTAATCTCTTCGCTATAGTTATTAAACTTTCCTAAAGCTATAAGATCAATATCTTTAGTCTCCTGTCCGAACAAGGTAGCACTAGAAATTATAAGAATTTCACCATCCACATTTTTGCCGCTGAATCCGCGATCAAAAGTTTCTTTCAGCTCAATTGCATCTTTGTGTTCATTCGTCTCTTTGCTTCCTTTTATGTTTATCTGGACAGGCATCTATGAATAGTTAGTGAAAACTCATGCTGATATGACTTGTTAAACTTAAGTCGTCAAACCTCAAACCGATACCACTTCTCACTACTCTTGCTCGACTCCACCACATTCTTTACGAACGCCATGCCGCGCACTCCGTCGGCAATGGTAGGAAAGTCGGTGGCGAACTTATCGGGTTCGCGGCCGTCCAGACGGGCCTGTAGCGTCATCGCGAAGTTGCGGTACACGTTGGCGAAGGCCTCTACGTAGCCCTCGGGGTGCCCGGCGGGCAGGCGGGTGTTGTACTGGGCGTGCTCCGACAGGTAATCATGGTCGCCTCCGGTACGGTAAATCTCTACGGGGCGGTCGGGCCACTTCACCAGTAGGGTGTTGGGGTTCATCTGGTGCCATTCTAGTCCGGCCTTATCACCGTAAACGTAGATCTTGAAGGCGTTTTCTTCACCCACCGAAATCTGGCTGGCGTGCAGCACGCCCTTGGCCCCATTGTCGAAGCGCAGCAGCACGTTGCCGTCGGTGTCTAGCTCGCGGCCCTCGCCGAAGGCGGTCAGGTCGGCGCAGAGTTCGGTAATCTGCAGGCCGGTAATGTACTCGGCCAGGTTCTCAGCGTGGGTGCCGATGTCGCCCATGCAGTTGCTAATACCCGCCTTACTGGGGTCGGTGCGCCACGACGCTTGCTTCTGTCCCTCTGCCTCTAGCATCTGCCCCAGCCAACCCTGCGGGTACTCCACCACCACCTTGCGGATGTTCCCCAGGGTGCCGGAGCTAATCAGATGCTTCGCTTCCTTCACCATCGGGTAGCCCGTGTAGTTGTGGGTGAGGGCGTAAATCAGCCCCGTCCTTTCAACCACCTGCTGCAGTTCTTTGGCCTCTTCCAGGGTGAAGGTGGCCGGTTTGTCCGACACTACGTGGAAGCCATTTTCTAGGGCAAGCTTGGCCACCGGAAAGTGCATGTGGTTGGGAGTAACCACCGACACAAAGTCCATGCGCTGGCCATCGGGCAGTGCTTTTTCGCGCTCGATCATCTCTTCGTATCCTCCGTACACCCGCTCGTCGGGCAGGTAGAGTTCGCGACCCGACGCGCGCGATTTTTCGGCGGTGCTGCTAAACGCCCCACATACCAGTTCAATGTGCCCGTCGAGCGTAGCGGCCATGCGGTGCACCACCCCAATAAAAGCGCCTTTGCCGCCACCTACCATGCCCATGCGAAGTTTTCTGTTCATGCTTGTATTATTTAAGTTGTGAAGTTGGTGAAAAAAGAATAGCTTTCTGAGATTGGAAATTGCTTAGTCTGCCGTACCGTCTATTGCTCACAAAGTTATAAATTTGTCGGTCATACGCTATTCAGTGGACTTTGTTCAACCTATACCTTAGCTAATTTATGAAGACGTACTTATGCCTACTCACCTTGGCCCTTACTTTTGCTTCGTTCGACCTGCTTGCCCAGCAGTATCAGAAAGAGGGGGAGTACAAACCAGAGGATACTGAGTTTTACGAACCCAAGGTCAAGAAAATTACCCCCGGTGATGATAGCCAGCCCCCTTCCGATGCCACTGTACTGTTCGACGGCCAGGACCTATCGGCCTGGGAAAGTGCCAAGGATGGCAGCGATGCGCCCTGGACGGTGCAGGAGGGTCGCTTCACGGTGAAGCCGGGCACCGGCAACATCAGAACCAAAGAAGATTTCGGTAACTTTCAGTTGCACATCGAGTGGCGCTCGCCGCAGAAGATCGAAGGAGAAGGGCAGGGCCGGGGCAACAGCGGCATCTTCTTGCAGGGACTTTACGAGGTACAGGTGCTCGACTCGTACGAAAGCCCGACCTACGTGAACGGGCAGGCGGGCAGCATCTACAAGCAGCATCCGCCGCTGGTGAACGCCACCAAGCCCCCTACTGAGTGGGACGTATACGATATCATCTACACGGCTCCTAAATTTGATGAAAAGAACGGAGCGCTGCTAGAGGCGGGCTACGTAACGGTAATGCACAATGGCGTGGTGGTGCAAAATCACGCGAAGCTGCAGGGCACCACCGAATACATTGGCCCCCCGCAGTGGAAAGCGCACGGCGACGGCCCGATTGTGCTACAAGACCACGGCAACCTTACCAGTTTCCGTAACGTGTGGATTAGAGAACTGTGACAGCTTGAAAACTACCACCACCCGCCGCCCGCTTGCTGTGAAGATCGTGGTTATCCTAATTGCGCTGCTCTTCTTTCTGTTTGCGGCTTTTCAGTACAACGATCCCGATAGCTTCTCGTGGATGTTTCTTTACAGCTACGTGGCCATTATGGCTACCATGGCCGCATTTGGCAAGTACAATTACGGCCTTTTGGTGCCCGGCATTGCTATTTTTGGACTGTACTTCATGTACTTGCTGCCCAGCGTGTACGAATGGGCTACCAGCGATGCCAGCCTGATTACCGGGATGAGCCCCGACCGGATGTACGTTGAGCGGTCGCGCGAGGCGTTCGGGCTGCTGATGGGCATGGCGGGCCTTGTGTATATTTTTATCAACCGGAATCGCCTGGCATGAGCAAGTTAGCGAGCGTAGTGGGGGCGGGCATTGCGGGCATTGCCTCGGCTATTCGGTTGGCGAATAAAGGATTCCGGGTAACGGTGTTTGAGGCAAATAGCTACCCCGGCGGCAAGCTCTCGGAGGTTGTTCAGGATGGCTACCGCTTCGACGCGGGGCCGTCGCTGTTTACCATGCCCGAACTGGTAGAAGAACTGTTCGAGCTGGCGGGCGAGCAGGCTGAAGACCACTTTCGCTACCGGCGCCTGGCCGTTAACTGCCACTACTTTTACGAAGACGGCACCTTCGTTGAAGCGTTTGCCGAATCGGAAGACTTTGTTCGGGAACTGGCCCAAAAAACTGGCGAAGCGCCGCAAAATATCCAACGGGCGCTGCAGCAAAGTGCCTTTCTGTACGATCATCTGGCTGAGCTTTTTATGCACCGGTCGCTGCACCGGGGGTCTACCTTTGTAAACCGGGCGGCCCTGCGCTCGTACCTGAGTCTGCCCCGGCTAGACTTTTTTCGCACCATGCATCAGGCCAACCGGCAGCGCTTTACCGACCCGCGGGTGGTGCAACTGTTTAACCGATACGCTACCTACAACGGCTCCGATCCGCACCAGACGCCCGCCACCATGAACATCATTCCGCACCTGGAATTTGGGCGGGGCGCCTACTTCCCCGAGCGGGGAATGTACTCGATTACTACCAGTCTGTGCGAACTGGCGAAGCGGCAGGGAGTGCAATTTCACTTCGGCGCCCGGGTTGAGCGAATATTGTTACAGGGCGGTAAGGTGCGGGGACTTCGGGTAAACGGCGAAAACCAGGAAGCTGACGTAGTGGTGAGTAACATGGATGTGGTGAGTACCTACCGGCGGTTGCTTCCCAACGTGGCCCCGCCCGCCCGCCTGCTGAACCAGCCCAAGTCTAGTTCGGCCCTGATCTTCTACTGGGGCATCCGTCAGGCCTTTGAATCGTTGGATTTGCACAACATTTTTTTCAGCCGAAACTACCGAGCCGAATTTGAGCACATCTTCCAGCACCGCAGCGTTCACTACGACCCAACGGTATACCTGAACATTACCTCGAAGTACAAGCCCGACGATGCCCCGCCCGGATGCGAGAACTGGTTTACGATGATCAACGTGCCCAACAATTCGGGGCAAGACTGGGATGGTTTGATTGATCGCGCCCGAGATCATATCATTGCTAAGCTAAGCCGGATGCTCGATACGGACGTTGCTGCACTGATCGCAACCGAAAGTATTCTGGACCCCCGCAGCATTGAAAGCAAAACGTCGTCGTCACAGGGAGCGCTGTACGGCAATAGCTCTAACAACCGCTATGCGGCTTTTCTGCGGCACGCTAACTTCAGTCGGAAATTGAGAGGATTATACTTTTGCGGAGGCAGCGTGCACCCCGGGGGGGGCATTCCGCTGAGTTTACTATCGGCGAAGATTATGGCCGATCAGGTAGCGCGGGTTTAAAACTGCACCGGAGAAACTAGGCGGCCACGCTAGCCGTTACCACTCCCTGTACCAACTGCTGATAGCGGTTGTAGCGCTGCAAAATGTCACGCACATAGTTTACCGGCTCATTGCCCCGGCAGTAGCCCGACTTCACCACCGGGTCGTTGTAGTACTCGGGTTCTGACTTAAGTCGCAGAAAGTGCGCTACGTCTTCCCAGCGCTCCGGATTTTTACCGTACTTGCGCGCCAGGCGACGGGCATCTAGCACGTGCCCCTGCCCCGCGTTGTAAGAGGCTAGCACGAACTTGCGGCGCTCCTGCTCGTCGGGTATGTATTTCGTCCAAATCTTATCTAGCCACGCCAGATACGCGGTAGCAGCCTTCAGGCTCTGCTGGGGGCTCATCATATCGCTGGCGCCGTACATCTTGCCCGTGGCGGGCAGCAGTTGCATCAAGCCTTCGGCCCCGGCCCAAGACTTTGCTTTAGCGTCGAACCTTGATTCCTGGTACACCTGGGCGGCCAGCAGTCGCCAGTCCCATCCCAAAGTATCGGCTGCTTGCTGTAGCAACTCGTCGTAGGGTGATATATACTCTCCGGCTACGCTCGAGTAGTCGCTGCGTACCCGCCGCAGCATGGTTTTAGGACTTTTGTAGTACTTGTTGTAGATCACGTAGTAGTCCGTGCCCTGCTTCATTTCGTAAATCCAGTCGTTGACGGCCGATAAGAGCTGGGGAGCATTTTGGCGCGTAGCCCAGGCCACCTTCTGCGGAAAGCTTACCGGGGTACGCACGTCTATTGACGAGTGATAGGTAGCATTTACCAGCGCTACGTTTTCGTCGGCGACGGTGTAATCAATCTCCCCATCGGCCACCATCTTGATCAGGGTTTCTTGGTCCATCTCTTCTTCCACGATGTCTATTTCGCCACCAATTTCTTCGGCAAGGTTGGCGAGCCGGGCGGCGTAGGCTGAGTTCTTCTGCACGTGTACGCGTTTCCCCTCTAGATCTAGGAGGTTACGAATCAGTATCTCATCCAAACGATGACGTTTGATCTGCCGCCACTGGTTAGGCATCCGCTGCACCAGTACCTGCTTCACCTCGTTATGATGCTCAGTAAAAGCGACTCGCTCTCTGCGGGGTGCCGTCACGGTTAGGTTAAACGCAATGATGTCACCTTCTCCCCGGTTCAGCATCTGAAAAGCATCTTCAATGCTATTAGTCAGTGCAATATCTAGTTCCAACTCAAGTGACTCGGCCAGGCGGGTGAGCAGTTCGTACTCGTAGCCCATAGGCTGACCACGGTAGATAAAGTAACCGGTTGAGCTATTATTCAGGATGGCAGTGATCCGCCCTCGCTTCTTCAGCTGACCCAAATCGAACGATACGGGGTCTGATGAGGCATGCATCTGCACTGCTTCAGAAGAGCGTTGGTGTTCTTCATCGGCACACCCACTCGGTAGAATGAGTAGCAGAACTGCCAAGCCCCACTGAGGAAGACGCTGCAATCTGTTTACGGTGGTGAACTTTATCATAGAACCATCAGTAATAGCCCCCAAGGGCCGCTTAAAAAATAATCGTCTATCTTTGCGCTTCTTGTAACTATACAAATACTAAATTAAACTATTTTTATGTGCCGTGCAAGTTTTTTGCCAAACTTAACTTTTTAGCAAGCAATGGCAAAATACCGAGAAGAACTATTACATCACTTAGAAACGTGTCTTGTACAGTATAAGTTTCGGCCACTGATTTGGTTGGGTCAGTACAGAAAGGATACCAAAAACGGGTTTCAGAGTGTGATAGTATCGGTGGGGGGCACCCTCCCGGCGTTCGCCGAACTTCAGTTAGGTATTCGTTTAGACTTGGTAGAACAGCTGGTATATCAATTTACGACCGGCCTAGCTGGCTACGGACCCCACAGCACTACGCTGCTGGTTTCGGCTGGTCACCTGCAAGGGCGGCCCTACCACCGCTACGTACTTAGTCGACCAACCGACGTTGCTGAAGTTGCGCAAGCGATGAACATTTTTGTGACTTCCGACGCAATTTCTTTCTTCGAGCGGTACAGCAACATTGCCGCGCTAAACGAACTATACAACGCCACCGATACGCGCTGGCTGCCTCACCATCTAAACCGTAGCCTACGCGGCATCACCTTGGCCAAGCTAGCGCAGCAGCCCAACTGGCCCGATTTGGTAGCGCACTACCGAACCCAGCTATGGCAGCGGGGCACCCCGGCCGTTCTGATGGATCGGTACGAACAGTTGGCCACCTACCTGCGCCACTTCTCGATAAACTGAGGGCATCTAATCACGCAGCAGATCGGGGCGGCGCTGCTCGGTGCGGGCCACCGATTGCTCGAAGCGCCAGGCCTCGATATTGGCTTCGTGGCCCGAACGCAGCACCTCGGGCACGGCCCAGCCCTGGTATTCGGCCGGACGCGTGTACACGGGCGGTGCCAGTAGGTTGTCCTGAAAGGAATCGGTGAGGGCGGAAGTTTCGTCGTTGAGTACCCCGGGCAGCAGGCGGATCACGGCATCGGCCAGCACGGCAGCGGCTAGTTCGCCCCCCGATAGCACGTAACTGCCCACGCTGATTTCGCGCGTAACAAGGTGCGTGCGCACCCGTTCGTCTACTCCTTTGTAGTGCCCGCACAAAATGATAACGTTCTCTAGCAGCGAGATGCCGTTGGCCATCGGCTGGGTCAGCACCTCACCGTCCGGACTCATGTAAATTACCTCGTCATAAGTGCGCTCGGCTTTAAGTTGGCTGATGCAGCGGTCGATCGGCTCGATCATCAGCACCATGCCCGCTCCGCCGCCGAAGGCGTAATCGTCAATTTGTCGTTGTTTACCCGCCGCATAGTCGCGCAGGTCGTGCACGCGCACGGTAACCAGCCCCTTGTCTTGCGCTCGTTGGAGAATGGAGTGAGCAAAGGGACTTTCTAGCAAAGCCGGAACACAACTGATGATGTCGATGCGCATAGGAGGAGTAGCTTCCGTAAAGCTCGTCATTATTGCGGGAGATTCCGAACCAGACTAGCTCATCTTTTTAAGCGTCTCGCTCGGCGGCCCGTGCTGGGGCACTCCCCTTCGTCTTAATCGGAAGGATATCGCACTCAGAGAAAAGAAAACTTATCGCGACCAAAAAATAAACCACGCGCCGGGTTACGTTTCTCATGCCTGGCTTACTAAGTAGCAAACGTCCTTCATTTATTAGCTTTAGAAAAGGCTTAAAAATCTCTCCGACCCTTCGTCCGACACCAACTATTACCAATACTTAATACAACGCCCGCTTAGCAATAAGCTGTAGGCATCTGAGCACCGCATGCAACCCAAGTAGTCTTAACCATAATTTCTATTTATAACGCTTAATTACTCACACTCATGGAAACTTTCATCATCTTATCAGCTATTGTTGCTTTAGGTTTTTTAGGAAAAGTCGGATTGATCGCTTACGAAGCGATGCAGATGGACTTTGATTTTGGCAATCACCAGCCTAAGAACGAATCTCAATCTAATCGGGAGGTGGTAACCCAGCAACCTCCGGTCTTCAGCGCACCGGCTGAGGAAGTGTGGGCGGGTCGCCTGGCTCCTAGTGCCCAGTAGCATCCCAACCGAAGTCTACGCCTAAATATAACTGCCCCTTGCTGTTTACCTCCGCCCTGGCGGTAGCATTAACCTAGTAAATAAGCAATACGCATGGCTACTTCGGTATACCTTACTGTTTCGTGGATGATTGTAGCGACCCTGGTCGCGCAAACCAGCTTCGCCCAGGACCTACAAGCCGCACCAACGGGTGAGTCATCGTTGACTGAGATCAACGGCTTGGTAGTGGATGAGACCATCAGCAAGGTGGGGCGCGACTTCTACGAGGTGTTCTACAGCAAGTGGGAAGCCCCCCGTAGCCAGGTGAGCTATACGATCTTTATCAAAGAACTCCCCCAGATCGGGCAGGGCAGCCTGGTGAGTGTCTACATGGACGACACCGAGCTGTTCTCCCAACCCGTGCAGCCGCGCTACGACGTGGTGGAAGCGGTGGCCGAGTACGCCGTGGCCCTGGTAAGCAACTACGTAACCAACTACGAGCAGATGTCGCAGCAGCTGGGCAACGAAGACCAGCAGGGCAGTGGCATCTTTTGAAAGAATCTATCACGCAACCTTAGTTAGGGGTGAAAAACGGGGGGTTTAGCTGGCAACAGCGGCCCGCCGTTCCCTAACCTATCAACCTTATAGACCTATGCACCGAACCAGACTACTGTTTACCGCCCTGCTACTCGGCGGCAGCACCGTACTACTGGCCCAGGATTTTACCTACCAGCCCTTGAACCCCGCCTTCGGGGGCAACAACTTCAACTACGGCTGGATGCTCTCCTCGGCCCAGGCCCAGAATGGCTTCACCGAAGAGGAAAGCGATGACTTCCGCAGCCGCTTTGACCGTGACCCGCTGGAAGACTTTGAGCAGAGCCTGAACCGCCAAGTACTCAGCCAACTCACCCGCCAGCTCACCAGCAACCAGTTTGGCGAGGGCGGCTTGCAGGAAGGGCAGTACGAGATCGGCAACTACCAAATCGACGTGGCCCCCGGGGCCGAGGCCATCCAGATTACCATCTTAGATATCAGCACCGGCAGCCAAACCACCGTGAGCGTGCCTTACTTCTGATCTGCATCATTGTACAGACGCGATTAATCACATTACCGTACAGACGCGATTAATCGCGTCTCTATAGAATAACCTATGAAACGACACCTTACTTTCTACTACTTCGCCTTGGTGGTAGGTACCCTATCGGGCTGCTCTAGCTACTTCCAGCAACCGCTGCGCCCCACGGAGGCCCGCCTGGGCGCGGAATCGGGCTTCTACCACCAGCTGACCGCCCTGCCTGCCCCGCAGGAAAAGGTGGTGGCCGCCGTCTACAAGTTTCGCGACCAGACCGGGCAGTACAAACCCTCGGACGTGGGGGCCAGCTGGTCTACCGCCGTCACGCAAGGGGCCACTTCTATTCTGCAGCGCGCCCTGGAAGAGTCGGGTTGGTTTACCACCATTGAGCGCGAAGGACTCTCCAACCTACTCAACGAACGCAAGATCATCCGCAGCTCGCGCCAAGCCTTTGATGCCCAGCAAGGACAGCAAACCACCGACAACCTGCCCCCGCTACTCTTCGCGGGCATCCTCATTGAGGGCGGCATCATCTCCTACGACGCCAACGTGCTCACCGGTGGGGCCGGGGCGCGCTACTTCGGGGCCGGGGGCAACGTGCAGTACCGACAGGACCGGGTGACGGTGTACCTGCGGGCTACCTCCACCAGCAACGGGCGCATCCTGAAGACCATCTACACTTCTAGAACGATCCTGTCGCAGAAGGTAGACGCCGGACTGTTCCGCTTCGTGAGCTTCCAGCGCCTGTTAGAAGCAGAGACCGGCTTCACCCACAACGAACCCGCTGAGTTAGCCGTCAGAGAAGCCATCGAGAAGGCGGTGCACGGGCTGGTCATTGAGGGCATCCAGGATGGGCTGTGGTCGCTTAAGAACCCTGAGGAGGCCAACGCCCCCAGCCTGACCGCCTACCAGCGCGAGGCACAGGACAACCAAAACATTGACTACCTGGGCCGACGCTTCAACCGCTACCAGCGCAGTCGGCTCAGCGTGGGGGGCAGTCTGGGCACCTTCCGCTACGCCGGAGACTACCCCAACCCTATGTTTCAGCCCTCGGGAGAGTTGCACTTCATGATCCAGACCAACCCCTGGCTCTCAGTGGGGCTGAGCGGCGGGCGCGGGCGGCTGGCCGGGGAGGGCTTCTACCAGGAAACGTTTAATTACCTGAACCTGGTGAGCCAGTGGCGGGTAGCCACCGAGCGGCGGCTGAGTCCGTACCTGACCCTGGCGGGCGGGCTGATGAATAGAAGCGGGGAAGGCCCGAGCCAGTTCTACCCGCAGCTCATCACCGGGCTGGGGGCCGAGTATCTGATCAACAACCAGCTGGGCATTCAGGCCAACGTGCAGTACCACTACACCTTTAGCGACGAACTGGACCAAGTGCAGCAGGGCAACTACAACGACTACTTCTACTCCGCTAGCCTCGGGGTGAATATTTATTTCGGTAGAAAACTAGAATAGTTCTTTGTCCTTGGTCATTCGTCCTTGGTCATTTGTGAAATGATGAGAGACAAAGACAGGAGGCAAGGAACCAGTACTCAATGACTTTCTTTATTTATTTCTTAATCCTTTAATTCTTAACAACCATGTTTACCAAACACAAATCAATTATCATCGGCGCGGCCCTCTGCGCTATCAGTTTTGGGAGTTTTGCCCAAGACAACCAAGCCAACATCCGGCAAAACGGCTCCGGCAACTCGAACACGGTACAGCAAACCGGCATGAACGAGAAACTGACGCTCATTCAGGGAACCAATGGCAACACTGCTGTGCAAGCCAAAGCGGATATTGTGATGGAAGGCAACGCCAACGAAGTGTACATTAAGCAAGTGGGCTTCACCCATGAGGCCACCGTAGCCACCGCCGGGGTAAATAACCAAATCAAGATCGACCAGCAAGGGTCGGCTAACATGGCCACTGCTGAGATCTTCGATAACCTTACGCCTACCAACAGTCTCATTGATATTAAGCAGGACGGAAAAACCAATGAGGCTAATGCTTCTATCCAGGGAGGGGAAGGCCACTCGCTTAAGATCAAACAAACTGAGGCCGGCAACTCTGCAACGATTCGCCAGTATTATTCGTCGCACAACACCTTTTCTATTGTTCAGGACGGGCGTGATAACCTAGCCACCATTCAGCAGGAGAGCAACCGGGATGGCGATCAGGCCAGCATCAAGCAGGTGGGGGATGACAACAAGGCGCTGGTTCAATTTAACGATAGCGAACTGTTTTCTTCTACCCGCGACAACAAGGCCACGGTGCGCCAAACCGGACACGGAAACGACGCCACCGTTCGGGTGCGGGTGGTGGTCACCGAGGATAATGAATTTGGTCCGTTTCCTGAGGAGATTGCCAATAACGAAGCGGAGATCAGCCAGCACGGTGATGATAACAAAGCGATGCTCTGGCAGTACGGCTCCGACAACTTTGGTAAGATTCAGCAGAACGGAGCCCTTAACAACGCTTCACTCACCCAGGCGGGCCTCGGCGACATGGCCACCATCACCCAGACCGGCAGCGGTAATATGTCGGTAGTCGCTCAGGGCGTAGCCTTACCGTAGTGTGCTAGTCGACGGTCGACGGTCCACAGACCACCGTTAACGAGTGGCGGTTGGCGGTGGACTGTCGCCTGTTGACTAAACAACTTTTACAATACCCTAACCATGGAAACTATACTAGTGATTATCGCAGTGGCCTACGGTACGGGGCTAAGCATTATGGTGGCCCTTGGCTTCGGCTTGTTTTCGTTCTCTCACCAGCAGCATCTTGAGCAAACCACCGCAGCAACGGATCAAGCCTGGCTACCGAAGTATCAAATCCATGCCTAAGAACCTTATTTAACCAATTATCCTAAACCCCATAACGCTATGCTAGCCCGACCCCCTCCCTGTTGTTCATCCCCGTCACTTTACAGGGGCCATTCCATGGTGGCCATTCCATGGTGGCCGTTCCACGGGGGCCGTTCCACGGGGGCAGGAACAATAAGACCAAACTATCAACTATAATCTATCGACCGTCGACTATGGACTGTCAACTCACTTACCAATTTCATTTTTATTTCTTAACCAATTCAATTTTATCAATTATGAACAAAGTAACCTATGTAATCGCGGTGTTTTGCGCCTTGGGCCTCACCACCAGTAGTTTCGCCCAGAGCGAAGACAACGAAGTATTTATTAAGCAACTAGTCGGCGTCAACGAGGCAGATGTGGAGCAAGGGACCAATGGTGGGTTTGCTGAAGGCAATTTGGCAAAAATCTATCAAGAAGGAGACGGTAACGAAGTTGATATTGAGCAAGGGAATGACGATGGCACCGGGGAGTACAACAAAGCCACTGTGACCCAAACCGGTAACGACAACGATGCTGATATTGAGCAAGGGGATGATGGCACCGCGGAGTACACTAAAGCCACCGTGACCCAAACCGGAAATGACAACGACGCTAACATAGATCAGGGGGACGAAGGTGGCACTTCTGAGTACAATACGGCTACATTAGCTCAAACAGGGAACGACAACGACGGTGATATTTATCAAGGAGATGATTATGGCACCGCGGAGTACAACACCGCCACCCTGACCCAAACGGGGAACGATAACAACGGTGATATCATTTAGGGAGATATTGATGGTATCGCTGAACATAATACCGCTACGCTAACCCAAGGGGGGAACAATAATGAGGCCGACATCTACCAAGGAGATGGTCAATTTTTTATCAGGCCATTTCTAGGTGGCGATTCTGAGGAGGTAATTATCACTGATGCCAATTCCACCCGCAGTATGGCCACCATCAGCCAGCACGGCGACGATCATTACGCCGCAGCTATTCAGGCAAACAGTACCGATGATATGATTGACATTCAGCAGAGCGGTACGGGCAGCTTCGCCCGGGTAATGCAGGGTGGCCCTGGCTTACCTTAGTAGATAGGTGAGCCTTTGCTAAGCTTCCCGGACGATCTGGGAAGCTTTTCTCAATTTCTATTTACACTCACAACTCATGAAGTACCTATTCACCACCGCCGCGCTGTTGCTGGTTGGCACCGCGCAGGCCCAAAACCAGGTTAACATCCGGCAGAACGGCTCCAGCAATACCAACACGGTGCAGCAAACCGGCGTCAACGAAAAAGTAATGCTCATCCAGGGTACCTCCGCTCAAAGCAGCACGGGGGCGTCGGCTACCGTTACCACCGGCGGCATGGCTAACGAAGTGTTTATCCAGCAGGTTAACACAGGTAACCAAGCAACGGTACAGCAGGGGGTGAGCGCTACGGCTACAGCCAACACCGCAACACTCAAGCAAGACGGTGTGGCCAACACAGCGAGCCTTGCGCAGGGGCTTAGCGTGGCAAACGCTGCCGATAACGTTACCGCGGTTACGCAAGTAGGGGATATGAACCAAATCGATGTGCAGCAGGGGGCATTTCTCGGTACCGCGAACGGCAACCACGTAACGGTTAACCAACTAGAGACCAAGCAGAGTACAGTTGATATCAAGCAGGGGGTTGGCGAAAGTGTCGCTACTGATAACCGCATCACGCTGACCCAGCGGGGAGGGCGTGAGAACGCCGCCACCGTCGACCAAGGCTTTAGTGAGGGCAACGCCCTGGGCAATACCGCCGAGCTAACTCAGCGGGGCGGTGACGAAAACACTGCGCAAATTCGGCAAGGAGTGCTGGGCGGTACCGCTACGAGCAACACGGCTACCCTTACGCAAGACGGAGCGCGTAACTCGGCTAACGTTGATCAGGGTATAAACGGTAGTACAGTCGAAGGTAATAGCGCTGATATTACCCAGCGCGGCGATGAGCACACGGCAACCGTGGGGCAGGGGAGAGGGGAAGTTATTATAGGTGTTAACCAGCCAAGCACCGCCCGTAACAATCAAGCGAGCATTGCCCAAGAGGGGCAGAGCAGCAGGGCAGCTATCCTTCAGGGTGGTCGTCTTACCGAATCGGCAGACAACCAAGCGGCGGTGACCCAGGTAGGTAGCAACCACGATAGCTACGTGTGGCAGGGTAACGAGCGAAGTTTGTCTACCGGCAACTATGCAGAAGTAATGCAACAAGGAAACGAACATACTGCTTATGTCTCGCAGGGCCAGTTAGGCCTAGCCATGGATAATACCATTCATCTCTCGCAGAAAGGCTCCAGCAACTTCGGCACGGTATCCCAGGGCGGATATGAAGGAGACGGTAGTGTGGGAGTGGGCAACCGCGCTCGCCTCACGCAGGATGGAACGGAGCTGTATGCCAACCTATACCAAGGCGTAGGGGCTACTGCTACCGGGAGCACTGCTGAGGTTGATCAAAAAGGAGTATTGTCCCGGACAAACATCGTCCAGGGTGGCCCCAGCTTTAGGGAGCCAGCATCCTCAACCCATGATGTAGCGATCGCCAGTCAAGAGGGGGAAGGTCATCAGGTTACTATTATTCAGGGTGCCAATAGAGTACGTATAGACGAAGGCTTCGTTGAGTTCTCTGATGTCACCTCGCTCCGCAACCACGCCAGTGTTCACCAACAGGACGATAGCCACGATGCCTTGGTTGTGCAGGCCGGTAGCGATCAATCGCTCTTACTGCAACAAAACGGCAGCGGCAATAGGTCGCAGGTGATGCAGGGCGCCACTATTCTTCCGCAACTCTTTTGTTCTGGTTGCTAGCTTTCCGGACGGTCCAGGAAGTTTTTTCTCAATTTCTATTTACACTTACAACCCATGAAGTACCTATTCACCACCGCCGCGCTGCTGCTATTTGGCACCGCACAAGCGCAAAACCAAGTCGACATTAAACAGAATGGCACCGATAATGCCCACACCGTGCAGCAAACCGGCACCGACGAAAAGCTAACCCTCATTCAGGGCACCGCCAAAGAAAGCAGCACAGGGGCGTCGGCTACCGTTACCACCGGCGGGATGCTCAATGAGGTGTTCATCCGGCAAGTAGGAGTTAACCAGCGGGTTAACGTCGAACAAGGAACATCCGGCGGCTCGGCTGTGGGCAACGAGTTTAGCATACGGCAGGGCGGCACGGGCAATGACGCGACCACTGTACAGGGGGCCGACAATGGGACGGCCCGGAGCAATACCACTACGCTGAAGCAGCTCGAGGGGGCCAACAATATTGGCAGTATTTTGCAGGGGGTTAGCCACGGCCTTGCTGAAAACAATACCGCCACGCTCAATCAATCCGGAGACAGTAATACTGCAAATATCACTCAGGGGTCTTCAGAAGACGGCTACAATGGCACTGCCCAAAATAATATCGGTACGCTTACCCAACGCGGAGACGGTAACGATGCAACCATCACGCAGGGCGTTAGCTTTGGCGGTACCCTCGATGGTATCGCTAAGGATAACGCGGCCACGCTCCGCCAAACCGGAAATGACAACGAAGCGTCTATATCTCAGGGCGTTAATGGCCTTGCTGAAGGTAACAGAGCGACCCTGACTCAAGTAGGAGACGACAATTGGGCGGTTATAGTACACGGCGGTTACAGTAGCACTTCTCGGGCTAACACCGCTTCGCTTACCCAAAGCGGAGACGAAAACCGGGCGGTTGTCTCTCAGGCCGACTTTGCTGATGGCACGGCCGTGGGAAATACGACTACGCTTACCCAAAAAGGGAACCAAAACGTAGCATTCACCTCTCAGGGCGAGTTTGATGCCACTGCCCAAGACAATACTGCTACGGTTGCCCAAACTGGAGGTAAAAATTCAGTGAGCGTCCGTCAGGGCTGGCAGCTTGGCATCGCCGTAAACAACACAATTACGCTTGCGCAAAGCGGAAACGACAACGAGGCAGATATCTACCAAGGCTATATTGGCTCTGCTGATGACAACGCCGCCACCCTCACTCAGAAGGGAGACAACAACGAGGCAGAAATTAACCAGGGGGTGGGCCGTTCGTTCGTCCGTGATGCTGATGGAAACGTAATTTCGGTTACCCCTGCCGATACGCATGCTTTCCGCAGCGAAGCGACCATTAGCCAGCAAGGCGATGGGCACTATGCGGCAACCATTCAAGCAGGCACTAACAATGTGACCGACCTCCAACAGCGGGGCACCGAAAACTTCAGCATCGTATTGCAAGGAGTATCCCTCCCTTAAGTTTTACGTTCGTTTCAAGCTGGTGCGCGTTTGCGAAAGGTTACAAACGCGCACCAGATTGTTACGTGTTAACTTTGTCGTTAAGTTTCCATCCACTCTAAATCAATTCTTGTACTTATGAAACGCTTCATCATCGCCTTCGCCCTTTCGCCCACCCTGCTGCTAGCCCAAGCCCCTGCCGATGTGGAAGAAGAAATTCTGCGCAATCCCTCGGCCGCCTTTGCTACCGGCCCGGTAGGCACCACCGACGTGCGGCAAGATGGCTTGGATAACCAGTCGGCGGTGCAAGCCCAGGACAGCTACGTGCGGGTGCAGCAGCGCGGTGAGGCCAACATCCTACAGGCTACCCAGCAGGGCCAGAACGGCCAGCTGCGCATCACCCAGGACGGCACCAACAATCAATACTCCGGCACCGTGGTGGGTGACAACAACCGCCTGGACATCGCCCAGCGCGGCCAAGACAACCTCATTGAGCAAGACCTAGTGGGCAACGACCTGCGCTACCGCGTCACCCAGGAAGGGCAGGGCCATGAGTTGATCCAAACCGAGCACGACCCGCTGGCCCCGGCCTACGAGGTGCACCAGCAGGGGCAAGGCATGAGCATCACCATCGAGCAGGGCTTTGTGGGCATTCCTGCGCCGCAACCTTGATGTGAAGGCGAACGCGTTGCAACTGCGCCCGATACTGAGTCAAATATAACATCCGGTTTGCGGCCTCCGTCCTCCGGTCTCCCTTTTTCTTAACCCAACAACCATGAAAACCCTACTCACCCTATTCGTCGCCACTTTCTTCATCTCTCAAACCACCCCCGAGCACCGCGCCTGGATTGATGCAGAGCAAACCCACGACATGCTCACTATCCAGGGCAAGTTTGCCAACGATAGCCAGCAGGACGCCACCTTCCGCTACGAGATGGTCACCACCAAGCAGGGCCGCTCGGGTAGCTCCAGCAGCACCCAGGCGGGTAGCTTCACCGCCCCTGCCCACGGCGAGGTGTCGCTATCTAACACGTCTATCAACGTCACCGAAAAAGACACCTACGTGATCGAACTGAAAATATTTCGAGCCGACTCGGTTTACCTCCACGACAAAATTGAGCATTAAGGGTAAATAATCTAACCAAATGCTACCGTCCTTGCCGGTCGCACTGCTCACTACGCACACCTCATGAGACACCTTATCTTCGCCTTCGCTATCCTACTACTCGTTGCCTGTCAAGAAACTACCATCAACCCGGTGGCGGTGGGCAGCCTGCGGGGCAACGTTACCAACCCCTCGGGGGAAGCGGTGGCCAACGCCCGCGTAGAAACTTCGCCCTCCTCCTCGGTGGTGCTCACCGATAGTGCCGGGCAGTTCGTTATTGAGGGCCTCAACACCGGAGAGTACACCGTTACCGCCAAGCTGGCCGCCTTCCGCAGTGAAACCGTTACGGTGACCGTAGCCGCCGACCAAACCACCCGGGTGGTCTTCACCCTGGAGCCCCGCGCCTCGTCGCTGGGCAGCTTGTTTGGCACCCTGTTCGATGCGGTGAGCAACCAGGCGGTGGCGGGAGCCAGCATCACCACCAATCCCCCCAGCGTAGCATTAATCACCGGCCCCACCGGGCAGTTTGCCATCGACTCGCTGGCCACTGGCAACTACACCCTGATCGTAGAGAAGTTTGGCTACGCCACCGACAGCGTGGCCGTGGCGGTGAATGAGAACAAGGTGACCCCGGTGGCCATGCTGCTGAATCCGGCTGATGTGACGGCGGTGAACGTGCCCGCCCAGCCGCAACCCACCCGAGCGGCCCGCGATCAGGCAACCGACCTAACGCTGCGCTGGGTGGTAGAGCGGGCACGGGCTGATGCGCAGCTGCGCTACGAGGTGCTGCTCTACACCAACGAGCAGCCCGAGGCGCGGGTGCTGGGCGAAAATCTGACCGAGACCAGCCTGGAGGTAACCGGTTTGGACACGGCGCGCACCTACCTCTGGCAGGTGATCGTGCACGACCAGAACCGCCGTACCGTAGGCGATGTGTGGACCTTCCGAACGGGAGGTTCCTAAGAAAAAGGGGGTTTGTTTGGGCGGCAAGCATTGCGCTGTGAAGGACGGCGGCCCAATGGTTCGATTGCTCAATTGTTGCCCCAGCAATTGAGCAATCGAACCATTTAACAATTTTTTCCTTCCTTCCGTTTTTCGCCGTACCTTTCCCCCCTCACCAAACCAACGGTAATGCGACACAAAATAGTAGCGGGCAACTGGAAGATGAATAAAACCATTGAGGAAGGGAAGATTCTAACCTCAGAGGTTGTCCATATGATTGAATCGGAGCTGCGCGACGACGTGCAGGTGGTGCTCTGCCCTCCCTTCATCCACCTGCCGGTGCTGTACGGTGCCACCCAGGGGAGTGCCCAGATGTCGTTGGGCGCGCAGAACTGCAACGAGCACGCGGCCGGGGCCTACACCGGAGAGATTGCCGCCAACATGCTGGCTTCTATCGGAGTTACTTACGTGATTCTGGGTCACAGCGAGCGGCGCGAGTACTACGGCGAAAGCAGCGAACTGCTGGCCAAAAAGGTCAACGCCGCCCTGGAAGCCAAGCTTACCCCTATCTTCTGCTGCGGCGAACCTTTGCAGGTGCGGGAGCAAGAAAAGCAGGCCGCGTACGTAAGCCAGCAGATTCAGGCCAGTCTGTTTCACCTTTCGGCCGAAGACTTCGCCAAAGTAGTGATCGCCTACGAACCAATCTGGGCCATCGGTACCGGCAAAACGGCCTCGGCCAATCAGGTGCAGGAGATGCACGCCGCCATTCGCAAGCAGTTGGTCGAGCAGTACGGCGAAGCGGTGGCCAACGACACTTCTATCCTCTACGGTGGCAGCGTGAAGCCGGACAATGCCAAAGAATTGTTCTCCTGCCTCGACGTAGACGGCGGGCTGATCGGCGGTGCCTCGCTCAAGTCGCGCGACTTTGTGGACATCGCCAAGTCATTTTAAGCTGTTCAAAACACTTCATCATTCAACATTCCTTGCTCGACATTCGATATTCTTTCAATATTGAAGGTCGAGTCGGAAGCCGAGTACAAGGAATCATGAATTTCGGAGCACAAAAGACTATACGAGTCAAGGCACTAACCGCGTATTTGTGTCTCTACCTCTTAAATGTTAGTGTCCTCACCGACCTCCTCGCGTAAGCCTCCCCAAAGGCGACTGAAGTACCTACTCATGAACCAGCACTACACCACCGTTCAGATCACCTGCCCCTCCGATCTGGTAGATCTACTCATCGCGGAGCTGGCCGAGTGTGACTACGATGGTTTTCTGGAAACCGACCAAGGCTTCGAGACCTACCGCCCGGCCAATGACTTTGACGAGGCTGAGCTTCAGCGGATTCTTGATCGGTACCGCCCGCAGGCTGAGGTTAGCTACACCACGCAGACCGTAGCGGAGCAGAACTGGAACGCGGAGTGGGAAAAGAACTTTGAGCCGATTGTTGTTGCAGACCAGTGCCGGGTGCGGGCCTCCTTCCACGCTGCCGAGCCCACGTACCCCTACGATATCGTGATCAACCCTAAGATGTCGTTCGGCACCGGGCACCACGCCACCACCTACCTGATGCTACGTGAGCAACTCAGCATCGACCACCACGGCAAGCGCGTGATGGACGCCGGTTGCGGCACGGGTATCCTGTCGATCATGGCCCACCAGCGCGGTGCCGCCCACGTGTTGGCCTTCGATACCGACACTTGGGCGGCAGAAAACAGTCAAGAAAATTTCGAGCTTAACGGGGCTGGTACTATTCAGCTCTTTCAGGGCACCGTGTCCGACGTGGCCGATCCCGACCCGTTCGACATTATCCTGGCCAACATTAACCGCAACGTGCTGCTCGACGAGATGGACCAGTACGTTAGGCACCTGGCTCCGGGTGGCTTACTGCTATTAAGTGGTTTTTACGAAAAAGACTTACCGCTGCTACGGGAAGCCGCAACGGCGCAGGGACTAACCGGGGTTCGGGCCGACTACCGCGAACGATGGACGGTGTTACGTCTTAGAAAGCCAGAAGAATAAGCAACCTAGGGTGTCAGCCAATGAGTTCTTTCACCCCCCCATCTATAATTAGGCTGTGCAAAATTCAAGTTAAGAGAATAAAAAAATTCCCCGCATATTTGAGTTGCGAAACCATCTATGCGAGGAATGAGAAATGAAGCAGTAAAGGTAGCTCGGTGGAAAGAAAAAGCCAAGCAATACCGAAGGGAAAGAGACGCTTACCGTAAACGGATACAAGCATTGACAATAGGTCGGGATCATTGGAAGAGCAAGTATAAGCGGAGCCAAAAAGAGCGGCTGGTTATCGGCCAAAAGCCTACTGTTCCAGGGCTTACCCCACAGAGCAAGCCCGCCAGACACAGCTATCCGGTTGCCTTAATTAGTTTAGCATTGTTGCTCAGGCGAGCCCATTGCAGTTTGAGGGGGTGTTTAGAGGTACTGCGGGTGATGAGTGTGTACTTGGGTCTTGAACTGAGTATTCCAAGTATCTCCAGTATCCGCCATTGGGAAAAGAAGCTGGGCCATTGGCGGCTGCATCAAAGTGCTTGTTCTCAAGAGCGTTGGGCCATCATCCTGGACGAAAGCGTAGGGGTAGGTCAGCAAAAACTGCTTGTGGTTTTAGGGGTGCCTCTCTTGGGGTATCAGTTTGGACAAGCCCTGAGCCTAGAGCAGGTTCGAGTGCTCTCTGTGCGCCTGTCTGCCTCTTGGAAAGCAGAAGCGATCCGACAAGAGTTGGTTCAACTTCAGGGGCGTGGCTACGCTATTAGTTATGCCATCAGCGACGGGGGCACAAACTTACTCAAAGCTTTGAGAGTCAGTGAGATTACTCAGATACAAGACTGCACTCATGCGCTGGGCAAGCTCTTGGAAAAGCAGTATAAAAAAGATGAAGAATTCCAAGCATTCACCAAAGCATGTGCCTTGTTCAAACGTCAGACCCTGCTGGGGGAGGGCTCACTGGTAATGCCCCCGGTACAAAGAGCTAAAGGACGCTTTCTGAACCTAGAGCCGCTCTGCCAGTGGGGGTGCAAGCTGCTTTGTCTGCTGGAAGAAAAGCCTGAATTACTCAGTGAAAGTATCCGGGAAAAGATTGCTTGGCTGCTACCCTATCAGGATATGCTCATCCAGATGCATGAGCAATGCCAGACGATGCACGCTCTGCTCAAAGTCCTGAAAAACAAAGGCCTTAGTGAGCAGGCTGCTCAGCAATGCCGAGTAATCTTAGAAGAAAGTGAGGCGAATGACTTTTTCAAGCAGGGGGCAGAAGCCTATCTACAGGAAAACCTCTCGCGCCTCTCAGAGGATACTTGCCGCCTCTGCTGCTCAGATAGTATAGAGTCATTGTTTGGTAAGTACAAAAATCAACTACGCCAAGCCCCAGGTCAAGTGGTTACCGACTCCTGCCTGACAATGGCTAACCTGACGGCCAAACCTCAGCAAGAAGAAATCAAACAGGCAATGGAGAAAACGAAAATGGTAGATTTGCAGCAGTGGAAAAAAGAAAATGTACCCAAAAGCCTGCTCCAAAAAAGAAGAGAACTGTTCAAAAGTGTGGGGTGAATCTAAGAAGCCTAAACCCCAATTTTGCACAGCCTATCTATAATCCATACTTCAGCAGTACCCGCTTGGGCCATACGACGGTATTCGTCTACCGTGAAGCGGCGCGGAGCGATGGATCTACCGTAAGCTTAGCAGACGAATTTTAGCGTAAGATACGTAAAACTATACTCGTTAAAGGATGAAAAAGTGATTTCTAAATTGGCATTTTCTTGAATAAAATGGTTCGTAGTGGGTCGTAGGACGCTTCGCTACCCTACGACCAGGAATAAGGAATCACTAATCTACCTTAAGGAGTATAGTACGATTTCCTCCCTTCCGTAGGTCATTCGCTGAATTCACTCGAGCCGCGTTGAACGCTTGACGAGCGAACTATTGCAAGTGAAACCTTACACCTACCCACAACGGAGGCTTTCCGGCCGGGGAGAAGTTTTAATAGTGGTAAATTTTTCTACCGAAAAAGCGTTATTCCCCAAACCGGTGTATACTTTATGCGAGCAATACTTTTCATTCTCATATCTCTGATAATCACCCCAATAGCCCATGGGCAACGCTACCAGCGCGTGGATAGCCTAGACTACGGCGAGCAAGTGCAAGCCTGGACGGCCCGCGCCAGCGACAGTGCCACCGTCGAGTTCGGTCGGCAGTTTGCCAACTTCTGGACGACCGGTCCGCTCACTGATGCGCAGAAAAAAACATTCGAGGGCATTACCGCCCAGATGCAGGCGAAAAATTACAAGTTCCAGCCCTACATCGTGGATTTGCACCTCACCCTGCTGAGTGCCGTAGATTCGGCTCAGCTTTCGCCTTCATCACTGGATGGCATGCTCAATATGATCGACAAATCCGTTGATCACTACGACCGGCGGCAGGTGGGTACGTCTCTAAAAACACTGCTTACGTATTTCCAGCACGACGCCCTGTATTTTTCTAATTACAACACCTTATACGCCACCGCAAAAGACGTATCGTTCGAGTTTATTGAACCCGCCGTGGCAGAAGAAATTAGCAGCGAGGCCGAACTTAGTGCGGGCGAAGACGAATTTCTGAGTCAAGATTCAGAGACAGAAGCAGCCCCAGTTGACGATTGGGGGGCTGAGGAAGAAAACGACTGGAGCGATGGTTGGGGCGGCGAAGACGACTGGGAAAGCGAGGACGAAGGCACCGAAGAACCGGGGGCTGATACACCAGCAGAAGAAGAGACAACCGTGCTCGACTATATTATTGAGGAACCCGTGCAGCCGGAGATCACCGGCGCGGTGATGCGCCTCAGTAAAGCTTCGCTTACCTTTTCTACTCCCTTCGACTCGGCTAATTTAATGAGTACCAGCGGGGCGTTGCTCCTGAAAGACCAAATCTTGGTAGGTGAGGGGGGCAAGTTCGATTGGGTGATGACCGGGCTGAGTCCCGACTCGGTGTATTGCACCCTGGGCAAATATAACTTCGATATCCGTAACCCCCGGCTAAGTGCCGAGAAGGCGCACATGACCTACGTGGGTAAAATTGCCGAGCCGGTAGAAGGAGTGTTTCAGTTTGCCAGTCAGCGCCATACCCGCCCCCAGGACGCCCGCTACCCGCGTTTCAAGTCGTACAGAAGCGATATTTCGGTCGACGTTTTTAACAACCCAGCGGTAAATCCCCACCGCGTTAACTGCGTGGGCGGCTTCTCGCTCCAGGGTGCCCGCGTCAGCAGCACCTCGCTGCTGGAGGGAGAAACTACCGTTGAAATCTGGGAGGGCCAGAAGAAAAAGGTGAGAACGGTTTCCAAGCGCTTTGCCATCGGCGACTCGCTCATTGAAAGCGGCCGGGCGAGCGTGGCTATCTACCAGCGTAGCGACTCTATCTACCACCCCGGAGCCCAGTTTAAATACGTCATCGACTCTTCTCAGTTAATTCTACAGTCGGGCAAGGGCAGTTTCAAGCGCATTCCGTTCGTTTCGTCTAACCTCAAGATGGACATTCATACCGATTTGGTAGCGTGGAACATGCGCACCGACAGCCTCAACGTGTCTACGCTTACCGCCCGCGACAAGGTGCCGGTGCTGTTCGAGTCGCACGAGTATTTTAACGAAGGTTCGTTTAACGACTTGGCCCGGATGTACGACTTCCATCCGCTTATTATGGCGGTGGGCCACGCCCGCAAAACGCAAAATTCGTCGTTTTACGCCGACGACCTGGCGCAGGCCATCCGGCAGCAACCCAAGGTGGTGCGCGCCGCCATGAAAGACCTCGCCGAACGGGGCTACGTGGATTATGAACCACAAACGGGCTTCCTGACCATCAAGCGCAAGGGCTTCCACTACGTGCTTTCCAAAGCCAAGCGGAAGGATTACGATGATCTGCTTATTGCCTCTTACGAAACCGACGGCCCCAATGCGACCATTCGCCTCGACCAAGAGGAGCTGGACATTCGTGGCATCGAGAAGTTTAATATCACCGATATTCTGAACGTGTCGATCAAGCCCGACGACAACCAGGTAACGATGCTGGGCAACCGCGACTTCCGCTTTAACGGCACGCTGTATTCGGGTAACTTCGAGTTTGTGGGCAAAGACTTCACCTTTAGCTACGACAGTTTTAAGGTAGACCTACCCCAGATTGATTCTATCAGCTTCCTGCTGGCCGATGAGAACGGCAACCGCCGCAAGGTAGACAACACCCTGCAGAGTTCTTCGGAAGACGGGCAGGACAAAACTTCAGGAACGCTTTACATCAACGATCCCAACAATAAGGCGGCGCGCAAGAGCCGTCCCGACTACCCCCGCTTTAGCGCCGAAACCGGAGCCATTGTGTACTTCGATTCTAAAAATATTTTAGACGGAGCCTACGATAAGTCAGTCTACTTCGTTATTCCGCCCTTTGCTATTGACAGCCTGAACAACGCCGACCCCTCGGCCATTGGCTTTAAGGGAACGCTTTATAGTGGTATCTTTCCACCCATCGAGGAAACACTGCAGGTGCGGGCCGACAACTCGATGGGCTTTAACCACGCGGTAGACCCCGCGGGCTACCAGATGTACGAGGGCGCAGGAATCTACCGCAACAATCTGGTGCTAGACGCCAATGGCTTGCACGGGGAAGGAACCATCGACTTCCTGACCACCAACCTGGAGGCTGAGGACTTCACCTTCTATATGGATTCGGTAACCACGGTAGGTACGGTGGCCCAGATGCGGGCCGGGTCCGTTGGGTCGGCGAGCTTCCCGCAGGCCTACGTAGAGAACTACCGCCTAAAGTGGCTTCCTCAACAGGATAGCATGATCATCCACAACCGGGCAAAGCCCTTCGATTTGTACGACCAGACCGCCTCGCTCGACAGCGTGCTCATCGTGACCCAAACTGGTTTGCTGGGCGCTGGCACCCTGGCGACGCGGGGCTCGGAAGCGTTCTCGGCGAATATGCGCTTTCGGGAAACCAGCTTTTCGGCGCGCAACGCTAACTTTGAGATTAAGTCTGATAGTCCTAAGAAACCTGCCTTGGCGGGAGAGGATGTCAGGCTGGAGTTCGATCTGAACGCCAATCTGGCTGATATTAGTCCGGAGGTAGAGGGCGTGGCAGCCATTGAGTTTCCCTACGCCATGTTCCGCACCTCTATTACCAATGCCCAGTGGAACCTGGAGGATGAAACCGTGCGGATGAGTAAACCCGCCGATGTGGCCATCGAGAACTCCTACTTCTACGCCACCCGCGAAGACCTCGACTCCCTGGCGTTTAGCGCAGAAGAAGCCATCTACCGCATTCCCCTGCAGCAGCTAGATGTATCGGGCGTGCCGTTTATCACCGTGGCCGATGCGAAGATCACCCCGGAAAACAACCGGGTGCAGATCCTGGAAAATGCCAAGCTCGACCGCTTCACCAACGCTACGCTGGTGATCGATACCCTGAACGAGTACCACAACTTGTACAACGGTACCATCGACATCTTGTCGCGCAACGAGTTTAGAGGGAAAGCCACCTATGAGTTGGTGTCGGCCAGCGACACTTTTGCCATTGAGCTGACTAGCTTCGAGCGCGACAGCATTCGGGAAAACCGCCGCTCATACACCATGCACACCGTGGCAGACGGGCAGGTAAGCGAAGACCAACAGGTGGTTATCTCGCCGGGTATGCTCTACCGCGGCAAGGTGAAAATGCACGCCGTGAAGGAAGCCCTGGAGCTAGACGGGGAGGTGAAGCTGGACTTCAAGACCATTCCGGGCTACAACACCTGGATTAGCTACAGTAGCGACGCGGGGCAGAAGCAGCTGATCTTCGACTTCGACAACAGCCAAACCGATACAGGCGACCCGCTAGTGGCCGGGCTTCATGTGGACGGGAAGGATAATAGCTTGTATACGACCTTCGTTACCGACCGCCGCTCGCCCGACGATTACGACCTGTTTAAACCCACTGGCCAGTTGTCGTATGATGAGGAGCAGCAGGAGTATACCATCCGCTCGCCTAAGAAAGATAAACCGGATGCGCTGGCGGGCGAGGTATTTACCTTTAACGAAAGCACCCAAACCATTAGCTTCGAGGGGCCACTCAACCTGATGCCGGGTCCGGAAGAGGGCGTAGAACTTACTACCGTTGGCTCGGGGCAGGGCCGGTTAGACTCTAGCTTGTTTGCCCTTGATGCGTTTATGTTGTTTGATATCGACCTGCCCGGGCAGACGGTAGAACTGATGGGCAAAGATTTGAACGCTGCCCTAAACCGCTCGGGAGCCCCCGCTGCCAACACCGACCGCACCCGCTTGCTTTACAAGATTGCCGAGCTCGTCGGCGACGAGAAAGCCAAGGAATACGACCAAGCCTCGGCGACGGAGTACACCCCGGTGCTTTCCATTGATTCGCGTCTGGAACAGACCATTGGCCTGTCGGATGTGCAGCTGAGTTGGTCGCCCGAGCAGAAAGCGTGGTACAGCACCGCCTCGCTGGGCATCTCTAACGTAGGTTTTGAGGATATCAACGGGCGGGCCACTGGGTACATAGAGATCAAACCCACGGAGACCGGCAATATTCTCAACTTATTTATCCAGGCCACCGCTGACTCGTGGTACTACTTTAGTTACCAGAATAACCGCCTGGCGGTGTGGGCTTACAACGAAGCGTTCTGTGATGCCGTGGGTTCTAAGTCGAAGATCGACAAGGCCGGTTCGGACGACTTCGCGTTTTACCTGAGTGACATTGCCGAAACCCTGGGCTTTGTAAACCGTTTCAGAAAAACGTATCTTGACATCAATGAGCCCTACAATTTCGACGTGGCCCCGCCCTTACTCACCGAGCAAGAGCAGACGCCCGCGGAGAAGGATGAGGCTCAGGATGGATTTTAGTATTTTTCTAGTTTTGATTTAGCGCACTGCATGCAAACGCTCCTTATTTTTTCGGCTATTGTTGTTGCTTACCTGCTGGGCTCCATTCCTACCGCCGTGTGGTATAGCCGCCGTTTCTTTGATATCGACGTGCGCGACTACGGCAGCGGCAATGCTGGGGCTACCAATACCTTCCGGGTGCTGGGCAAGCGGGCGGGCACCGTGGTGCTGCTCATCGACATTCTAAAGGGCAGTGCGGCCACCATGTTGGCTTTTGCCTTGCTGCACACCGGGGCTATTACTCCTTCCGCAATTACTGAGTATAAGTTGTTGCTTGGTTTGGTGGCCGTGATGGGGCACGTGTTTCCGGTGTATACTAATTTTAGGGGAGGCAAAGGCGTCGCCACCCTGCTGGGCATGACGTTGTCAGCTGAGCTGTGGGTAGCGTTGGTGTGCGTAGGCATCTTCCTGATCATGCTTTATCTGACAAAATATGTGTCGTTGAGCGCACTGTTGGCTACCTTATCGTTTCCGCTGCTGGTGTGGCTGGTGCCGCCCTTTGTCACCGATGAGCCGCTGCTGATCGTTTTTGGTTTCGTGATGTTTGCCGTGCTGGCCTTTACGCACAAGAAGAATATCGTCCGCTTGGTGCATGGCACCGAGAGCCGAACCTACCTGTTTAGCTCCCGCCGCGGCTAACGGTTCTCTCAAACCTTTTTCATTCCTAGCAAACCTATCCGAAGCGCGCCCGTTCTAAAGGGAAATTATCCCTTAGACCCACTTTTGCAATGACTGCCCAATCTTACGTAGACCAGCACCAAAAACGCTTTTTAGACGAACTATTCGAACTGCTCCGCATCCCTTCGGTAAGCACCGCCGCCAAATATAAAGGCGATGTGCAGCGAGCCGCCGAGTTTGTTCGGCAGAAGCTGGAAGAAGCAGGCGTTGATCGGGCCGAAATTCACGAAACCGCAGGGCACCCGATTGTGTACGCCGAGAAAATGACGGACCCGCAGGCCCCTACCGTGCTGGTGTACGGACACTACGACGTGCAGCCCGCCGACCCGCTGGAGCTGTGGGACTCGCCCCCCTTTGAGCCGGAAATCCGCGAGGGCAAAATCTACGCCCGCGGTGCCTGCGACGACAAGGGGCAGATGTACATGCACGTGAAAGCGCTGGAGACAATGAACGCGCAGGGACGCGTGCCTTGCAACCTCAAGTTTTTAATTGAGGGAGAAGAAGAGATTGGTTCTGACCATTTGTCACCTTTCGTAGCGGCCAACCGTGAGATGCTTACCGCCGACGTGGTGCTTATTTCGGATACTGACATTATCAGCAACGAGCACCCCTCAATTACGGTAGGACTGCGCGGCATGAGCTACTTGGAGGTAGAGGTGACGGGTCCGAATCGCGATCTGCACTCCGGCATGTACGGCGGCACGGTGGCTAACCCGATCAACGTGCTGTGCAAAATGATCGCTTCGCTCAAGGACGATCAGGGTCGCATCTCCATTCCGGGCTTTTACGACAAGGTGGTAGAGCTAAGCGATGAGGAACGGCAGGAAATTAACCGCGCACCGCACGACGATGAGGAATACAAGCGGGCGCTTGAGGTAGACGAACTAGCGGGCGAAGCAGGCTACACCACTCCCGAGCGCATCGGCATTCGTCCCACGCTCGACGTAAACGGTATGTGGGGAGGCTACATCCAGGAAGGGGCCAAAACGGTGCTGCCGTCTAAGTCCTACGCCAAGATATCGATGCGCCTGGTGCCTAACCAGAATCACGAAGAGGTAGACGAACTGTTTATTAAGCATATGCAGCAGATCGCTCCGCCCACGGTCAAAGTAGAAGTTACTTCGCACCACGGCGGGCAGGCGGCGGTGGTACCCTCCGACTCGGTGGGAGTGCAGGCGGCCAGTAAGGCGTTTGAGGAGGCCTGGGGCAAGAAGCCCTTCCTGACCCGCGAGGGCGGCAGCATTCCGATTGTGTCGTTGTTCCAGCAAACCTTAGGCATTGATTCGGTGCTGATGGGCTTTGGGCTAGACGAGGATGCGATCCACTCGCCTAACGAAAGCTACGGAGTGTTTAACTACCTAAAGGGCATCGAAACGATCACGCTGTTTTACAAGCACCTGGCGGAGTTGCAGGAGTAGATTTGCTATTTGAGCAGATTAAGCTCTTTGATATACTTAAAATGCTTGCGGTTTAGTGAATACAAGCGGCACTGATTGGTTATCGCAATAGCGGCAATCATGGCATCAGGAATACTAGGGTTTAGCTCTCGATAATCAAACATAATTCTGGTGAAGCGTTGTGAGGCCTCCTTATCAAAATCAACTCTGTTAAACTTCTTGATGAGTGAAACTGTCTTTCTGACTTCGCCCTTTCTCATACCACTGTAGATTTCAGCAATAGAGACAGCACTCAGGTAGAGATCAGCAAAACCAATATCATCCAATCGCTGACTTACGTCTTCGTTGCCTCTAAAAAGCCGAATGAAAATGTTTGTATCGCAGAGAACTCTGGTTAGCTTTTTCTTTACCATTTAATGCCGCGGTTGTCCCAGGCTCTTCGTCTCATATCCTCAATGTTACGGTCGTCGTTCTTCCAGATCCCCGCGAAATCTGACGGCTTTTCGCTGGTTTGATGACTTCCTTGGGTGATTGACCCTTTCGGTTCGGCCATATGGCTCTCCTTTCTTTGAGCTACTATCTCACCGCCTTCTTCTTCAAGAAATTTCTTTAGCTTCCTAAGTTTTTTCTTAGGAAAGGTAAGCTCTATTTTGGTTGAGGTGGTATTCGCCATAGCTACGCATTTAGGATAAATAGTGAAGTTAACTATATTCGTCTACGCAAGATAGATTACAAAGTATACCGCGAATCGCTCAAAGTATGGACTTAGATATGAATGACTTCGCGCTGTTTAATGAGCCGGAGTATCAAAGGTATAGGAATCTCCAGAAGAAGTACTCCGCAGAAGAAAATGAAGTATACTCATCTTCAGGTTGTTTTACTTCAGTTGTTTTACACTTTGGTGTCTGCTACGTTGTGTACTTATTATTTGGCTTTACTTTATCATTTATTTTATGCTTCTATGGTATTCCTCTATCGTTAGGTCTCGCCCATGTAACCCAAAAGCTATACCATAGAATTTACCGCTTCATATTCAAAAAGACGGAATCTTACAGAATTCTGAAAAGTTTAGAGAAAAGATACCTTTCTCAGGAGGAGTTGGTAGGAACAAAAATAAAAGCTAAGCTAGGAAGAGATTTTAATTTGAGTGAAACACCTCGGTTCTTATCAAGCCATCCTGGATTTCTAAATTATGTAGCAGAGGCGCAAAAAAAGATCGGTTCCGCTTATCCTATACTCAAGCGCGATATCGAGAAGGCTAAAGAAATCATCACTAATAGAAGCAAAATAGGTCAAGCTACCGCCGCTAGTGATACTTATCGGCCTTATTCAAAAACTACGGTGACAAAAAATGCTTCCTCCAAAACTAGGTCTGCACGAGAAAATAGCTCTAATCCTGACAGTGTAACACCTAGTCAGCCAATTAGTCCATCTAATCCAAAACCACTTTCTCGTACACCAGTTCCTGCTACCGCCGCTAAAGAAAAGGTCACCCCTAACCAACCACGACTTACCAACTGGGAGCAAGTCAATGCTTCACGCCTTAAAATTGGTAAACGGGGTGAGGAGTTTGTGTATCAGTACGAGCAAGAGAAGCTGAAGAGACTAGAGTTGGAGCATTTGGTTGAAGAAATTGAGCATTCCTCCAAAGTAATCGGCGACGGCCTAGGCTACGATATCAAATCGTTCAATAGGCGGGGCGAACCGGTATACATAGAGGTTAAAACTACCAAAGGAGAATTCTGGTCGAACCTGATATTTACGCGAAACGAACTTGACTTCGCTAAGCAAAACAGCCAGCAATTTCTCCTGTACCGAGTATACAATTTTGATGAGGAAACCGGTAGTGGCGAACTTTACATCGGAAGCTATGAGGTTATTGAAACCTATTTCAGTTTCGAGCCTCAGAGCTTTGTAGCAAAGCAAAAAAGCGTAAACTAAAACAACTTCACCTCCCGCAGCGCGACCACCTCGTTGCGGCTGTTGATCATGCGCTTGCTGCGTAGGTAGCGGTTCAGGTTGGGTTCGTCGAAGTTATCGGCTTCGGGATCTACGCTACTCACCCGCACGTGGGCTTCCAGGCCGGGGGCGTGGATGAACTCATCGTGGCCAATCCACATGCCCACGTGCGTCACCCGCTCGCGGGTGCTGTCGGTGGCGGCCCGCCCGAAGAATAGCAGATCACCGGGTTGCAACTGATCAAAGTTCTTGGCGTTGTCTACCAGTTCTCCGGCATGCACCTGCTGCGAGGCATCGCGGGGTAGCACGTGGCCGTTCATAAAGTAGATCGTCTTGGTATAGCCGCTGCAGTCTACCCCCTTGGCCGAGGTGCCGCCCCACAAGTAGGGCACGCCGGTGAGTTGCATTGCCGTGCTCACTAGTGATTCTTCGGTAGCTTCGGTTTGAGCGACCCACTCGCGGTAGGGCATCGCCTCGTCGGTTTGCACATAGCCCTCGCGGCCGTCGGGAAACTGTACCCAGTAGGCCACGCGGTTCTGCCCCTTTAGCGCCATCACGTTGCCCATCACCAGGTCCGATACCGGGGCGTCGAAGGTTTCATCCTGGTAGGCGAAACCGTAGGGGGCGGTGAAGATGAGTTTATCCATGGCTTGCCAAGTGGCGTAAGCAGCCGTATCCATCGGCACAAAGCTGCCCTGCATCCAGCTAATGTACTTGTCGGGAGTTTGCACTAGATGCCAGTCGCCTTCTTTTTTCAACAGGCGCAACGGCGTGCCCATTGTGGCCTGCGTGGCCAGCTCGCCCGAGTGTTTGGGCTGCGAGCGGATGTTGGCCACCGAAATGGTAACTATCCCCAGGGTGTCGGCACCGAGCGATGCATCGGGCAGGGTGCGGATGCTGTCTACGTAAGTGATATTTTCGGCGGTTAGTTGTTGTAGCAACGCCCGCTTGGCACGCGGCTGGTCGGTTTCGCCGGTGAGCACCACAGTGGTATCTCGCGCTTTAGCTTCTACATTGAACAGGGCAACGCGTTTGTCGGGGGCGTACTCGTCCTTAACGGATTCTAATAATTCGTCAGAACGTTTCAAAGAAAGAGGCACTTCGTCCTTGGCAGGTCTTTGACAACCGGCTGACGCTGTAAAGAGCACAGAGATTAGAATATAAATCTTGAACACAGGACTACGGGATTTTATAAAATTTATCCTCTAACTGTCATTCTGTAAGAACCTTTTCGCTTGTTAGTGCTACCTGAGCGTGTCGAAATAAGTTCCCTTCGGGATGACCACAGGGGCGGACATTTGAATGAAGTTGATAGTAGAAGTCAGCAATCTTCGTTCCTAAGGGTAGCTACCGATCATAATCCACTCGGAACCTTCTCAAATCCGGTTGATATTTCCGCTCGCGTTGCCGTTCGTAGTCCAGTACCGCCTGTCCGAGCTTCGCGAGAAAAGGCAAGCCTACTTCGTCATACTCGTACTCATTGTCGTTGTAGATCTGGTTTTTGTTGACGTGGATCACCGCGGTGAGCATAAATTCTACGTTGTTGTCAAAGTCTACCACGTAGGCATTGTCGGTGAGGTAACCGTAGGCCTGCCCGATCTTGTTGAAGATTCGAACGTTATCGTTGATCTCGTCTTTGCTATCGCCGAACAGAAAGAACTTCGAGTAGCTATCGTAGTAGTCTTCGGTGGTATCGCTGGCGTAGTTGGGGTACGCCGTTTCGCGGGGCAGTTGCGACATATAGCGGTACACAAACCGGTAGTCGTCGTCGGTTAGGTTGAAGCGCTGCGCCTCGGGCACCGCCTCAGGAAAGAGCACCGACTTCAGGATATCCTGTAGGATACGTACCGACAACGTATTGTTACCGGAGAAATCCTTTGGTTCGTTAATCAGCGAGTCGTTGCGGTAGTAGCCCACGCCCTTGGTGGTGCCCGTAACGTTCAGGTCGTAGCTGCGGGCACTCTGGATCAGGTCTTGCTGATACAGCACCTTGGCATCATCGTAGAACTGGACGGGGTTGGTGTGCTGGTTCTGCACCACGGTATTAAACACCGATAGTCGGTGCACAATCTTAAAGTTATCGTAGCCCTTAGCCTTTAACTGGTTATTGATATAATCTTGTCCTAAAAATTCGTACAAGCGGTTGTAGGCATCGTTGTCGCTCACCACAAAGATTTTGCGCACGTACTGCGCCACCGACGGCTTTAAGTTCTCAGCGGTTGAGTCGTACTCTACCCGCGTTTGTCCGTCGAAGGCACTGTCCATGCGCAGCGGCGTGTACTTGTCCAGTCCCTCAACGTCTAGCTCATTTAGCTTTTCCAGCGCCAACAGGGCTACCGGTAGCTTCACGGTGCTGGCCGGATAGAAGTAGGTATTGGTATCAATGCCGTAGTAGTGCGAGGTAAACGACGGCCGGTTGGCCGAATCGCGGTCGATCTGCGTGTACAGGACTTGCAGTTCGTAGCGGCTCGGGTGGTTGATTACCTCATTCACTAGCGTATCGCTTTGCTTAGCCAGCAATTGGTAGATGAAGTTCTGATCGTCAACCAGCGCGTCTAGCGATTCGGTATCCGCCGTTTCAGGACCGGAGCAGGCGAAAAATAGGGCAAAAAGGGCGAGATATAGATCTTTCATAATAGCAGGCGCGGTGGAGACGCGGTGGAGACGCGATGAATCGCGTCTGTACGGAATCTGGATTATACGTGCAACGCTCTGTTCTCCGTAGCGGCCAGGCTGGCTTCTTTCATGGCTTCGGCGAAGGTAGGGTGGGCGTGCGACATGCGGGCAATGTCTTCGGCCGAGGCGCGGTACTCCATGGCCACCACCGCTTCGGCAATCATATCGGCGGCGCGGGGGCCAATTATGTGCACTCCCAGCACCTCATCGGTCTGCTCGTCGGCCAGCACCTTCACCAACCCGTCGAGGTCGGCACTCGCGCGGGCACGGCCCAGGGCCCGGAAGGGGAACGAACCCACTTTATAGGCGCGGCCCTCTTCCTTGAGTTCTTCTTCGGTGTAGCCCACGCTGGCCACCTCGGGCCAGGTATAGATCACGCTCGGGATGAGCCGGTAGTTGATGTGGGGCTTCTGCCCGGCCAGGGTTTCAGCCACAAATACTCCTTCCTCTTCCGCCTTATGCGCCAGCATCGGCCCCTTGTCGATCACGTCGCCGATGGCGTAAATGCCCTCCACTGGGGTGCGGTAGTGGTCGTCCACTTCAATTTTGCCCTGCTTGGTGGTCTTGATGCCTACTTTATCAAGACCGAGATTTTCGGTGTAGGCGTGGCGGCCTACGCACACCAGGCAAATATCGCCCTTTACCTCTACTTCGTTGCCATCTTTGTCTTCAGCCTTTACTACTACTTCCTTCCCCTTGTTCTCTACCGAGGTCACTTTGTGCTTCAGCTTAAAATCGAAGTCCAGTTTTTTAAGCACCTTGGTGAGTTCTTTGGATAGGCTTTTATCGATGAGCGGCGCGATGCGGTCCATGTACTCAAACACGGTGATATTCGCTCCCAAGCGGGCGTAGACCGAGCCCAGCTCCAGTCCGATGTAGCCCCCGCCAATAATGATCATGTGCTTGGGCACATCCTGCAACTCCAGTGCCTCGGTACTGGTGATCACCCGCTCCTTGTCGATCTCGATGAAGGGTAGGGAAGAGGGCTTGGAGCCAGTGGCGATGATGGTATTTTGCGTGGTGAACGACGCTTCTTTCCCGTCGCCGTCGGTTACTACGATGGTGTTCTTATCCTTGAACGACCCCATACCGGTGTGCACGGTGATTTTGTTCTTCTTCATCAGGAAGGCCACGCCCTCGGTGGTTTTCTCTACCACGTCGCGCTTGCGCTGGATCATGGTGGGCATGTCCACCTTAAGGCTTTTCAGGTTGATGCCGTGCTCCTTAAAATTTTCGTGCGCGTTGTGGTAGTGCTCGGTAGAATCGAGCAGCGCCTTTGAGGGAATGCAACCTACGTTAAGGCAGGTGCCGCCCAATTCGTTATACTTCTCTACAATAGCGGTTTTCAGGCCTAGCTGGGCGCAGCGGATGGCACATACGTAGCCCCCGGGGCCCGAACCGATTACGGTAACGTCATAATCCATATTTATCTTTCAGTTTAATGTTGTGGTTGCTTTCGACTGAGGTCAAAGATAGTAAACGACGGCGGTTTTGCTATGTTTGGTGGGTTTTCGGACTTTTAAAGAATCCCAAAAATCGTGTTATTGCTGCTCATTCATCTGCTCAACCCCCGCCGGCCGGTTTACTTTGGGCTGGCTACTTTTCGCCATTCATTAATAACTGACCTTTCGCTTGCGAAAGATTTGGATAAGTGGTTTTTACTGTTGACGCATCTCATACTGTTTGCCAGCTTCGTAGTTCTTCAAAAGCAGCTTTGGCCATTTTCAGGTGCAATTTTGCTTTCA